>JBDHDH010000017.1:0-45185 GCA_039591615.1 Gemmatimonadota bacterium | reverse complement strand
GGCAGTATTTCCAGATCATCCGCGGTGACCCGAAAGATCCCGATCTCAAGCGAGTGGACCGCGAGCGCCTGGCTCGGTTCTACGAAGCCGCGAGACCGATTCACGAGCACTACGGTCGAAAGCTGGGAGCCAAGCACGGCGGCAATCTGAAGGGCAGCTTCAAGGAGTTCTACTACACGCAGACACTCTATTTCTACTACACGGTCCAGGAACAGAACTACGAGCATTCCACACCCTGGCCGATGCCGTGCAGGGCCGGACAAACCATTCTCGTCGTCGACTACAACGGTGATGTCCGGGCGTGTGAGCTACGGGGGAAGGTGACGAGCCTCCGTGAGGTCGGTTGCGATTTCCGAAAGGCCTATCCGTCCGCAGCGATGAGCCGCGAGACCGAACAGATCGTTGAAGACCAGTGCTGGTGTACGCACATCTGCTTCATCCACGACAGCGTGAAGTCCAGTCCAAAGGTCAAGTTTCACGACATCCCCCTCGGGCGGAAAGTGGTGGATCGCCAACCGGCGATGCGGTAGGTCAGTGAGCGGTGAGCAGTGGCCGGCGAACAGTGAGGTCAGGCAGCGCACCCCACCTATCACCTAACACCTAACCATCCGTGCATCCTATCCTGGTTCTCTTTCTCACTGCCCTGGCAACTGCGTCCCTTGCCGAGGCGCTTCATTCGCTCCGTGGAGGCTGGAGGCTGGCGCGGCTGTTCCGGTGGTGGTGCAACCGGCCCCCCGACCAGTTCTCGCCGCCGACCACGCTCATCGTCCCCTGTCGGGGAGTCGATCCCGGGATGGAGGAGAACCTGAGGGCGTTCTGTTGCCTCGACTATCCGGATCTCCAGATCCTTCTCGTCACCGAGAGTGGTACGGATCCCTCCGTCCCCATCATGCAGCGCGTCCTCGCGGACCATCCTGACCGAGCGGCGACCATCCTCTTCGCAGGCACAGCGCAGCGGCGGGGCCAGAAGGTGCACAACCTGCTCCACGCGCTGAGGTTCGTGCGAGACGGAGACGAGGTCCTCGCGTTCGGTGATTCGGACATTCGTCCCGAGGGGGCATGGCTCCGGTATCTTGTCGGGCCGCTCAGGTGCGCAGACGTCGGCGCCAGCACGGGATTCCGGTGGTACCTGCCGGAGACGGGAGGGGTGGGGTCCGTTCTGCGCTCGGTGTGGAATGCCGGGATCGCCGGACTCATGGGAAGCGGGGACTGTCCATTCGCCTGGGGTGGGGCCATGGCCATGCGGCGGGAGACGTTCACCGCGGCTGGGGTGGCGGACCGCTGGGTGAGTGCGGTCAGCGATGACTACGCCGCGAGTCAGGCCATCCGGGCTCACGGTCTATCCATTCGCTTTCAACCGCGTTGCCTGAGCTTCACACACGAAGACTGCAGCTTGGGGGAGTTGTTCTCGTGGAGTTACCGTCAGCTGGCCATCACGCGCGTCTATCATCCGAGCCTGTGGAAGCTCGGCCTCGCGTCAGAGATCTTGAACAACGTGGCCTTTTGGGGTGGGGCAGGCCTCGTCGCGGTGGCCCTTTTGCTCGACCACGTGGCTCCACTCACCGGTGTTCTGGCCGCCATCGTGGGCACGATCTATCTCGTTCGATGTCTGAAGGCCTGGATCCGATTGCGAGCGGTGGTGTTGCTCTTCCCACGGCATGCGGAAGCCCTGCGCCGTTACCGCTTCGCGCACCTTTTCGCAGGTCCGCTGGCTTCGCTGATCACGCTGGTGGGTCTCGTCCGATCGCTCCTGTCTGCGGAGATCGAATGGCGTGGGATCAGATACCGGATGATTTCGCCGACGCGGACCGAGGTTGTGGCGCGGGAATAACGGCTTGGCGCGGCACGCGCCTGTACGTCTTCAGGATCTCACTCCCCGGCGACGCACGCATTCGCCGAGCCAGCCGGTGATCGACCACCCCGCCTCGACCGAGCGAATGTGAGGGGCTGCGAGGCGCTCGAGCAGGAACGTCTCGAGTCTTCCGGCTCTCGCGTCCCAAGTGAGCTCGACCGCGTCGCGCGTCGCCTCATGAGCCAAGCGTGCCGCCAGGTCGTGATCTCGACAGAGCATCCGTAGCGCGTCGACCGCCTGATCGACGTCGCCTGGATCGACCAGAAACGCATTCTCCCGGTGCCGGAGGACCTCACAAACGTCCGGAGTAGCACCGGCTAGGATCGGTCGACCGGCGGCCATATAGAGATACACCTTGAGCGGCAGCACCGTCGTCCCGAACCTCAGCAACGGTTCAATCGACGGAGGAACCAGGAGCACGTCCGCCGCGTAGAGGTAGGGAGACACGGCGTCTGGTGGCTGCCACGGGACGAGGAGTACGTTCCCAGACCGTTCGGCTTCCCGCTCGATCGCGTTCCCGTCCCCCGCCGAACCGACCAACACAAAGAGCATCTCGGGGAGCCCTGCCGCCATCGCCAGCACGACATCGAGTCCTTTGCGCTCGTTGACGCGCCCCGTATACACCACGATCGATCGGGATGAGTCGAAACCGAGGAGCTCGCGGGCGTCTGCTTTGCTCAACACCGGTTCCGATCGAGCCGGATCGAACCCGTTGCGAATCACCCGGAGCCGCTCGGCGGGCACGCCGATTCGGGAGAACGATGCACGGGCGACCTCCGAATGGCACGCCATGCCGAGAAACTTGGGATGCGTCATGCACGCTCGGAGCAATGGTTGCATCGATGGGCGTTGATCCGCGAAAGGCCGATAGTGGTCGAAGAACACCGGCTTGCCCCGAGCGAGCCCGGTGGCCACGATGGTGAGGTTACGCGTGTAGAGGACCTCGCTTTGGCGGTAGGCCTCGCTCAGGGGCACACGGAGCGCCTGTAGGCCATGTTGTGCGGTCCGCTGTCGGAAGGGATTTCGTAACGGCACGAAGCGCAAGGAGCCATCGATACCGTAGTGGTCGAGAATGGCTTTGGCCCCCGCGAACTTGGCAGAGCGTTGCGGGAACAGATACGAGACGGCATGTCCGCGTCTCGCGAGCGCGGCGGCGGTATTGAGGAAGACCTCGGCGTCGGCCTGGGGACTGGGTATGGAGCCTTCGAAGGCAAACGCGATGCGCATTCTTTTGGGTCTAGCTTTCAGCTCCCGCCTTCACAGGCCGCCCGGCGACTCTTCGCCTCAGTTTCGCCAGCGCATTTCGTGCTATGCCGCGCAATTCACCCGCGAAATATCCAACGGGATCGTTCACCCCGAGCGACATGTCGACTGTGCAGTAGACGCCGCATCCCGTTTGGCAGTCTTTCGGATGATCGTAGGCGAGGAGATCGCCGGCGGTCATGTCCAGAATGTGCTTCTTGGTTCGTACCTGGCTGCAGAGCCAGAATTCACCCCGCGCCGAAACGAAGAAGTATTTGTACCCGGCCACACACGACCAGTTAGTCGGAACGCCGGAGAGCATATCCTTTTGGTACTTCAGGAGTCGCCAACTCGTGTGGATCTTGTGTCCCTGCCGCTTGAGTGCCTCTTGATGCTCCAGCAGGCGATACATGCCGTCGACCGCTGGATCGAGGCGAAGCTTCCGATTGTTGACGAGATCATCGTGAATGACGCGGCAGTGCACTCGGACGTCTTGCTGCAAGCACGCGTCGATAACCTGAGCGGCCTCATCGAGGCTGTCGTGGAACAGCACACCGGCAACCTGGAGTTTCACTGCCGAATTTTCGAACCAAGCGAGTTTGTGGCGCACGGACTTGAGGGACTTGCGGGTGCTTGCAACAGGTGTCATGCGGTCCACTGAGATCTGGAGAGTGTCAAGACCCGCCTCGCCGAGCTCTGTGAGCATCTCCTTGGTCAACGGAAACGCGTTGGTCGACATGCTGATTTGCAGGAAGCCGAGTTCTTTTGCGTGTCGTACAAGCTCAACGATGTCGGGGTGCAAGAGTGGCTCACCACCCTGAAACCCCAAGCGCAGACACCCCAGTTCTCGGATCTTGTTCAGGTACGTCTTGAGCTTCTCCGTGGGTGGATGGGGCACAGAGTTGTCGTACTCGTTGCAGTAATGGCAATCAAGGTTGCATCGGTCGGTGACGTACAGATGCGCGGCCCAGGGCTTCCGGTCGAAGAGGCGGGGAGCCTGGCGGAGAAGATTCATGATGGGACTCCTCTTCGCATCCGAGGGCCTAGCGTTTTGGTCACGGCAGCGTCAAGGACGATGCCGACTCGTCGTGAAGCCCGGCCGCCGCGGCGTCGACGGTCACCCGACGGGCGGGGGGTGGAGTGAATATACCATCCCACGCCTTGGCCGATGCCGTGGGCGGAATAGCCAGTGGTTGGGACGGCACCCCCGGCGACCATCCTGTCCCGGCTCCCTATTCCCCAGTCCCGTATCTGACGATCTTTCGCTCCATGCGTCACGTGTACGTTCATGTTCCTTTCTGCCGACGGCGATGCATCTATTGTGACTTCGCCATCGCGGTACGTCGGCAGATTCCGTCGGACGAGTACGTGCAACTGGTCTTGTCTGAGCTCGATCACCGGTTGGAAACGGACCCGGGTATCTCGGACGGGCTCCGGACGCTCTACCTGGGCGGTGGAACCCCGTCGCTCCTGCCACCCCGAGCCGTGACGGGCCTCGTGACCGGAGTGCTCGCTCGGATTCCCGGGGCCGATGGATCGGCCCGGGAGCTGACTCTCGAAGCCAACCCGGACGATGTCACCCTTGAAGCAGCTCGGGAATGGGCGGCCGCGGGACTCGACCGGGTTTCTCTCGGAGCGCAGTCCTTCGACGACCACGTTCTGCGTTGGATGCATCGGACGCACGACGCTGCGGCCATCGAGCAGTCGGTTGGAGCGCTGCGAAGGGCTGGCATAGAATCGCTCTCGCTCGACCTCATCTTTGGGCTTCCGGAAGAGGTGGGTGGCGACTTCGCGAACGACCTTTCCCGTGCGCTGGCGCTGGAGCCAGATCACGTTTCGACGTATGGACTCACCCTCGAACAGCGCACGCCGCTGGGGCGCTGGGTCGCGCGCGGGTCGGTGCCCGCGCCGGCAGAGGAGCGGTACGAGCGGGAGTTTCTCCTCGCCCACGAGATGCTCGTGACGGCCGGCTTCGAGCACTACGAGGTATCGAGCTACGCGAGACCTGGGCACCGCGCGGTGCACAACGCCAACTACTGGACTGGGCAGCCCTACACGGGCCTGGGCCCCGCC
Organism: Gemmatimonadota bacterium; assembly: GCA_039591615.1. GTDB lineage: Bacteria > Gemmatimonadota > Gemmatimonadetes > Gemmatimonadales > GWC2-71-9 > JBDHDH01. Next base: position 40,018 of record JBDHDH010000017.1, on the reverse strand, counting down.
GCTCATTCCTTGTCCGGATCGGAGCGTCGCTGGAATGTCACGGCCTGGGCCGCCTACAGGCGGGCCGTGACGGGTGGACGCGACCCCACCGCAGGGCGTGAATCGCTCGACCTGCCGCGACGCCGACTCGAGCGGGTGTACCTCGGGCTCCGCACCGCGGAGGGGATCCCGGCCCATCTGCTGGAGGAGAACGAGGTGCACGACATCCTCGAGGCCGGAGAATTGCAGGATTGGATCAGCACGGGGGCAGATCGTGTCCGCCTCACTCCCCGAGGTTGGCTCAGACTCGATGAGTTAGCCGGTGCCTTGACCACCTCGGCCGGAGGTGGCTAAATTGGTTCCCCAGAGGGACTTGAAGTATGACCACAAGCGAATTGACGGAGCGTGAGCGTCGAGTGCTGGAGGCTGTCATCCACTCGTATGTGGAGACCGCCGAGCCGGCTGGCTCGCGCACGATCGCGAAGAAGTTCGATCTGGGGATCTCGGCCGCCACGATTCGCAACACCATGAGTGATTTGGAGGGCCGGGGTTATCTGTACCATCCCCACTCTTCGGCTGGACGGATGCCCACCGACCTGGCGTACCGCGTGTATGTGGACCGATTGATGGCTGCCGCCCAGCCAACCCCAACCGAGCGGGAGGCCCTCCGTCGGGAGCTCGGCGGGGACCGCCCTGCCATCGAAGGGTTGCTCCAAAAGTCGGCTCAGATGTTGGGTGTGCTCACGCAGGAACTGGGAGTCGCGGTGAGCCCCTCATTTGAGAATGCCCTGCTCGAGCGGCTTCAGCTCATGCCCATCGCCGATGATCGCCTGCTGATAGTGCTCGTTCTGAGCGGTGGCGCGGCACGCACGATCTTCGTGGAAACGTCGAGCAACCTACCCCCGAAAGCGGTGGCCAGCGTCGCCATGGTCTTGAACGAGCGTCTCAGTGGACTGTCGCTCCGAGAGATCAGGAGCACCCTCCGCAACCGGCTGCGCGACGTCGCGTGGGGCCAGGACCAAGAGTTGCTCAATATCTTCATCGAGGAAGCCGATCAACTGTTCCAGGTGCCTGCCACCGAGGGCAGCGATGTCGTGCTCGGGAGTGCGCAGATGCTCGCGGAGCAGCCCGAGTTCCACTCCAAAGAGCAAATGCGCACGTTGCTCGAGCTCACGCAGCGGCGCGATCTGTTGCGGGAATCGCTCAGGGCCCGTCAGGAGCCCGGGATCACCGTCACCATCGGCGCGGAGAACATCGATCCGAAGCTCAGCACCTTCACGCTCGTGTCGTCCACCTACCGGTGCGGTCCCCTTTCGGGTGTCATCGGCGTGATGGGCCCAACGCGGATGCCGTACCAGAAGGTCGTCGCCCTCGTCGAGCACACGAGCCGGATCATGGGAGAACTCCTCCGCTAGCTCATCCGCGGGAGCTAATCGTCCCCAATGCCCCACGACTTCTACGACATCCTTGGCGTCGCACGCGATGCCTCCGAAGCGGAGATCAAGAAGGCCTACCGGCGCCTCGCCATGGAGCACCATCCGGACCGCAATAACGGGGATCCCGCAGCCGAGGAGCGATTCAAGGAGGCTGCCGAAGCGTACGAGGTGTTGCGCGATCCCGAAAAACGGTCTCGGTACGATCGCTTTGGGTTGGCAGGCGTTCGGGGCGGTGCAGCTAGCGGGTTTGGCTTCTCCCACTTCGACCTGAGTGAAGCCCTCAACATCTTCATGCGGGACTTTGGAGGGCTAGGTGGGTTCGATGCCCTCTTCGGCGGCCGCGATCGGTCTCGTCGATCCCATCGCCGGGGGCAGGATATTCAGATCGCATTGCGCCTCACCCTCGAAGACGTTGCCCACGGGACCAACCGAAAGGTCAAGCTGAAAGCGCTGGAGCGCTGTGAACGCTGCTCCGGGAAAGGGGCCGAGCCTGGGGCGGGTGTGCAGTCTTGTGGAACGTGTAACGGAATCGGGGAGGTGAGGCGGGCGGCGCAGTCGATCTTCGGGCAGTTCGTGTCGGTCTCCGCCTGCCCAACCTGTCATGGAGAGGGCACCATCACATCGGAGCCATGCCGGGAATGTCGTGGAGACGGACGCGGTCGAAGGGAGCGCGTGGTGGAGGTGGAGATTCCGCCGGGTGTCTCGAGTTCCCACTACCTGACTTTGCGGGGGAAGGGTGCCGCCGGGCCGCGGGGTGGTCCCGCCGGCGATCTGATCGTCCAGCTCGAGATCGAGGACGATCCACGCTTCGAGCGGCATGGTGACGACTTGGTGTATGACCTGCTCATCTCCTTCAGCCAGGCAGCTCTCGGTGCCGAATTCACCATCCCTACCCCGGATGGCGAGGAGCGCGTTGAAGTCCCGCCCGGGACCCAGGCAGGCGCGATCATGAGTCTCCGGGGCAAGGGCCTCCCGAATCTCGACCATGGCCGCAAGGGAACACTCCACGTCCGGATCCAAGTGTGGACGCCTACAAAGCTCACACCGGAGCTCAAGGACTTGATGGATCAATTAGCGGAGCTGGAAGGTGACCCGCCCAAGGATGAGAGTATTGGGCGCCGGTTCTGGAACAAGATGAAGGAGGCTTTCGGGGCGTGACCATGACGGATTGTCTGTTCTGCAAGATCGCGTCCGGCGGCGTGCCGGCCAACGTGGTGACGAAGACGGATCGCTTCGTGGCCTTTCGAGACATCAATCCGCAGGCACCGACGCACATCCTCATCATTCCTACGGAGCACGTACCGTCGTTGGACGATGCATCCGACCCGGCGCTCGTCGGTGACCTCCTGTTTTTCGCTCGAGACATTGCCCGACAGGAGGGATTGGCGGAGAAAGGGTATCGGGTCGTGTTGAACACCAATGCGGACGGCGGGCAGACGGTGTTCCACCTCCATGCTCACGTGCTGGGTGGGAGAGCAATGGAGTGGCCTCCCGGTTAGGCCAGGCTGGCATTCGGACTTGATGGGGCTAGCGGCCTTGCGTATCGTTTACCGTCTAACGCAGTTCTGAGTCTAGAGGCCGTCCTAGGCAGATGTCGCAAGTCATCGTCTACGAAGACGAGAGTGTCGAGCGTGCACTGAGGCGCTTCAAGAAGAAGTGCGAGAAGGCGGGAATCCTATCCGACGTGCGAAAACACCGCCACTACGAAAAGCCCAGCGAGCGGCGCAAACGGAAGCTCAACGCTGCCCGGCGCAAGCAGGGGCGGCCTCAGCACTACGGACGAAAGTAAGTACGCCCTCGTGGTTCCCTGTTGGAGCGTCCCCCTGGCCAGTCTCGGAAGTCGCGATTGGGAGTAGTGGCGCGCGTCAGAACTGACCGGGCGAGGATGCGGTGGCGTTCACCGTCGGGTTTGCACCTACGGGACATTCGCGGACCGCTGGAAAGCCAGCCGCGACCGAATGACGGAAAGGGGTGTCGGTGACTGACGTCACAGGCACCCCTTCCGTTGGATCTCCGGTCGCTGGACCGGACACTCTCACCGAGCTGGAATTCGGGAAAGCGCTGGAACGGGTTGCTGCCAGGGCGGTGTCCCCGCTGGGGGCAGATGCCGTGCGGCGGCGGCGGCCCACCACCTCTCGTGACTGGATCGAGCGGGAGCTGGCCACCGTGGCGGAACTCGCGTCGCTGCTCGTGGACGGTGAAGGGTTCGCCCCAGAGCCGGTTCCCGACCTGCGGGGTACACTGCAGATCCTGGCCGCCGAAGGCGGGGTGCTCGGCCTTAAGGCGTTGACGGCTCTGATGAGTGCCCTCGAGGTCATGCGTCGCGTTCACGGAGCTCTCAGGCGCCTCGCAACGGAGGCGCCGCGCGTGGCGGCGCTTGTCGTCGAGATCCCCTCACCCGATCTCCATCGTGTCCTGAGCACGACCCTGGAGCTCGATGGGACCATCAAGGACGGTGCGTCCCCGGAGCTGCGGCGTGCGCGGAAACGGGTGCGCGACGTCCGCAGCCGTCTGGTCGAGATGCTCCAGCGGATGGCCCGGGAGCTCGGAGCTTCCGACGAGGGGGGCGTCACCATCCGCGGCGGCCGGTATGTCATTCCCGTTCGTCGCGACGTCCGCGCGCGACTCCAGGGGATCGTGCACGACGAGTCGAGTTCCGGGGCCACGTTGTTTCTGGAGCCGGTGGCCGCCGTGGAGCTCGGGAACGAGCTTCGGTCCGCCGAGGTCGAAGAGGCGCGAGCCGTACACGCACTGCTGCGTCGCCTCACCGAGCAGGCCCGCGGCGAGGCACATCGGATCGCGGCCGGTTGGGAGATGTGCGTCGAAGCCGATGCGCTGCACGCACGCTCGCGATACATGGTTGACGTGAAGGGCTCCCTTCCGAAGCTCGATCCGGCGCCGGCCGCCCTGGTCATTCGTCAGGGATACCACCCGTTGCTCCTCGAGGAGTCTTCAAAGCCGGTGGCCTTCGATCTGGAGATGGCTGCCGACCGCCGCACACTCCTCGTCAGCGGCCCCAACGCCGGTGGCAAGACGGTGCTCCTCAAGGCCGTGGCTCTCATCAACACACTCGCGCAGTCGGGGATCGTTCCACCGGTGGGACCGGACAGCTCCCTGCCCATTTTTCGGCGAGTGTTTGCAGACATCGGCGATCACCAATCCATTGCGGAGAGTCTCTCCACGTTCAGTGCGCACGTCTTCACGGTCAACCGCATCCTCCAGGAGGCGGATGACGGCTCTCTGGTGCTCTTGGACGAGGTTGGGGCGGGAACGGATCCCTTCGAGGGGGCAGCGCTGGCCGGCGCCGTCCTTCTCGCGCTCACCGCCCGCGGTGCCCTCACCATTGCCACCACCCACCTCAGTCAGCTCAAGGATCTGGCGGCGGCGCGGGAGGGTTTTCTCAACGCGTCGCTGCAGTTCGACGGAGAGACGCTCGCCCCCACGTATCGGTTCCTGCTCGGTCAGCCAGGACGTTCGTATGGCATCGCCATCGCCAAGCGTCTGGGTTTCCCCGCCGATGTCCTGGGCACTGCCGAGGAGTTGGTGCCGGAGGGAGCGCGGTCCCTCGAGGCAGCGCTCGCAGAGCTGGAGAACGCCGAGGCCGAGGTGCGTCGTCGGGAGGAGGCCCTCTCGACTGCGGAGGCTCAGATTGCGTCGACGCAGGCGGCGATACGACGCGAGAGCGTGGACCTCGCGGGCCGGGAGGAGCAGATCCGCGCCAGGGAGCGGCAGCAGGAGCGGGAAGGACGACAGCAGGCGCGGCGATTCCTGCTCGAGGCGCGTCGTCGTGTGGAGGAGGCCCTTGGAATCGCCCGAGCGGCCGTCGATGAAGCGACGGCGAAAGAGGCAAGACGGTTGGTCGAGGAGGGCGTGCGGGAGGAAGGGGAGGCGCTCAAGAAGCTGGAAGGGAAGGGCTGGCGCCTGAAGAGTACGGGGAGAGTGCCAGGGGACGACGAGGGAGGGGCATCGGGGGGTAAGGTCCTTTCAACGCGAATCAAGCCGAGCCAACGCTCGAAGGCTGCAGAGGTGACGTTTGAGCCCGAGACGGTCTCGTCCGAGATCGACCTTCGCGGCATGACCGCCGAGGAAGCGGAGGCAGCCGTGCTGACGGCAGTGGACGAGGCCGTCGTGGCCGATCTCCCGAGGTTGCGGATCATTCACGGGAAGGGGACCGGGGTGCTGAGGGCTACTGTCGCTCAGCTCCTCAGAGGGGATCGGCGGGTCGCCGATTTCCGGCTTGCGCCGGCCCAGCAAGGCGGGTCCGGGGTCACCATCGTGGAGTTCCATACATGACCGTCATCCCGGACGAGCTGATCGAGCAGGTCCGCGACGCGGCCGACATCGTGACGCTCATCGGAGAGCACGTGAGCCTCAAGCGCACGGGATCCGACTACCGCGGTCCCTGTCCGTTCCACGGCGGGACCCACCGAAACTTCGCGGTGATTCCGAAGAAGCAGATGTACTACTGCTTCGTGTGTAACGAAGGCGGCGATGTCTTCACGTTCTTCATGAAGAAGTTCGGGATGGACTATCCGGCGGCCGTCCGCGGCGTGGCAGAGAAGTGCGGTATTGCCATGGTCGAGCGGGATACCGGCGGTCCCGATCCGCGGGAACCACTGTTCACCGCGGCCTCCGTCGCCGCGGAGTGGTATGCTCGGCGACTTCTGGAGTCCGATGACGCCAGGGTCGCGCGATCCTACCTAGCTCACCGCGGCTTCGACACGGAAAAGAGCGCTGTCTTGGGGCTTGGGTTCGCACCGGGGGGCCGGTCGTTTCTCGCCGCCATGCAGAAGCTGGGGATCGCGCAGGACACGCTCTTGGAAGCGGGGCTCGCTGTCGAGCGGGACGATGGCTCGCTCCGCCCGCGGTTCTGGAATCGGTTGCTCTTCCCGATTCACGATCTTCGTGGTCGGGTGGTAGGATTCGGCGGCCGCGTGCTCGCCGATAGCGAGCCCAAGTACCTGAATTCGCCGGAATCGCCGATCTTCCACAAGGGGAATCTCCTCTACAATCTCCACCACGCCAAGCACGCGATCCGCAAGGCGGAGCGGGCCATCGTCGTCGAGGGGTACTTCGATGCCCTTCGGCTCGTCGACGTCGGGATCGAAGAAGTCGTCGCTCCACTTGGCACGGCGATGACGCGGGACCAGGCGCGTCTCCTCGAGCGCTACGCCAAGAGCGTGACGCTCCTCTACGACAGCGACGTCGCGGGGTTGCGCGCGACGTTCCGTGCCGCGGACGAGCTGCTTCAGGAACGACTGCGGGTCGGCGTTGCCACCCTCCCGCCCGGCGAGGATCCGGATTCCATTGCCCTGAAAGGCGGGGCTCATGCGGTTCAGGAGTTGCTGCGCGATGCCTTGGACGTCCTGGAACGCAAGCTCCAACTCTTGGATCAGCGGGGTTGGTTCGCCACGCTGGCGGGCCGACGGCGGGCGCTGGATCGCCTGCTGCCCACGTTGCGCGCAGCTGCGGATCCGGTGACGCGAGATCTCTATGTCACGCGGACCGCCGAGGCCCTTGGCGTCGCCCGCGAATCGGTTCTTCGAGAACTTGAGGCCCAGCGTCCGCTGCGAACGGGCGATGGTCACCGCCGGCCCCAGGGGCCGAGCGGTGGCGAGCGGGAGGCGGGACGGTCCCGGTACCCGAGCCCCGAGCTGCAGCTCGTGCGGGTCATGCTCCATGAGCCATCGTGGCGACCGCGAATCGCAGAACACCTTCCCGATCCACGGCCATCGGGAGCAGCCGGCGAGCTGCTGGCGCTAATGGCTCGAACGGACCCGGCCGTGAGCGGCAGCGAGCTGGTGGCTCAAACCGATGGGGCGGTGCGGGGGCTCCTGGTGGAGCTGCTGGGTGAAGAATCCCGTGTGCCGAATGTCGACGCTGTGGTGGAGGGTGCGCTCAATCGTTTGGAAGGTCGGCAGATCGAGGAGCGACTGGCCGGCATTGATCGGCGGATGCCGGTGGCATCGGAAGAGGAGAAGATCGTGCTGGCCCGGGAGAAAGAGTCGCTCAGCCGTGAGATACAAAAATTGAATCCGAGTCGCTGGAAAGTGATACACGCAGGGAGGAGTCGTGCACATTGATTTAGAAGCACTGCTGCAGTTGCAGGAGAAGGACAAAACGGTGATGGCCATCGAGGATGAGCTTCAGTCGGTAGAGCCGGTGCTGAACGCGCTGGAGGATGAGGTGGCCACCGTGGAGGCGCAGGTCGCAGCCGCGAAGAAGCGCGTGGAGGAAGCCGATTCACGCCGCGGCGAGCTCGAGGGCAAGATCGAGAGCTACCGCGTCATGCAGGAGCGTCGGAGGCAGCGTCTCGAGTGGGTTCGCGGTGCCAAGGAGGCATCGGCGCTCATGGCGGAGTTGGATCTCGCCCGGAGCGTTCTCGCCAGGGAGGAGGCCGAGTGGATTCGGTCTGCCGACAGGGTGCAGGAAGCGGAACGGATCACGGCTGAGGCGGAGGAGGCACTGAACGAACTGCAGCGTGCTCAAGCCCCAAAGCGCGAGGAGATGGCGGCAAAGCGAGCCGAGTGCGAGGACCGATTGGCGGTTGCCAAGAGCGAGCGGGCGAAGGCTGCGAGGGGAGTGACGTCCGCATTCCTGGAGCTGTATGAGGGCATCCGGCAGGGACGGGCGCCGCTGGTGCTGTATGCCCTCCAGGGTGGGGCGTGTGGGTACTGCTATACCGCAGTCCCCCTCAGTCGCCGTCAGAAGATTCAGAACGGGCAGGCCGTGGAGGCCTGCGAGGCCTGTGGTGTGCTGATCTACGATCACGGCGCATGACCCTCGTCCACCCGCGCGTTCGCTGGGTGGTGGTGCCTCCCCCTGATCCGCAGCAGGTCGTGAACCTCGCGCGGAGTCTCCAGCTACCGGAAACGCTCACGTCGCTCCTGATTCAACGCGGTCACGACACACCGGAATCGGCGAAACGGTTCCTCCGACCCTCACTCGATGATCTCTCCGATCCGTTTCTCCTGCAGGATATGCGGCATGCGGTGCGCATCGTCGCTGAGGCGGTGCGCGGGGGACGAACCATCCTCGTGCACGGTGACTACGACGTGGACGGTCAGTGCGCGACGGCCCTTCTCACCCGCGTATTGCGTGAAGCAGGTGCGGCCGTGGTTCCGTTCATCCCGCACCGGCTCCGCGACGGGTACGATTTCGGGCCGGTGGGGTTGGCGGCGGCTCGGCAGCACGATGCCGGGTTGATCATCACGTGTGATTGCGGCACGTCAGCCCGGGCCACGGTCGAGCAGGCCCGTGCCGAGGGGCGCCAGGTCGTCGTGACCGATCACCATCTGCCCACGGGACCGCTTCCCCCAGCGGACGCGGTTCTCAACCCCCAGCGTCCCGACTGCCCGTCCCATGCCGGCGAGCTCTGCGGGGCTGGCGTCGCGTTCAAGCTCGCACAGGCGGTGGTCGCCGATCTTGGACTGCCGGTCAACCTGCCGTATCACCTCCTGGATCTGGTAGCCCTCGCGACCGTCGCAGACGTGGTTCCACTGCGAGGAGAGAACAGGATCCTGGTCCGATTCGGGCTGCGGCTCCTGGGGAACAGTCGCTGGCCGGGTATCCGAGCGTTGGTCGAGGTTGCCGGGCTCACGGGAGGCGAGGTGCGGGCGGGGCAGGTGGGATTCATTCTCGCCCCCCGGCTCAATGCCGCTGGCCGAATCGGGGATCCCATGGACGGCCTGCATCTGCTCCTCTGCGACGAGCCCGCCGACGCGCTCAGCAGGTCGGAGGCCTTGGAGGCCCTGAATACGCGTCGGCAGGCATTGGATCAGGAGATTCTGGCACAGGCCGTTGAGATGGTCGAGCGAGCCATAGATCTGGAACGCGACCACGCCTTGGTGCTGGCGGGAGAGGGCTGGCATCCCGGGGTCATCGGGATCGTGGCGTCTCGCCTCGTCGAGCGCTATGCGCGGCCGACGGTGTTGGTGGCGTTGGAGGGGGAGGAGGGACGCGGATCGGGCCGGAGCATTCCCGGCTTCGATCTCCACGGTGCTCTCAGCGTGTGCGATTCGCACCTCGTGCGATACGGTGGTCACCGGATGGCGGCGGGGCTCTCCGTGCGGCGCGACCGTCTGGATGCGTTCCGGGAGGCGTTCGGGGACGTCGCCCGGTCCCGGCTCACGCCCGACGACCTGATTCCGATGCTGCGAGTGGACATCACTGTCGCGGTGGAGGAGCTCGATGACCGGTTGGAACGGTTGCTCCGCCACCTGGAGCCGTCCGGGCCCGGAAACCCGGGGCCCGTGCTCGGGGTTCGCGAGGCCACGGCGAAGGGAGCAAACGTCGTCGGGACCAATCATATCAAGTTCACTCTGGAAGACGAGACCGCGGCCATCCAGAGTATCGGGTTCGGGTGGGCCGACCGACTCTCGGAAGATTGGTCACAGGGCGCGGTCGACGTGGCACTGCGTTTGGAGCGGAACGACTGGCGCGGCTCCTCCACGCTGCAGGCTCGCGTCGTGGACGTCCGTCGTGCGAATTGATGCGGATCATCGCAGGTGAGCTCAAAGGCCGACGGCTCCGGGCGCCGACTGGACGCCGGGCCCGACCCACGGCGGACCGTGTACGCGAAGCGTGGTTCAACATCCTGCAGCCCGCGCTTCCGGGTGCCCGGGTTCTTGATCTGTTCGCCGGATCCGGCGCGTTGGGGCTCGAGGCGCTCTCCCGGGGAGCGCGGCACGTTGATTTCGTCGAAACCTCCGTCGTATCCCTCCGGGCGCTCATGGCCAACGTGGCCGAGCTCGCCGTCGAAGATCGGGCCACGATTCACCGGGCGGACGCGATGCGTTTCGCCGCCCGGTTGCCCGAAGCCAGCTATGATGTGGCCCTGGCCGACCCACCCTACGACTCGGATCACGCGGTGCGTCTGACGAGACTCTTCCGGACGCGACCCTTCGCCCGCATGCTAGCGGTGGAGCACCGCGCTGGCGTTGAGGTGCCCGGTGACGACCTGCGGCGGTATGGAGACATCGCCATCACAATCTGCCACGCGCCATGACCAGAATTGCGATTTATCCCGGCTCGTTCGATCCGGTGACCCACGGTCACGAAGACCTCATTCAGCGCAGCCTCCGCTTGGCCGATCGAGTGATCGTGGCGGTCGCGGTGAATCTCTCAAAGGAACCCCTCTTCACCCTCGACGAGCGCATCCAGCTCTTGGACACCGCACTCAGCGGTGTCGATGGTGTCGACATCCGGTCGTTCGACGGGTTGCTCGCCGAGTTCGCGCGGGCGAACGAAGCCCGGATCATCATTCGCGGCCTGCGGGCCGTGAGCGACTTCGATTACGAGTCGCAGATGGCCCTCATGAATCGGAGGCTGTTCCCCGAGCTGGAGACGGTCTTTCTGGTTCCCGCGATTCACCTGACCTATCTCAGCTCGAGATTGGTTCGGGAAGTGGCGCAGTTGGGTGGAGACGTGGGCGCGTTTGTGCACCCGGCCGTGGCGCACGCCCTGCAAGAGAAGTTCGGCCGGTGACGTTTCGGGAGCGGCTCCATCGTCGCGCGGCGGCGTGCCAAGCCCGCGTCGTGCTGGCCGAGGGCTGGGATGAGCGGATCCGCGAGGCCGCCCGACAGCTGGAGCGAGATGAGGTCGCTGTGGTCCGTACCTTGCCGCGCCGTGTGGTTGAGGATCCGTATCTCGAAGCAGTGGCCGTGCACCTCATGGCGCGACGGCCTGACAAGATCCGGGACCCAAGCCACGCCCGAGCGCTCGCTGCGGATCCTCTGCGCTTCGCAGCCGGGCTGGTGGCGCTAAGGCATGCCGATGCCGCGGTCGCCGGCGCCACGTGTCCCACCGCAGACGTGCTCCGAGCCGCTCTCTGGGCTATCGGGCCGGCGGAGGGTATGGAAACGGTCAGCAGCGCCTTCTACATGGGGTTCGAGCGCGTGCCGGACGGTGTCGCGGTCGCCGGCCAGGATGCGGTGTCCCAACCGGGATTGGTGCTCACCTTTACCGACTGTGCCGTGGTTCCGGAGCCCGATCCCCGGCAGTTGGCCGAGATCGCCTTTGCGGCGGCGAGGGATCGGACGGTGGTCGTGGGCGATGCCCCGGTGGTGGCCTTTCTCTCGTTCAGCACCAAGGGGAGTGCGGAGGGGCCTCGGGTGGAGCGTGTTGAGCAGGCCGTCGCTCATTTTAAGGCGCTGGCCCCCGGCGTCTCTTGCGACGGCGAGCTCCAGGGTGACGCTGCCCTAGTGCCGGCCGTCGCCCTTCGAAAGGCTCCTGGATCGCCGGTGGCGGGGTGCGCCAACGTGCTCGTGTTTCCTGACCTTGACAGCGGGAACATTGCATACAAACTGGTGCAGCGCCTGGCGGGGGCGAGCGCCACGGGCCCAATCATTCAGGGGCTTGCACATCCCATGGCAGACCTCTCCCGGGGTGCCACGGCGTCTGACGTCGTGGATGTCGCTGCCGTTGCTGTCTTGCAGGCCGCGGGCCGAACCGCGGGATTCCGTGCGGAGGACGCATGAGCTTTACCGTTCGAAAAGACGATGCCAAGGGCGTAGTGGTCGTGGGGGTCGACGGCCAACTGATCGTGGGCAATCGCCACGAGCTCAAGACAAAGGTCCTCGACGCGCTGGAGGCAGGCGAGAAGAAGTTCGTGATCGACTTCTCCCCGACCGGATACATCGACTCCTCGGGCTTGGGCGCACTGGTCTCGCTCTCGAAGAAGATCCGCGAAGCGGGAGGTGAGCTGCGCTTGGCTGGTTTGAACGACGACCTCCACACGCTGTTCGAACTCACCAAGCTCGACACTCTGTTTGCGATTGTCGATTCGGCGGACGAAGCCCTGGCCGCTTTCTGATCACGGTGACCGCACCGCTCCGTCTCTGCGTTCGCCGCACCGCTATGCAACGGATGGCCGGGGCCGGTCACGGTGTGCAGTTTTCCCTTCGGGTTCCCACGACGCTTGACGTCGTGGAGGAAGCGGTGGATCTCCTCGCCCGTCATTGTCTCGCTAGCGGACTCCCGCCGAGGCGGGCCCGGTTCAACCTCCGGGTGGTGCTGGCCGAGGCGCTGACAAACGCGATCGTGTACGGCAACGCCATGGACCCGGCGAAGCGGGTCGACGTTCGCGTCGATGTTGACGGGGGCCGGTTGGCCATTCACGTGCGTGACGAAGGTGACGGTTTCGACCCCACCCAGATTCCCAGTCCTACCGATCCCGACCGCATTCAACGCACCGACGGACGGGGCCTCTTTCTCATCCGTCAATTGTCGGACGAAGTTCACTTCAACGAACGGGGAAACGCGATCTGCATGATCATGCGTTGCGCCTAGAGCGGCTCGACGCAATCCTCCATTCACTGGGATCATTAGTCGGCTGTCGCCTCCGACTGTGGAGACTCGGTCGAGGGCGCCTCCGGCCCGTGGTAGGGTGTGATGGGGCCGCGGCGCCCCCTCTCGACGCCGTCCCGGATGGTCCGGTGTCCCCCACGGATCCCAGTCGGTGGGTTGCGCCCGTTCCGGGGACGGACGGCTACTGGTTCGAGATCGCGGAACCGACGGGGGATCCCGAGCACGCCGGTGCGGTGCTCGGGCCGCTCCTGGCCGACTTGGTCTCTGCCGAGGGAGATACCCTTCACCTGGCGAAGCTGCTCGCAGCCCGGTACGAAGAGATCGAGCTTCTCTACACGATCAGTGAGATCCTCGGCCGGACGATTGGCCTCGAGCAGGCGGCCCAGACGATTCTCGAGGCCGTGAGCAGTGTCGTCGGTGCGACGCGCGCCTCGATTCTGGTGTACGATGAGTCCGCCGAGGTTCTACGTCCCGTGGCCAGCCTCGGTCGCGACGTATCGCGGTTCGGCCCGCTACGGGTCGATTCCGAAACCATTGCCGTCCGCGTGTTTCGCGAGGGACGGATCATTAGCTACGACCCGCGCGATCCGAACTCCTCCCCACCGAAATCGGAGTCTGGCCGGGCGTATCGGGGCTCGGCCTTTCTGTCAGTGCCCATCCTCTATCCACAGCCAGACGGCCCGCCTCGCCCCATCGGGGTCATCAACTTGACCGATCGAATCGGCACCGACGCATTCAGCGGTGGAGAGCGGCGGCTCGTGGCCGCCATCGCGAGCCAGATCGGAGCGGCCATAGAGAATGCACGTTTGGTGGCGCGGGACGTCGCGAGGAAACGGCTGCAGCACGAGCTCGAGTTGGCACACGACCTTCAGATGAAGCTCCTTCCCTCGCCAGATCATCTCGGGCCCGGGGTCGACGTGGCGGCCATCTGCCGGCCGGCCGAGACGGTTGGGGGCGACTTCTACAGTTTCGTCCGCCTGTCCGGGGGACGAGTTGGTGTGATGCTGGGTGATGTATCGTCTCATGGGTTCAGTGCGGCGCTCGTCATGGCGCTCGTGCTCTCGGCGGCAGCGATTCACGCGGCGGAAGAGGCCTCCCCCGACGACACCGTGCGGCGTTTGCTCGAGTCGGTGGAAGCCGATCTGGCGGAGACCGAGATGCACCTGTCCTTGTTCTACGGTGTCGTGGACCCCCAGCATCGATCCCTCCACTACGCGAACGCCGGGCACCCCCATGCCTTCCGCATCACCGGCTCGGGCGAGACAGTCCGCCTCACGGCGACGTCCCCGCCGCTTGGCCTCTCGGGCCCCGAGACGATCGCGGCAGAATCGAGCGAGTGGGTTCCGGGCGAGGACGTGCTGTTCTTGGTCTCCGATGGGATCACGGACGCACAAGACGCCTCAGGCGAGCGCTTCGGCGAGCAACGCGGCCTCGAGTTGGCTATCCAGCACCGCACGCAGTCCAGTCAAGCGGTGGTCGACGCCGTCATCGCCGCCGCGGCGGAATTCGATTCCGGCCGCCGCGACGACCGGACCATCCTCGTGCTCCGCTCCTGAGTGTCGCGTCCCCTCGGTCAGCATTCCCTCACAGACCCGAGCATTCTGGATCGCATCGTCGGCGCGCTGAATCCCCAGCCCGACGACGTCGTGATCGAGGTCGGCCCGGGGAAGGGCACCCTCACACGACGGTTGGCGCCGCGGGTTGGAATCGTGATCGCGATTGAAAGAGACCGTAGGCTCGCGGCGGATCTGCAGGCAGGAGCGGTGCGCGGAGAGCCGGGCGCCGTGCCCGAAAACGTTCGGGTTGTGGTTGGCGACGCTGTGGAAGTCGACTGGCACGAGCTGCTCCCCCGTTCCGGGTCCGTACGCACCGAGTTCAAGGTCGTCGGGAACATTCCGTACTACATCACGTCGCCGCTCATCGAGAAGGCACTCCGTCCACCCCGTCCGCGGGTGATCGTGTATCTCATGCAGCGGGAGGTGGCGGACCGTCTGGCTGCCGGACCGGGAACAAAGACCTATGGCGCGCTGTCGGTGGGAGTACAGGTCGACGCCAGCGTCGAACGCCTGTTTGTGGTGCCGGCCGGCGCATTCCGACCGCGCCCGGCGGTTGACTCGGCGTTGGTACGGCTGGCCCCACGGGCCCGACCGCTGGTGCCGGCCGCAGAGCACGAGAAGTTCCGCGCGTTCGTGACTCGCCTCTTCGGGCAGCGCAGAAAGCAGCTGCTGACCATTCTTCGGTCCACCGAGTCTCTCTGCCGTGACGAAGCGCTCGACCATCTCGCCCAGCTCGGCATCGACCCGACCTCGAGGCCCGAAGTTCTCGAACCACAAATGTTTGTGCGCCTCTATGGTGGACTGCATCGTTGACGGGGCAGGCGGGGCCGGTGTAAATTGTGAAAAATTTCACAAGATCGAATGCCAAAGATTGCCGAATCGGCCGTCCGGAGACTCTCGCTCTACCTCCGTTCCCTCGAGGAGTTCGAGGAACAAGGGACCGAGACGGTGAGCTCGGAGACCCTGGCGGCGCGAGGAGGAACGACTTCGGCCCAAGTGCGCAAGGACCTGTCGTTCTTCGGCTCCTTTGGGAAACGCGGACTGGGGTACTCGGTGCGAGAACTCGTGTTACGCCTCCGGGATATCCTCGGGCTTCGGCGCACGTATCGGGTGGCCGTGATCGGGGCCGGGCAGATGGGGAGCGCCCTCGCCCAGTACCGGGGATTCACCCAGCGGGGATTCCACATTGCCGCAGTGTACGATTCGGATACCGCCAAGGCTGGCAAGATGTCGGATGGCCTCCGGGTTCGGCACGCGAATGACCTGGAGCAGGATTTGGCGAGGGAGCCGATGGACATCGCGATCATCGTGACGCCTGCCGCGGGTGCACAGACCATGGCGGACCGTCTGGTGCGCTCGGGGGTGCGTGCCATCTTGAACTTCGCGCCGGTTCGACTCGACGTTCCCGACACCGTCATTGTGAAAAACGTCAACATGGCATTGGAGCTGGAGGCATTGAGTTTCGCCCTGCGTAATCAATAGATTGGTCGATGCCCCCGGTCCACGTCACGTCTGAGATCGGCCCTTTGCGGGCCGTCTTGGTACATGCGCCCGGCAGGGAGCTCATCGCCGTCACGCCTGGCACCCGCAAGGACTATCTCTACTCCGATATCATCAACCTCGAATTCGCCCAACGAGAGCATCGCCGCCTCCAAGCGGTGCTGGAGCGCTTCGCACACACGCTGGAAATCGAGACATTGCTCGGCGAGGTGCTGGGCCGCCCAGAAGTACGGGACTTTCTCATCGCCCGCACCAGCGACATGGTGCCGTCGGACTCTCTCGTCCAGCGTTTGGCCGAGATTCCCGCACAGGAGGTCGTCTCATTGCTCATCGAGGGGTCTGAGGAGGAATCGGGACCCATCGGGGCTGCGCTGAACGAAGTGGGATTCTCTCTTCCACCAGTGCCCAACCTGTTCTTCACGCGCGATCTCGGGGTGGTTCTCGGCGAGCATGCGGTGATCGGTTCGATGCGGCACGGGGCGCGCTGGAGCGAAGAGCTCTTGATGAAGACGCTCTTCTGCTTCCATCCCCAGCTCGAAAACGCGGGAATTCTCTACGACGGATCCGACGAGCGGCGGCTCATGTACCACTTGGAGGGAGGGGACGTGCATCCCCTTCGCCAGGATTTGCTCCTGGTTGGGTTCAGTGCCCGCTCCAGCACGGCGGCGCTCGATCTCTTGTGCGAGCTCGTGTTCGAGCGCACCGCCGTCACCGATGTCCTCGTGGTCGTGCTCCCGCGAGTACGATCTGCCATTCACCTGGATATGATCTTCACGCAGATCGACAAGGAGCAGGGGATAGTCTACCCGCCGTGTTTCGTGGGACCCCAACGCCTTCCCATCCTCCACCGACGCAAGGGCGACCGCACGGTGCACGAGAGATCGGACCTCTTCAGCGCCCTGCAGGCCCTGGCCTTTTCGATGCACCCCGTCTTCTGCGGCGGCAGTCACCGAGCGGTCCAGGATCGCGAGCAGTGGGCGTCGGGCTGCAACATGCTCGCACTCAGGCCGGGGCTCGCCATCGGATACAAGCGGAACGATGGCACCCTGCGCGAGCTCGAGCAGGCCGGCTTCACCATCGTGGACGCCGTCGACTTCTTGACAGGCGACACGTCCGTCGGCGACGACCAGCGAGCCGTCATCACCATCGAGGGGAGCGAGCTCGTGCGAGGTGGTGGCGGGCCACGTTGCATGACCCTACCCCTTCGGAGAGACGAGTCCTGAGGGCCTCTGGTCTCCGCGCCTTGCCAGGTGGGACACTGGTGGATCGTGCGCTCGAGGTGCTGCGGGCCGGTCCAACTGACAGCACGACCGTGGTGCGGGAGGCCATGGGCTTGCCGCGTTTCCAACGTGGCGTCGGGGAGCGCCTGGCCGTGGCACTCCTCGGGGTGGATCCTCGGGTGCAGCGGCTCAGTGACGGCCGGTGGGTGCTGGTGAGTGAAGCCTATTCGTCGCCCAAGCTCTGCGACTGCACCTTCGCCGTTGTCGATGTCGAGACGACGGGCAGTCGGCCGGGCAAGGGAGATCGGGTGCTCGAGATCGCGATCGTGACCGTTTGCGGCGAGCGCATCCGCGTGGAGCTGGACGCACTGGTGAATCCCGAGCGACCCATTCCGCACCGAGTGTCGTCGTTGACGCGGATCACCCGGGACATGGTGTGCGACAAGCCGACCTTCGACGGCATTGCCTGCCAGGTGGTGACTGCCCTGGCCGGACGCGTGTTTGTGGCCCACAACCTACGCTTCGACTGGCGCTTCGTCTCGTCGGAGGTCCAGCGGTCGCAGGCACTCATTCTCGACGGTCCCCGGCTCTGCTCCGTGAGCCTTGCCAGACGGCTGCTCCCCGGCCTTCGGTCCCGGAGCCTCGACAGTCTGGCGGCCTATTTCGGGATCGAGATCACGGCCCGGCATCGGGCCGGAGGTGACGCCGTGGCGACGGCCCACATCCTCCGCCGACTGCTCGAGATCGCCCAGGAACGGGGTGCCGTTCTCCTGATCGATCTCCACCGCCTCGGGGGTCCGCCGCGCCCTCGCAAACGGAGATCGGCCCTGCCGACGTCCATGCAGGAGCTATGAGTCTCGCAACGACGTTTCGGGTGGGGCGTTTCACCTGCCACGCCCTCGAGGCAGGGCGACAGCGACTGGATGGAGGCGCGATGTTCGGCGTGGTGCCGAAACCGCTGTGGGAACGACGCATTCCTGCCGATGATCGGAATCGGATTCCGCTTGCCCTCCGATGCCTGCTCATCGAGCACGACGATGGATTAGTGCTCGCGGATACGGGTGTCGGCAACAAGGAGTCGGCCAAGTTCATCGACATCTACGGAGTGGAAAACGCGGGGCACCAGGGATCGACGCAGCTCGAAGACGCGTTGGCCGAGGTCGGGCACCGGCCCGCGGACATTCGCTACGTGGTCAACACCCACCTGCACTTCGATCACGCAGGTGGGAATACGTTCGTGGAGCGGCCCGGCGCACAGCCGCAGGTGGCGTTTCCCAGCGCCGTCTACGTCGTACAGGAGCGAGAGCTCGCGTTTGCGACGCGCCCGAACGAGCGTACTGCTGCCAGCTATCTCCCGCGGAACTTCGTCCCGGTCCAAGAAGCCGGGAAGTGGGAACTCGTACGGGGGGAGACGGAGCTTGTGCCCGGGATCACGCTGATCCCGACACCGGGACACGTGCCGTGGCACCAGTCGATTCGCGTGTCCGATGGGGGCGAAACGGCGCTCTTTCCGGGCGATCTCGTTCCCACGAGTGCGCACCTGCCCCTCCCGTGGATCATGGCGTACGACATCGAGCCCCAGGTGACCCTGGAAACGAAGCGCTGGATCCTAGGGCTAGCCCACGGGGAGGGCTGGGTTCTGGTCTTGGGGCACGATCCGGAGTGGGGGATCGGTCGGGTGGTTCCGGAGGGAAAATCGTACGGCTTTGCTCCGCTTGACACTCTGTAGGTGCCCCCGTAGCTTAGGGTTGACAATTCGCGAAGCAAGCGCCTCCGCGCTTCACCCTCTTGCCGCCGCTGAGTGTGCGTCGAGGGTCCCGAGCCGCGACCGGCTGGCCTGGTCGGGCAATTTCGGATTCAGCGGGCGTGGGGTCCGCTTTTTTTGTCCGCAGGTTCATTTGCACTAGGAGGTGTCACTGGCTGTTCAGCCTGACAAACAGGAGCAGCGTGTTCGCGTCAACGAACAGATCCGGCTCAGCCCGGTCCGCCTGATCGCTGAGGACGGGGAGCAAGTCGGGATCGTCCCCGTGGAAGATGCGCTGAGAACCGCGAGGGAAAGGGGACTGGACCTCGTCGAAGTTGCCGCGATGGCGCGTCCGCCGGTGGTCAAGATCATGGACTACGGCAAGTACCGGTTCGAGCAGGCCAAGGCGGCGCGTGTGGCCCGGAAGAAGCAGCACAATATTCAGGTCAAAGAGGTGAAGTTCCGGCCCAACATCAGCGACCACGACTTCGAGTTCAAGACGCGGCACGCGCGCAACTTCCTCAAGGAAGGCAACAAGGTAAAGCTCACAATGATGTTCCGGGGCCGGCAGGTTACCCACCCCGAGTTCGGTCAGGAGGTGCTGGATCGCGTGTTCGAGATTCTCCAGGACGTGGCCAAGGTCGAAGCCGAGTCGAGGATGGAGGGCCGGAACATGACGATGGTCCTCGCACCGAAATAGGCCGTCCAGGGCGGGGATTGGGTACGCGTACCAGCGAAGAACGAGCGAACGAGTCATGCCGAAACAGAAGACGAACAGCGGCGCAGGAAAGCGCTTCCGCTTGACGGGGAGAGGCAAGGTCCGACGCTTCCGGGCGAACAAGAGTCATATCCTGGGCAAGAAGCACCCCAAGCGAAAGCGTCGGCTGCGACAGCCGAGTTTGATCAAAGGCGAGGATGCCAAGCGCATCAAGCGCCTGTTGCACGGATAGGAGCCGACGATGCCGAGAGTGAAATCCAACGTCGCGCGGCTGAAGCGAAAGAAGAAGATCATGCGGGCGGCCAAGGGCGCGCGTGGCGCTCGTAGCAAGCTCTACAAGTCAGCGAAGGAAACGGTGGAGCGGGGTTGGCGCTATGCGTACCGTGACCGGCGCCAGCGCAAGCGCGACTTCAGACGCTTGTGGATCGTCCGCATCAACGCCGCCGCGCGCCAGCACGACCTCTCATACAACCGCTTCATGTCGGGTCTCCGGAAAGCGGGCGTCGAGATCAATCGCAAGGTCTTGGCGGACCTGGCGGTGCGCGACCCGGTAGCGTTCGGCGAGCTGGCGGAGGTCGCGAAGAAGAGCCTGTAAGGGGTCGGCAACCGCCGATGTCTACCGTCTCGGTTCACCACCGGCAACTCGAGGAGCTCGCGCAGGTGGTCCACAAAGTGGCCACCGCCGACCGCGCGACGCTGATCGAGCTCCGCACGGAGCTCTTGGGCCGGAAATCCGGCCGCCTCACGCAGCTCCTGCGTTCACTGCCCCAGCTCGCGCCAGAGGACCGGCGTGAAGTCGGCGCCCGTGCGAACCAAATCAAGCGCCAGCTAGAAGCGGCCATCGCGGCCCGGGCCCGCGAGCTCGCCGATTCCGGAGCCGAGCTGGCCGATATCGACGGGACCATGCCAGGCCGTCCCGTCTGGCGCGGCGGCGTCCATCCCGTCACCGCCGTGGTCGACGAGATCTGCCAGATCTTCCGCCTTCTCGGCTTCACGCGTGTGACCGGGCCCGAAGCTGAGACCGAAGAATACAACTTCACCAAGCTCAATATCTCCCTCGATCATCCGGCGGCGGACATGCAGGATACGTTCTACCTGGGTCCTCGCACGCTGCTGCGAACGCACACCTCGCCGATGCAGGCGCGGACGATGGAGCAGTTCGAGCCCCCGATTCGCATCGTCGTACCGGGGCAGGCCTACCGGCGGGATGCGTTCGATCCGTCGCACGCTCCGGTGTTCGAACAGATCGAAGGGCTCGTGGTGGACGAAGGCGTCACCTTCGTCGATTTCAAAGCCGGTATCGATTTCTTCGTCAAGCACTTCTTCACGCCGGACACAGCCGTACGGTTTCGCCCGTCGTTCTTCCCGTTCACGGAGCCCTCAGCGGAGGTGGACGTGCAATGTCAGATCTGTCGAGGGAGCGGGTGTACGACCTGCAAGTACACTGGCTTTCTGGAGATCATGGGTGCCGGGATGGTGCATCCCGCGGTGTTCGAGGCTTGCGGCATCGACGCTGAACGGTTCACTGGCTACGCCTTCGGGATGGGGCCTCACCGTATCGCCATGCTACGATACGGGATTCCCGACATCCGTCTGCTCTTCGAGAACGACATGCGCTTCCTGGCGCAGTTCCGCGACTCGCGATGAACGTCTCCATCAACTGGGTCGGGGCGCTGCTCGGGCGGGAGATCGACGCCGAGGAGGCAGCTGATGTCCTGTCTCGGCGCGCCGTGCCGGTGGACGCGGTCAACGCCGTCAATCGAGGACTCGAGGGCGTTGTGGTTGCCGTGGTGGAGCGGGTGGAGAAACACCCCAAGGCCGATCGGCTTACGCTCTGTCACGTGAACGACGGACGCGGGCTCGTAGACGTGGTGTGCGGAGCGCGGAATGTGGTCGCGGGTCGACGCTACCCTTATGCCCCGGTTGGCCACGTCCTCCCGGGCGGGCTCGAGCTCGAGGCGCGCACGATCCGTGGTGTCGTCTCCCATGGAATGCTCTGCTCGGCCCGAGAGCTCGAGTTGGGACCGGAGCACGAAGGGATCATGGATCTGGAGACCAGCGCCCCAGCAGGGACTCCCCTCCTGGAAGTGTTGCCAGTGGCGGACACCCGTCTCGAAGTCGACGTGACGCCAAACCGGCCGGACCTCCTATGTCACCGAGGCGTCGCGCGGGAGCTTGGGGCGGCCTTGGACACACCCGTGAAGCTGCCGGCGATCCCGGGCGCGCCCGCGGATTCCAGAGCCCCCGGGCGCGTCCCGGGTCCAGGAACCGTTGACGGTCTCGAGGTCGTCATCGAAGACGTCGAGGGGTGCCCTCGGTATATCGCGGCGGTAATCCGGGGGGTCGAGGTGCGTCCGTCCCCGCTGTGGCTCCAGGCTCGGCTCCTGGCCGTCGGCGCGCGCCCCATCAACAACATCGTCGACGTCACCAACTACTTGCTCTACGAAGTCAATCAACCGCTCCACGCCTTCGACTATGCACGCCTTCGTGGTGAGAGGATCGTCGTGCGCCGGGCACGAGCTGGCGAGCGACTCACGACGCTCGATGGGCAGGTCCACGACCTCACACCCGACATGACGATGATCTGTGACGCCGAAAGTCCCACGGCCATCGGTGGCGTCATGGGTGGCGCGGATTCCGAGGTTACCGAGGCGACCGCAGACGTCGTGCTCGAGTGCGCGTATTTCGACCCCAAGCGAATCCGCAAGACGAGAACGGTCCTTCGGACGAGCACCGAAGCCTCGTACCGATTCGAGCGCGGCTGCGACATCCAAGCCATGCCGGAGGTAGTCCGGCGCGCCGTCACGATGATTCGCGCCGTCGCTGGCGGCGAGGAGCGCGAGCCGGCCGTCGATGTGTATCCCAAGCAGGTTCGGGTGCATACGGTCTTTCTCCGCCCCGATCGGGTAGAGCACGTGCTTGGCGTGCCGGTGGCGCGGGCGAAGATCGAGCGGCTCCTGGGCGGAGTTGGCTTCACCGTCGCACCGAAGGACGGACGGTTGGCGGTGCAAGTACCGGGCTGGCGGCCCGACGTGACGAGAGAGATCGATCTTATCGAGGAGGTCGCACGCCTCGAGGGATACGATGCCTTCCCCGTTGAGCTTCGCCCATTCCGACCGAGCACCGTGCCGGATGACCCCGGCGAAGGCCTCAAGGCGCGGCTTCGCCAGGCCCTCACGGCGATGGGGCTCTACGAGGCCCGCTGCCTCCCCCTGGTCCCAGAAGGAGGAGAAGGCGTGACTGCGATCCTCAACCCGCTCTCGGCCGAGGAGGCCTTCCTGCGCCAGCGCCTGCTGCCGGGCCTCGTTCGGTCCGTTGAGGGCAACTGGGCGAATCGCGTGCGGGACATCCGGCTGTTCGAGATCGGGGCCGTATTCCGAGACGAGGGGAAACAACTCCCGGCCGAGACCCTGCGGGTTGGGGCGGTGGTCTCCGGCGCGCGTGCGACGCCACATTGGTCCGACGGTGGACACGCCGCCGACTACGATTCGTGGGACCTCAAGGGGCTGTTCGAGGTGGCGGTCCGGCTGGGTGGGCCCAAAGGCCGAGTGGAGGCGACTGATGGCGGTTGGGCGTTGCTGGACATGGTCGGGCGGCGCCGGGGTTGGGCGGGATTGCTGGAGGCGGACCGGCCGGCGTGGGCCGCTCCGTTGCTGGGCTTCGAGATCGACCTCGATGTCCGCGTGACAGAAGCGGCCGGGTATCGCCCCCTGCCAACCACCCCTCCCGTGGAGCGGGATCTGGCGCTCATCGTGCCGCCCGGTGTGGCGGCCGGGGACGTGGAGGCTTCGATTCGCGAGGGTGGTGGGGGCCTCTTGGCGGATGTCGTGATCTTCGACGAGTATCGGAGTGAGATGCTCGCGGGCAGGAGTGTTGCCTGGCGCCTGGTCTTCCGTGCGCCGGATCGGACGCTGCGGGACAAAGAGGTGGACAAGGTGGTCCGGCGAATCCTCACAACGTTGAAGGAGCACTTCGGTGTCGAACGACGAGAGGCCTGAGCTCGAGGCGCTGGATCAGCTGGAAGAGGTAGTGCGGGATGTGACCTCGGAGCTTGCCACGTGGCGACGGCGTGCGCTCAAGATCGAGGCGGAGCGCACGGCCCTCGGCGTGGATGAAGACGCGCTGGCGGCGCGCGATCGGCTGGTCAAGGTAGAGACGGAGAATGCGGAGCTCCGGCGGCGTCTCGAATCAGCGCGCAACCGGCTCAGCGGGTTGTTGAATCGCCTGCGGTTCCTCGAGGAGCAGGCCGCCACGGAGGGTCAACGGCAGTGATGACGGAAGGGAAGAAGAACGCCGTAAAGGTGTCGATTGGGGGCGATGAGTACACCCTGAAATCGGATCGTCCCCCGAAATACACGCGCGCGGTGGCGGAGTATGTGGACCGCGCGCTCAGTGAGGTCCTCTCTGGCGCCACGATGGTAGAGACACACAAGGCGGCCATCTTGGCCGCCCTCGCCATCACGGACGAGTTGTTCCAAGCTCGGCGCTCCCAGCGGGAGACGAGCCGGCGTCTCCAATCGCTCGCGGCCGATTTGTCGAGGCTGCTTCCGCCGAACAGGCGGAACCCGAATCTCACGGCTCCGTTTGCCTAGGCGGCCCAAGTCACATAATTTACCAACGACAAACAACTTGCAAGGTGTGGCGCGCGGATCGCAGGAACCGGCGCGCCCGCTGGAGATAGATATGGTGGATCAGCTGGTGATCATCGTTTTGGCCGCCCTGGGGACTGCAGCTGTCACTGGGGCGGCCTTTTACATAGCGGGGCGCCGCGCTGAGCGGAGGGAAGCCTCGCGAGCCGGACGCTCGGCCGAGCAACAGGTCGAGCGGATTCTCTCGGAAGGTCGCCGCGACGCCGAGAGCCTTCGAACGGAAGCGACCCTCTCCGCCAAGGAAGAGAGGATGAAGGCGAGGGAGCTTCTCGAGGCGGAGGCGAAGGAACGGCGGGACGAGTTGGATCGCCACCAACGGCGCCTCGAAGAGCGCGAGACGCTCATCGACCGGAAACTCAATGCGCTGGACGACAAAGACCGCGAGCTCCAGCGCCGCACGCAGTCCTTGGGAGATCGCGAGAATCACCTCGCGAAGAAGGAGGACGAGGTCACCCGGGCGGCCGCGGAGCATCGGCAGCGTCTGGAGCAGCTTGCGGGCATGAGCGCCGTCGACGCGAAGAAGCGCCTGATGCACGAGATGACCGAGGCGGCGAAGAGCGACGCCGCAGCAGCCATTCGGGATCTCAAGGAGGAAGCGAAGCGTACGGCGGACCGCGAGGCGAAAAAGATCGTGGCCTTGGCCATTCAGCGGATGGCGGCCGAGCAGACCACCGAGAGCACGGTCTCCGCCGTCTCACTCCCCAATGACGAGATGAAAGGTCGGATCATCGGGAGGGAGGGCCGGAACATCCGGGCATTCGAGACGGCCACGGGCGTCGACGTGATCATCGACGACACGCCCGATACCGTCGTGATTTCCTGTTTCGACCCCATTCGCCGTGAGGTGGCGCGGCGGGCGCTGGAGCAACTCATTGCCGATGGCCGGATCCACCCGGGGCGCATCGAAGAGATCGTCGAGAAGGTCCGCGTCGAGCTCGAAGCACAGCTCGTGGAAGCCGGGGAACAGAGCGTCTACGAACTCGGGATCCATGGCATGCATCCAGAGCTGATCAAGCTCGTTGGCCGCATGAAGTACAGAACGTCGTATGGACAGAACATCCTCGACCATTCGAAGGAAGTGGCATGGCTGGCCGGGATCATGGCGGCCGAGCTCAAGCTGGACCCGCATCTCGCGAAGCGTGGTGGGTTGCTTCACGACATCGGCAAAGTGCTGACACATCAACACGACGGGACGCACGTGGAGCTGGGGGTCGATGTCGCGACGAAGTACGGAGAGCACGTCATCGTGGTCAATGCGATTGCTGCGCACCACGACGACGTCGCGCACGAGTCACCCGTTTCCGTGATCGTGCAGGCCGCCGATGCCGTCAGCGGGGCCCGGCCGGGCGCCCGCCGCGAAGCCTTCGAAACGTACGTCAAACGTCTCACGTCCCTCGAGCAGATCGCCACGGGCTTCAAAGGGGTGGAGAAGGCGTTTGCGATCCAAGCCGGCCGCGAGGTCCGAATCGTGGTGGTGCCGGACGCCGTTGACGATACCGGGGCAGCGGAGTTGTCGGAACAGGTGGCGCGGAAGATCGAGGGAGAGCTGCAGTATCCGGGTCAGATCAAGGTGGTGGTCGTCCGGGAAACGAGGGCGGTGGAGTATGCCCGCTAGAATCATCAGCGGCACCGAGATCGCACGGCAGATGCGAGCCGAACTGGTGCCGGACGTCGAGGATCTCAGGACACGGGGGGTGAAGCCGGGCCTTGCGGTGGTCCTGGTCGGGGACGATCCGGCCTCCCACGTCTATGTCAGAATGAAGGGCCGGGCATGTGAGGAGGCTGGAATGCACTCCCGGACCGTCAGAATGCCGGCCGACACCGCGGAAGATGATCTCCTGGCCGTCCTCGACGAGCTGAACAACGACGGGACGATTCACGGCATTCTGGTACAGTTGCCTTTGCCAGAGCACATCAGCGAACGCCGGGTGCTCTACCGCATCCGCCCTGAGAAGGACGTCGATGGCTTTCATCCCATCAACGTGGGAAAAGTCGTTATCGGCGATCCGACGGGGTACCGTCCGGCCACGCCGTTCGGCGTGCAGCAGATGCTGGTACGAAGCGAGGTCGAGACCCGCGGCGCCCACGTGGTGATCGTGGGACGGTCTAACATCGTGGGTCGGCCGTTGGCCGCGCTGCTGCTGCAGCGAGGGCCGGGTGGGGACGCCACCGTGACCGTGTGTCACTCTCGCACGCGGGATCTCCCGGAGGTCACTCGGCAAGCCGACATTCTCATCGTGGCCATCGGAAGCCCTCACTTCGTGACGGGCGACATGATCCGGCCCGGCGCGGTGGTGGTCGATGTGGGTGTGAATCGCGTGGAAGACGCTACCAGGGAGAAGGGGTATCGGTTAGTGGGTGACGTCGATTTCGAAGCGGCGAAAGACCTCGCGTCTGCGGTGACGCCGGTACCCGGTGGCGTGGGCCCCATGACGATCACCATGCTGTTGTACAACACCGTCCAGGCCGCGCGGCAGTGGGTGGCCTAGATCTGTTTGGAAACGACGGGGCCGTCGTAGCATCTGAGCGCGCCTGGACCGTTGCCGAGGTCACGCGCCGGGCGCGTCAGCTCATCGACGCGGGTTTCACCCGACTGTGGGTGCGGGGCGAGCTCACAGGCTTCAAGGCTTACCGCGGTGGACACTGGTACTTCACGTTGCGCGATGCCCAGGCCCAGGTCCGCTGCGTGATGTGGCGTCGCGATAATCTGCGTCTCCGCGAGCGCCCCCGAGAAGGAAACGAGGTGTTCGCGGAGGTGCAGCCCACCTTGTGGGAAGAGCGGGGAGAGTTCCGACTCACTGTTCGAGAGCTGATACCCACGACGGCGGGCGGGCGATGGCAGCTCGAGCTCGAGCGGTCCAAGATCGCGCTCGCCAAGGACGGGCTACTGGATCCGGCTCGCAAGCGGCCGATTCCGATCTACCCCAGGCGCATTGCCGTCGTCACGAGTCTCGACGGGGCGGCACTCAGGGACATCGTGACGATCGTTGAGCGTCGTTGGCCGATTGCCGAGGTCCTCGTTCTCGCCGCGCGGGTTCAGGGTGACGACGCCGAGCGCCAGCTCTGTCATGCCCTACGGACGATCAATCGCATTCCGAACCTCGACCTGGCGATCGTGGGTCGGGGAGGGGGCTCGCGGGAAGACCTGTGGGTCTTCAACAGCGAGCGCGTGGCACGCGCCGTCGCCGCGGCGAACGTTCCAACCATCTCCGCCGTCGGGCACGAGACCGACATCTCCCTCACCGATCTGGTCGCCGATGTCCGGGCCGCCACGCCGTCGGCCGCTGCGGAAGCCGCTGTCCCAGATCGGGCGGCTACGGCCCGGTCCGTTGACGGAATCGCCCGGCGTTTGGCCAAGGCCCTGGCGAGCCGAACCGTCGTGGCTGATGAACGGCTCTCCCGGACGGGAGATCGTCTCACCGCGGCAACGCAGGGACACCTCGAGCGACAGTCGGCTCGGCTGGAGCGGATCGCCGGCAAACTGGATGCGTTGAGCCCGCTCAGAGTGCTGGAGCGGGGCTACGCCGTGGCGCGCGACGCGGAAGGACGGGTGTTGAAGCAAGTGGTCCAGTTCAGCGACGAGATGCTCTTCCGGCTGCGCGTTTCCGATGGCGAGGTCCGGGGGAGGGCGGTGCTGAAATGAACGCCTCGAAGCCATCGTTCCGCGAGGAGTTGGAACGTCTCGAGGCGATCGTGCGCGAACTCGAGGAAACCGACATCGATCTGGACCGCGCCCTCGAATTGTTCGAGGAGGGGGTCGGGCACCTCAAGACCGCTCGTAATCTGCTCCAGCAGTCTGAGCTCACAGTGAAACGCGTCCTGGAGGAGGCCGACGGAACGCTCAGAGCAAACGACCTCACTGTCTAGGCTGCACGCCTTTCTCGTCGAAACGCGCAGCGCCGTGGCGGTTGAGCTCGTCCGATGGTCGGATAGCATCCGCCGGGAGATGGCGGGGCCGGTCGGCGAGGCGGTCGTCTACAGCTTGTCGGCGGAAGGCAAGCGACTACGTCCGGCGCTCGTGCTCGCGGTGTATCGTGAGCTGGGGGGTGCCGGGGATGCTGCAGAGCTGGCCGTGGCGGTCGAGGTGGTGCACACCTACTCGTTGGTCCACGACGACCTTCCGTGCATGGATGACGATGACTTGCGCCGTGGGCGTCCGACAACCCACCGCGTTTTTGGGCCGGCCACCGCCATGGAGGCCGCGTTCCGTATGGTCCCGCTATCAGCCCGTATCCTCGCCTCCGGTGCGACGCGGCTCGGCCTCAGCGAGCGTCGACTGGGAAGTGTGGCCGGCGAACTGTTTCGGGCTGCGGGTGCCTCCGGGATGATCGGTGGACAAGTCTTGGATCTGGAAGCCGAAGGCAAGACGCCGTCAGCGGACACGCTCATGACGATTCATCGAGCCAAAACGGGCGCCCTCATCGCCGCGAGCGTCGTGGTCGGGGCTATGGCGGCCGGGGCGTCGCCACGCGAAATCGACGCGATACGCGGTTACGGGCGGGAGATTGGCCTGGCGTTCCAGATCGTCGACGATGTTCTGGATGCCACCGGCTCGTCGGCGGAGCTGGGGAAGACGGCTGGGAAGGACGCGAAGCACCGCAAGGCGACGTATCCGGCCGTGCTGGGCATGAAAGCCGCCCGGACTGCCGCCAGCAGCCATGTCACGCGAGCCGTAGACCATTTGGGGGGCGTCGGGCTAGATTCCCCGTTGCTGTCGACGCTTGCCGAGTTCATGCTTGCACGACGCTCGTAGTCAGGAAAGTGTGGGCCATCGCCAGATGACGTTTCTCGAGACCATTCGTTCACCGGACGACGTAAAGAAGCTGCCCCGGAAGGACCTCCAACGGTTGGCGGACGAGGTGCGGCAGCGGCTCATCGACGTCGTGTCCCAGACTGGGGGTCACATCGGAGCAGGTCTCGGGGTTGTCGAGCTCACCGTTGCGCTGGCGTACTGCTTCGACTCGCCCCGGGACAAGATTCTGTGGGACGTCGGGCACCAGGGCTATCCCTGGAAGATCCTCACCGGCCGGAACGATTCGCTCCCGACCCTCCGGCAAGAAGAGGGGCTCTCCGGGTTTCTCCGTCGCACCGAGAGCGAACACGATACCTTTGGCGCTGGCCACGCCGGCACGGCGATGTCGGCCGCCGTCGGCATCGCAACGGCTCGCGACATGCGGGGCGATGACTACGACGTCGTCGCCGTCGTCGGAGATGGCGCGCTCACATGTGGGCTGTCCTATGAGGGCATGAATAACGCCGGTCACTCCGACCGCGACATCATCATGGTCCTCAACGACAACGGGATGTCCATCGCCCCCAACGTGGGCGCGATGAGCAGGTACCTCGGCGCGATGATCGCCAGCCCCTTCACGAACCGCATGCGGGAACACGTCAAGCACATGATCGAGAGGGCGTCGCACCTCGTCGGTGGGCAGCGTATGGTCGAATTCGCCAAGACCGTCGAGGAGAGCGTCAAGAACCTCTGGTCTCCCGGTATGCTCTTCGAGGAGTTGGGATTTCGGTATTTCGGGCCCATCGACGGCCATAACGTCGAGGCGATGATCCGCACGCTCGAGCTGGTCAAGTCCCTGACGGGACCGCGCGTCGTCCACGTCATCTCGGAAAAGGGCAAGGGCTTTCCCCTCAAGGCGCCCGACCTTGAGAAGTTCCACGCGCGTACACCCTACGACCCGGTGACCGGTGAGCTGCGGCCCGCCAAGTCGGGGCCGCCGTCGTGGACCAAGGTCTTCGGCACGGCCATCACCGAGCTTGCGGCCGAACACCCCGAGATCGTGGCCATCACGGCAGCGATGCCGTCGGGGACCGGAACGAATATCTTCCAGAAGATGTGGCCCGAACGCTTCTTCGACGTGGGAATCGCCGAGGGCCACGCGACGACCTTTGCGGCGGGGCTCGCGACGCAGGGCATTCGCCCCATCGTCGCCATCTACTCGACATTCCTGCAGCGGGCCTTTGACAGCATCATCCATGACGTCGCCATCCAGAAGCTGCCGGTGATCTTCTGCATGGACCGAGCGGGGATGGTGGGCGCCGATGGGCAAACCCATATGGGGCTCTACGACATCCCCTACATGTTGAGCGTCCCGAACATGACAGTCGCTGCCCCAAAGGACGGCGCCGAGCTCATCGGGTTGTTGCGATGTGCGCTCGCGCACGACGCCGGCCCCTTCTCCATTCGGTATCCCCGAGACGCTGCGCCAGGATCGGTGCCGCCCGCGGCTGAGGTGGGCGCCGTGCCCTACGGGCGCTGGGAGGTCCTCCAGGAGGGTCGAGACTGTGGAATCCTCGCCGTCGGCGTCATGTGTCAACCGGCGATGGAGGCCGCCGAGCTGTTGGCCCAAGACGGTCTGGACGTTGGCGTGGTCAATTGCCGGTTCATCAAGCCGCTGGATCAGGCCACCCTCGAGTCCGTTTCGGCGCAATACCCGCTGCTGGTGACGGTCGAAGACGGGACCTTGGTCAACGGGTTCGGGGCACAGGTCGCCGCGACGATGAAGAGCTTCGCGCCGGAGACCCGAGTCGCCGTCTTGGGAGCCCCGGATCAGACCTACGAGCACGCCTCACGAGCCCGGCAGCTCGAGCAGGTCGGTCTTACGGGCCCTGGTATTGCCGAGCGGGTCCGAGCCTGGACGGCTGAGGAATCCGTCACCGCGAGATGAAGGTCGTTGGCGTCGTCGGGAATCCGCGGTACGCAGAACTCCGCGGACTCCTCGCCCGGCTCGCCGCTCAGGCTCCCGATAACGGCTTCGCTCTCTATGCCGAGCCGGGGCTCGCCGGCCTCTGGCCGGATCCCTCACCACCCCATGACCTGGACGGGGTCCAACTCGACCTGCTCCTGACCTTCGGCGGCGACGGAACGCTCCTGCGAGGGGCGCGGCTTCTTCGGTCCCGTCCGGTTCCCATCCTCGGCATCAATCTCGGCCGGGTCGGCTTTCTTACCACAGCGACACCCGACACCATGGAAACGGCCCTGAATGCCGTGGCGCGAGGCGACTACGAGCTGGAGAGTCGGCGGACGCTGGAATCCCGCATGGTCGCACCGGACAAGACGGAGCGTGCGGGGCAACTTGCCTTGAACGACGTGGTCGTGCACAAGGCTGGCGTAGCGCGTGTGATTGCCGTCAAGGTCTTCGTGGACGGCGAGGAAGTGAGCCAGTACTCCGCCGACGGCATTGTTGTGGCCACGCCGACGGGATCGACTGCCTACTCATTGAGCGCTGGAGGCCCCGTGGTCGTTCCCGGCGTCGATGCGCTGGTGATCACGGCGATCTGTCCGCACACGTTGGCGGTACGGCCCATCGTGGTGCCGGGTTCGGCGGAGATTGCCATCGAGGTCGTCCCGCCGTGGCGTGAGGACGTGTTGGTCTCGTACGATGGCCAAATGGGTTCCACGCTGGGGTTCGGGGAGCAGGTGATCGTGAGGCGCGCTGCCGGGGCCGTCCGATTGATACGGATCGGGAGAGAAGGGTTCTTCGCCCGTATGCGTCGCAAGCTACATTGGGGCGACCTGAGCGATCGAGAGCGCTCGTAGCGTGTTGAGCGAACTACGAGTCCGTGATCTTGCGGTGATCGCGGACGTCACGCTTCCCCTCAAGCCCGGCCTGAACGTGCTCACCGGCGAGACCGGTGCTGGCAAGTCGATGCTGGTGGATGCCCTCTCATTGCTGTTGGGTGAGCGGGCGAGCATCGATCTGGTGCGTCCCGGCGCGCGCCGAGCGGTCGTCGAGGCGGCCTTCGAG
Organism: Gemmatimonadota bacterium; assembly: GCA_039591615.1. Classification (GTDB taxonomy): domain Bacteria; phylum Gemmatimonadota; class Gemmatimonadetes; order Gemmatimonadales; family GWC2-71-9; genus JBDHDH01. The sequence goes on along the minus strand of JBDHDH010000017.1, from coordinate 8,149 downwards.
ATCCAGGACTCCCGAAGTCTGAATACCCTCGCCGACGAGATGGGCATCGAGCTGGACGATGACCGACTCGTCGTCCGACGGGAGATCAATGCGCAGGGCCGGAACCGCGCCTGGGCCAACGGAAGTCCCAGCACCGTCTCGGCGCTCGCGGCCTTGGGGCGCATCCTGGTGGACCTTCACGGGCAACATGAGGCCCAGTCCCTCCTCAAGACGGCATCCCAGCGCGAGGTTCTGGACGCATTCGGGGATTGCGAAGAAGATCGGCGTCGGGTGGCCGCCGCCTTCGAGTTCGCCACCGCGCTGCGCCAGGAAGAAGAGGGGCTCATCGCGAAGCGTGATGACGTCAGACGGCGCGCAGACTACTTGCGGCACGTGGTGAAGGAGATTGAGGCGGCAGCGCCGAAGGTAGGGGAAGACGAGGAGCTCGCGGTGGAGGCGAGGCGGCTGGCGAACGTCGAGGAGCTCACGAGGCTGGCTGAGCAGCTCTGTGAGCTCATCGACGGTGACGAAGCGGCGCTGGCAGTTTTGGGCACGGCGGTCAAAACGCTCACGCAGCTCCAGCGGATCGATTCGAGCGTGGCGCGATGGCAGGATCTCCTCGATGCAGCGGAGGCGCATCTCGAGGAGCTATCACTAGCCATCCGCGAGTACGCGGCCGAGATCGAGCATGATCCCAACCGGCTGGCCGAGGTGGAGCACCGGCGGGATGTCCTGTATCGCCTCAACCAGAAGTACGGGCCGAGTATCGAGAGCGTGCTCCGGACGGCCGAGGAATCGCGTCGCGAGCTCGAGCTCCTCGACACAGCGGAGTTCGATCTGGGTCAGCTCAAGGAACGGCGTGCTGCCGCCGAGGGGGAATGGCAGCAGGTGGCCAGGGGGTTGACGGGCAAACGCGAGCGTGCGGCCAAACGATTGGCCAGGGCGGTAGAGCGTTTGTTGCCCGGCTTGGGGATGCCCGATGGACGTATGGTGAATGACGTTCGGCCGGCGCAGCGGGCTTCGGCGACCGGTTCCGACGCGGTGGCGTTTCTCGTCCGGCTCAATCCCGGCTTGGACGCGCGGCCGATCGCCCACGTAGCGAGTGGCGGAGAGCTCTCGCGCTTGATGCTGGCCCTCAAGGTCGTCCTGGCTCGACACGACGCCGTACCGACTCTTGTCTTCGATGAAGTCGACCAAGGGATCGGCGCGGAGGTCGGTGGGCGCGTCGCTGAAGCGCTACGGGAGGTGAGCCGGACGCGTCAGGTGCTGGTGATCACCCACCTCCCACAGATCGCAGCGTACGCGAGGCACCATCTCGTGGTTGCCAAGCGTCCCCGGGGCGGCATTGCGACCGCCGACGTTCGAGTGGTTTCGGAAGATGAGCGCACCGAGGAGATCGCGCGCATGTTGGGCAACGCAGGCGATCCGGTGGTGCGGCAGCATGCCGCGGAGCTGCTACGGAAAGGTCATGGAGAACAAGCGCGAGCATCGGTGGGCCGGAAGGGGTAGTCGAGAATCGACCTAGTCCTATCCGGTACGGCCCACGCGTGTCAGATGAGGGGATGGGAAGGGGAGATGCGGGCTCTCAGCCTTCCGGTCGTTTCCACCACAGCCCGTAGTAGAGTCGCAGATAGAAGTTGACACGCGTTGGCTTGGGCGCCCCTCCTCCCGTGCCGTCGAATGCCGTCCGGTAGTCGATCCCCGCCTCGATGGGGAGCCGAGGGCGCCCCGCACGGTCTTCTGCCGCTCGGTAGTAGATCCCCCCTCCGAGACTCAGGATCTCCATTTCCGTTTCCTGTTCGAGCACCTCCACCTGCTCCGCTCCGGGGAAGCCGCTCGGAGAGTTGGTTCCACCGGGCATGCTGAACTGGTCGCGAGACTTGCGGAAATAATGACCCGACAGGTACACACGTAAGACGTTGTTGAGCCGGACAGAAGGATAGGCTCCGAGCTGTACGATGTCACCGAGATTGCGGTCCACGACCGTTTCGGCTGCCTCGAGGGCAATGGGACGTTCCGGGACGGTGATCCGTCGGCGCAGCTGATGGCCGAGCTGCAAGGTGTACTTGGCCGAAAGGGCAAGCGCGACGGCGTTTCCGGGTTCCAGCGCTAGCTCCAAACCGCCGATGATGTCCGTTTGCGCGTCTCCGGATCCGAGATCCGCGAAATGACCGGGCGCATCAACGCTCCCGGTCGGGAGCCGCACCGTCGTCGTGAGGGTCGCCCGGGTGCCGGGTGACTGGATCAATCCGAAGCGAAGACCGACCTCGGCGTCCCCCAGCGAATTCCTGCGCTTTGCGAAGGCGAGGGGGAACGCATTGTAACCGAAGGTGGCGGACGTGAGTACCGTGTTTACATCCTCGGGGCCGAGCCGCTCCGTCGGGAGGGGGAGCGTCGTCGTTACGCCGCTGGCGCCGAAGGACATGAGTTCGGCGACAATGGCGTCGACGGCGGTGAGCAGTCCCTGACCCGCGGCCGAGCCGGCCAAGGGGGCGAAGGGGGGTATTGGCTGACCACCCTCCGCACCGACGCCCGTGAGGAGCATGAGGTCGCCGACGAGTGCCCGGGTCCGTGCCACGAGATCTCGGGCCTGATCGCACATCGCGCTGGACGGGCAGCCAAATGCACCAGCTGCGATCTGGGACTCCACTGACGCCGCTGCCGCCTCCAGTTCATTCAAGAGCTGCTGGATTCCTGCGAGTCCATTCGCGTTGCCAGACTCGCTCACGGCTTGATTCCAACCGACGTTCGCGTCGGTGCTGTCCAGAGCGAGGTCGACTTGCATGCGCGTCGTCACGATCGGCAGTGACGCCGTGAGCGTCAATCGCCTCGTGAGGCCAAGGGCGAAGTGGAACGGCAATCGGCGAATGTCGGCGTCCAGCGTTGTCGTGATGGCCCCGGCGGTGATCCGGTACGTCGGGTCACTGATGACCGACCGTACGGCCATCTGAGGCGCGAGCAACGTCGGGAGAAAATCGGGTCCGGCGGAGTCGGTGGTGAGATCGAGGCCCAAGGGCTCGATCTCCCCGTCCGGACCGTAGCGTTCATCGTAGTTGATGAGCGCGGGCTCGAAACTCACCCGCAACGCGCCACGGGGAAGGACGTGGGCGTGGGGATACTGGGCGGTGATTGGAGACGCCGTGGCGACCATGGCGATGGCGAGCAGAGCAGCTGCACGGCGCCGGATCGATGTACCGGGGGGTGCCAGGATCGCCGGATCACGAGCCAGCCATCCCCGCGTCCACCCGTGCGGCGGGAGTCTAGTGCTGGAATTCACCGAAGGCGCGGCGGCCGTGACTCCGTCGGATCCCCTGAGGCGGGAAAGGAAGCCGCGGCGCCGAGAGCGCGGGAGGCTCACCGGAGTGGCCCTCGGCCAGGCAAGGCTCGGTGACCTCATAGACTACCAGTGTGGCAGGCTGGTCCCGTCCCTGGGTCGCGACCTCCTGAGTGGTCGCTCCCATGAGCACGGCGCCTGCCATCAGGAGGATGACGGAACGTACCATGTGTTGGCCAAAGCCGGTCGGTAGTGCCTACGAGGCTACCGAAATGCGCTCCCGCTGTCAACGAACTGCACCGGCTGGCCTGAACGGCGCGTCGGTGCTATTGTTACGACCCCGGTGACGCCCATGCTCATCGTCTGGGTCGCCGGGATCCGTGACGCGCGGACGGTCCCACGCGCCCGCCATGCCGTCTGCGAGTCGACTGTCGCGCCCTCGAGACAGAAACGGTTTCGGCCATCCCTACATGATTGGACGTGCCGGCTCACCGACGTCTCTGTCGGGAGCCCCCAGGATAGAGCGCAAACGGGGGGAGGCATCGCTTCCCGCTTCGCCCCAAACGCTGCTCGTGGTCAGCGATCTCCACCTCAGCGAGGGGCGGGATCTCCACACCGGCCGCTACCGTCGGAATGAGAACTTCTTCGCGGATGCGGCTTTCCGCCGGTTTCTTGCCTATCACAATCCCCAACGAGCTCGGTCCGCCGTGCTCGTGCTCAACGGGGACACGTTCGACTTCGACCGAATCACCGTCTGTCCGGAGGATGAGCGAGAGCTCCGAGAGTGGGGGTGCCACCTGTCGGATTTGGGGATTCGGAAGACGCGAGGCGAGCTCGCGGGCTCGATCAGCCTCGAGGAGCGTCGCTATGGGCTCGGCACGCATGATTTCAAGTCCGTCTGGAAGCTGAGTCGGATCAGTCGTGGCCACCGGGGCTTCTTCGAGGCGCTCGGTTGGTGGCTGGAGCGTGGAGGATGGATCGTGTTGGTGAAGGGGAATCACGATCTGGAGCTCCATTGGCCGCTCGTTCAGGAAGCGATCCGGCGGGAGATCGGGCGCTCGCATCCGGATGCCGACGTGGATCGCCGCGTGCTCTTTCGTGACCACTCGCTGCAGGTGTGCAATGTGTATGTGGAGCACGGCCATCGGTTCGACGCTACGGCGGCGGTCAATGGGCCGCCCACCGTGTCCAGTGGGCGGGAGCTCAACAAGCCCCTCGCCTCCCTCGTCACTCGGTATGTGACGAACCCGATGGAGGGTGTGGAACCGTTTCTCGACAACATCAAGCCGGTGAAGCGCTTGCTTTGGACGCTCGTCCGACGCCATCCCTTCAAGGCACCCGAAATCCTCCGCCGCCTGGTCCCAGTGCTCAGGAAGTCGTTTGCGCCCCGCCGGCTCGAGGATACGGCATGGCTGGTCGTCTACGTCGCGGCGCTCACGGCACCGCTACTCGCCCTGGCAGCGATCACCCTCGCCCTTGCCGGATATCTGATAGCGGGTGCAACGGACCACCTTCCCGTGAATCTGCTGGCGGTGATCGCAATCGTCGGCCTCGCGGGACCGTACATGGTGGGGTTGACCAAAACGCTCGCGCCCGGACGACGAACGCGAGTGGGGGAAGATCGCTACGCGGAACGCCTATACTGGACACTCCACCGTTCTCAGTACCCCGCCGGATGCGCTAGGGTCTTCGGTGTGCTCGGACACACGCATCGACCAGACGTCCAACGTCTCGAGCCCTTTGGCCGCTCCGAAGTGCTCTACGTCAACGCGGGATCATGGACGCCCCCGTGGAAAGGTGACCGACGCGGGGTCAGCGGCCTCGTACGCAATGCCTTCCTCCGCTTCGATCTGGTGGATGGTGGCGAGTATGAACTCACGTATCTCGAGTGGGATGACGAGCGAAACGAGCCAGTCGCCACCACGATCCTCGAGCCCAGAAAGCCCCGATCCCGGGTACGGTTCTTGTCCCGCCGCGAACGCCGAACGGTCGAGGCCTTCGCGGATACGTTCATGGACTCCGGCACCGGCCTCTCCGCGGCGGAAGTGGCGGCGAAAGTCGAGGTCTATCTCTCGGCCGTCCGGTCTTCCCGGATCCGGCGCCTCAGACTCTGTCTTCGTCTGATCGAGTATGTAGCACCGCTTCCATTGCTGCGACCGTTTTCCAGACTCTCCGGTGAGGACCGGAGACGTGTGGTGCAGCGGAGACTAACTCGGTCCCGCCGATCGTGGCTGCGGAAGGAGCTGGCCAGGCTGCGAGCCCTCTGCCTGATGGCCTACTACGGAGACGAGCGGTCGGGTGCCCGGATCGGGTTCACCCCCTTCGAGCGTCGGTCGAGGAGCGGAGAAGACACTCCGAGCCCAAACGGTGGGTCTCGGTTGCGTCTGGCGGATCCCCGGACGGAAGCGATCAGCTGCGACGTGTGTGTTGTTGGCTCAGGTGCCTCTGGGGCTGTGATCGCTTGTCGAGCCGCGGCAGCCGGGCAGGATGTCGTGCTGATCGAGGAGGGCCGATACCTGCACAGCAGCGAGATCGGGCGTGACGAATCCTCGATGCTTGCCGCACTGTATCGGGACGGGGGTTTGCCGCGGACTCTCCATCTCGACTGGGGCGTTGCCCAGGGTTGCTGTCTCGGCGGCACGGCGGCGGTTGGCAACGCCGTGTCGTTTCGCGTGGTCGGTGATCCGGACCTCCGGCATCCGGAAACAGGTTCGGTCCTCCAGCGGTGGCGCGGGGTCGGCGCGGCGATTGACGAGGCCGCGCTGCAAGATGCATTCGAGCGGATCGAGGCAACGCTGCGGGTGGAACGCCTCTCACCAGTGCTGGCGGGGGGGAACGCGAGACTCTTCTTGGACGGTTGGAGGCGCTTGTTGGACCAGGAGTTGGGCGACCCGGCCTTCAGCTCCAATCTCTTCCGCACGAGTTACGATCGGTCAGTGGGGTTTGGGTACTGCAGCTTGGGCGGTCCGTACGACCGGAGACGGTCCACGCTCGAGACATTCATCTCCGACGCCATCGGCCGAGGAGCCCGCGTGATCCCAGCGTGTCGTGCCGAGGCGTTCGCTCATGGTGGCTCTGCCGCCACAGTGCTGAGATGTCGCCTGGGTGATGGCAGCCCGCTGGCGATACGGGCTGATCGGTTCGTGATCGCCTGTGGCAGCATCGGCTCGAGTCTGCTCCTCAGGCGAAGCGGCGTCCGCAAGAACGTGGGGTCGCGAGTCTCCCCCAACCTCACGGCGTCAGTGTACGCGAGATTTGCGCGTCCGCTCAATGGCTTCGAAGGTGCCGCACTTGGAGCTTTCGTTGATTCCGGTACGTTCATACTCCAATCGGCTTTCCGGCCACCAGCGTCTTTCGCCGTTGCACTGCCCGGCTGGTTCGAGGTACATGCGGATCGCATGCGTCACTACAGCCGGCTGGCTGCCGGGAGCGTCTTGATTGGGACCGAGCCCAACGCGCGGATCAGACGCTTTGCCATGACCCGGGAGTGGTTGGGGCCCCTCGCGTATCGAATGACACAGCCGGACTTCGAGAATCTCAAAGAGGGGATGGCGCTCCTGACGCAGCTGTACTTCGCCGCCGGTGCGGAGTCCGTGTACTTGAGCGCGTTTCGGGACCTCGAAATGGCGGGGCGAGACTTCGCGCCGCGGGGCCGCATCAACCCCGGCAAGATCGCACGGTTCATTGCGCGCCACGTCGCCCATCCCACCGATCTCGTGCTCGAGTCGCCCTACGTTCAGGGGGGGAATCCAATGAGTGACGATCCCGATGTGGGCGTCGTGGACTCGAGGTTCCGCGTCCACGGCTTCGAGAACCTCTTCGTCTGCGATGCAAGCGTCTTTCCCTCCTCGACGCGAGGCCACCCCCAACTCACCGTGATGGCCATGGCGGACTACGCATGGCACACGTCGTTTGGTATGGGGGAGAACGACTGAGCACCCCCGTCGACCTATCTGTCCGAAGGGTGCCATCGCATCACAGAGGGAAGGAGACCCGGGAAGGTGTTGGCTAGGCCTGAGAGGGACCCTCCCGGGGTGTGGAACCTGTTCGCTTGTTAAGCTCCCTGCGGGCTCCGTCGTAGCGCGGTTCAAACCGGTTGGCGGAGCATCAGATCACATGTGGTAGCTCTCGTCCATTGCATCCCGAAGCAGCTGCGTACTCCGGAGCGCCGAGTCTCGGATGTGGTTGAGCTCCGCATCCCCGCCTTTCCAGCAGGTCTTGACGAGCTCCATGGCGACGATCGCGTGTTCATCGTCGCACGTTGCGTGCTCCATGAGCCACTCGCGCCCCTGACTCTTCAGATGTTCGTTGTCCTGGAGCCCTTGTAGTGCCTTCGCGGCGATTCTCCGAGTTACCCCCTCCACCGCGTAGTTCGTCGCTGCGACGGCGCTTGCCAAGGGGGCGTTGGCCCCGATGTCCGTGAGGAAGTTGTGGAACGCGTTGACCGTGGGATTCGACGGGATGTATCCCTCGAAGCATTGGGGCGGCACGCCGAACGCTGCGCCCATTGCCCGCCACATGGTACCATGGCGGCGCTCCACGGGTATGTTCGTGCGGAAGAAGGCTTCGCCTTCCGGAGGCGAGCGCTTCAACAGCACTTCCAGCCAATAGGGAAAGTCGCGAATGATCGGGTAGAGCTCCACGCAGAAGTTTCTGATGCCGGCTGCGTCGAGCGCATTTGCCGACGCATGGACGACAACCGGGAGTTCGAGGATCTCCTGTCGCAAAGGCTCAAGGGCCACATCGAGTGTCTCCACCCAGGATGGGTGATGATGCGTGACATTCAACATGCTCGTGCCCCCCGTGTGCTGAACGTGTGCTGCAGAGAATGCAAGACCGGTGCCCAGCGGCTCGACGGAGAATCCGATCGAAAAGTGACTTGCCCGCCAACGGTTA
>JBDHDH010000016.1:0-45502 GCA_039591615.1 Gemmatimonadota bacterium | reverse complement strand
GCTCTACTCGGCGATTCGCCACGTGCAGAGCGAAGGGGTGAACATCGTCACGGTAGAAGATCCGGTGGAGTACCGCATGCAGGGGATCGTGCAGGTCCAGGTGCACGAGAAGGCAAGGCTCACGTTCGCGTCGGCGCTGCGGTCGATCCTGCGACAGGATCCGGACGTGGTGCTCGTGGGGGAGATTCGGGACCGGGAGACGGCACAGATCGCGGTTCAGGCGTCTTTGACGGGGCACCTGGTGCTGTCGACGCTGCACACCAACGACGCGCCGAACGCCGTGACGCGACTGGTGGACATCGGGGTGGAGAGCTACAAGATCGGCAGCGCGCTCCGGGGCGTGATTGCGCAGCGGCTCATGCGCCATCTCTGTCCCGCCTGTAAGGAGCCGTGGGTCGAAGACGTGCCTCCAAGGTTGACCAAGTGGATTCCAGAGGGTACCCCACTCTACCGAGCCGTCGGATGCGACGAGTGCGCTATGACCGGTTATCGGGGCCGCTTCGCCATCGTTGAGGTTCTCCGCGTGACGCCAGACGTCGAGCGTCGCATCGCCGCGAACGAACCCGTGGATCGCATCGCGGAGGCGGCGCGCCGATCGGGAATGCGTACGCTGTGGAGGAGCGGTTTGCAGCACGTACTCGACGGGGAGTCCTCCGTCGATGAGCTCCTGCGCGTTGTGGACGTTCCGCTTGAAGACGATGTCGCAACGCCTCTCGCCGAGCCCGCGACGACCAACGGAAACGGACGGCACAATCGGGACACCACCCAGACCAGGTCTACCGATCGCTCCTCGGGCGCCAGCCGGCGACCGGACACCACGCCCAGCTTCGAACTCGACTTGGAGTTGCTGGAGCCGTCCCCCGTGGACGAGCCGTCGGGTTACAAGGTTCTCTTAGTCGACGACGAAGATCAGTTCCGCCGTGTCGTGACCGACCTGCTGAGCCGTGAAGGCTTCGAGATCATCGAGGCCCGGGACGGTGCTGAGGCATTGGAGAAGGTCGATCGGTACGCGCCTGACCTCATCGTGCTCGACCTCAATCTCCCCGGGCTGGACGGCTACGGGGTCCTCACCGGACTTCGCACCCGACCAATCACCGCCGAGATCCCGGTGGTGATCTTGACCGCGCTCGGGGACGAGGACAACGAAGTTCGAGTCTTCCAGGCTGGGGCTGACGACTTCCTGGCAAAACCAATCCGAGCGCGCGCCCTGGCGGCTCGGCTACGCGCGATCATGCGCTCCCGGCAGAAAACCCTCTCGTAGCCACGGAGCCCTCTCACCCCCACAAATCCCCCACCGTGAACCCGGTGGGGAATGGATCAGTCGGATCCAGCACGTACTGATGAATTCCCGTGAGCCACGCGGTGCCACTCAGCGTCGAACTGACGGCGCGGTAGGAGCCGACCTGCGTTTCTCGAAGCAGTCGCCCCGTGAACATCGTCCCGAGGATTCCTTCGTGACGAAACGCTTGACCGAGCTCGAGCTCCCCTCGGGCATAGAGGACCGCCATCTTCGCACACGTTCCAGTACCGCACGGCGAGCGGTCGATGACCCCGGTCCAGGTCTCTGCCCGGCTCCAGTCGAGCGCTCCCGTTGACACGACGACGACGTTCCTGCGGCTCGCGTCCGGACGTGACGGAGGACCGGAGAGCTGAGCAATCGAGACGCCCTTGATCGCGAGGTTTTCCGGATGCACGACCGGTAACTGCTCACGAGCCGCAACCTTGATCATCTCCCCGAGGCGAACGATCTCGCGTCCCTCTTCCGGCACCAGCCGTAATCCGAACTGGTCGGCCTCAGCGATCACGTAAAACATCCCCCCATAGGCCACGTCCACGGTCACCGACCCGAGCGTGGGAACATCGATGGCGGCGCCCAGGTGAACCGCGAAGGCCGGCACGTTCTCGAAGGTGACCGAGGTGACCTTCCCTCCCGCCACCTCGGCCCGGACGGGAATCAGGCCAGCCGGGGTCTCGAGGACGATCTCCGTCAACGGCTCCCGCACCGGCACCATCCCCATCTCGATGAGGACGGTCGCAACGCAGATGGTGTTGCTGCCAGACATGGGCGGATACTCGGCCTGCTCCATGATGATCAGGCCGGCGTCCGCTTCGGCACGGGTTGGCGGCACGATCAGATTGCAACACAGTGCCGGATAGCCCCGGGGTTCCCGCAGCATTCGTTGCCGGAGTTGGTCGCCGCGCGCCTCCAGGTACACCTTCTTGTCGAACATCGTTTCGCCAGGAACGTCGACGACGCCACCGATGATGACCCGCCCCGGCTCCCCAGCGGCGTGGGCGTCGACGGCCGTGATCATGCTCGTGAGTCGCATGGATTCTCCTATATCCTCCTGAACGCCGCTTGCACATCTGGCCTCTTCGGCTCACCCTCTCATGATATGTCGGGATGGTTGTTCCAGTAGTCCCCTCGGCCCGGAGAAATGTGGAGGCTGGAAATGAAGAAGAGATCACCCTTCCGCATGCGCTGCTCCTTCGTCGCCATAGCCTGGTTCCTCACCCTCTTCAGCTATCCCACCGACGGACTGCCACAGGACGCATCACTTGCGGATCGGGTAGAGATTCGCCGGACCCAGTTCGGCGTGCCCCACATCCTCGCTCGGGATCTCACCGCCGCCTTCTTCGGCCTAGCCTACTGCCACCTCGAAGACCACGGCGAACGCGTCGTGCTCGGGCTGATTCGCTCACGTGGTCATCTGTCACGTTACCTCGGCTCCGACTCCTTGGACGCGGATCTCCGCAACCGATTCACCTACGCCAGGGCCGTGGAAACCTATCACCTCCTCGATCAGGATACTCGTGATGTTTTCGAGGGCTATGCGGCGGGAGTGAACTACTACATCACCCTGCACCCGGACGGGTTCCCGAAATGGGTCACGCCGACGTTCACGGGACATGACGTGGCGGCCCGGTGGATCGGGGGGGTGCGGTGGGACAAGGCACGTCGGTTCGTGGACGGGCTAACGCGGCCTGACACGACCACCGCACGGCCTCCAGGCCAAGAGGGTTCCAACGCGTGGGCGTTCGCGCCGAGCCGTACGCGATCGGGCAGCGCGATTCTCCTTCGGAACCCACATCTCAACTGGGATGCCGGCTACTACGAGGCACACCTGACCGTTCCCGATGTCGTCAACTTTTACGGCGACTTCCGCGTCGGGTATCCCTTGTTCTTCAACGGAGGATTCAACGATCAATTGGGATGGGCGACGACGAATAACGCACCGGACCTCGAGGAGGTCTACGCACTCGAAGTTGATCCCCAGCGCCCCGACCACTACCTGTTTGACGGTGGCTCGGTCCCGCTCCAACGCAGGACAATGACCGTGGAGTTCAAGAACGGCCCGGGCCTCGCGCGGGAATATCGAGACTCCTGGCACACGCCCCTCGGTCCCGTCATCCATCGTGGTGGGGGGAAGATCTACGTGATGCGGGGGGCTGGAAACGGCGAGTTCCGGAAGGCACAGCAGTTCCTCCGTATGATGCAGGCCCGGGCCCTGGAGGAATGGAAGGAAGCGATGCGCCTACGTGCGCAAACAGGATCCAACTTCACGTATGCGGACCGAGAGGGGAACATCTATTACGTGTGGAATGCCACGATTCCCCTGCTTCCGCATGACCCCGGCGGCGACACGGTTGCGGTACCTGTCACTCGGTCTTCCCAAGTGTGGACCCATCTCGTGCCATTCGACTCGCTACCACAGGTGCGCAATCCGCGTGGCGGCTACCTGCACAACGAGAACGATCCATTTCACTATGCTAACCTGAACCAGCCGTTCGATCCCAGCGCTTTCCCACGGAATTTCCCCGCGCCAAGGCTCGGCCTCAGGAGCCAGCACAGTCTCCAACTCATTCACGGTGAGCGGAAGGTCACGCTGGAGGGGGTCACGGAGTTGAAGCACAGCATGCGGATGCTGGTGGCGGACCGGGTCAAAGCAGACCTCATCCAGGCCGTTCAGGCCGCGAGTCCGGATCCGGAAATCGCCGCCGCCATCCAGCTCCTCGACCGCTGGGACAACACGGTGAATCCGGAAAGCCGCGGTGGCGTGCTTTTCGAGACGTGGGTACGCCGCTACGTATTTGGAGAAGAGCCTCCAAGCTCGGCCAGCTTCGACTCGCTTTGGGATGGCGCGTTCCGACATCCCTGGAGCCCCGAGGAGCCGACGACGACGCCCCGTCGCCTGAGCGATCCGGCCCGGGCACGCGAGGCGTTTCTCTGGTCTTTGGCGGAGACCAAGCGACGATACGGACGGTGGGACGTTGCGTGGGGCGAGGTGCACCGCGTACGCCGAGGTTCGGTGGACGTTCCGGTGGGAGGGTGTGCAAGCTGGCTGGGGTGCTTTCGGGTCCTCCGGTTCGATGAAGCTGAAGACGGAAAGCGGTTGGTCTCGGGTGGAGATGCTTGGGTGTTGGCAGTGGAGTTCGGCGATCCGCCTCGAGCCTACTCCGTCCTCGCGTACGGTCAAAGCTCGAAGGAACACTCACCACACTTCGATGATCAGGCCAAGATGTTCGCACGTGGACAGTTAAAACGTGTCGCGTTCACCGAGTCGGAGATCGAGGCAGCCCTCATTCGGAAGTACCGACCGGGGACAGAGCCGTCTTCGGTCAAGAGGTGAGTCACGACCCGCTTCTGGAACGGAGACGCATTTTCAGGAGGAACACATGGTTCATCGGCGGTGGTCACCGTGGTCGCTCGGTATCGTGTTCGGCACCTTCTGCGGACTCGTACAGCCTGGGATACTCCTCGGGCAGGAGATGCACCAGCGTCTCCACGAGCTGTTCCAAGACGCCTGGGCCTTCGAGCTAGAGGAGAATCCCCTCTTTGCCACGTCGGTGGGAGAGCATCGGTACAATGACCGCTTGCCATCGGTCCAGCCGGAAGACCATCGACGTCGAGCAGATCGGCGGCGCGAGTTCCTCCGACGTCTTCGCGCCGTCGACACCGCTGCCCTCGACGATCAGGACCGCATAAGCCATGGGATTCTGGAGCGGCAGCTCGAGGATGCGCTCAGTGAATACGAATTCAAATCGTACGAGATCCCCATTCTCGTCGACGACGGGTTTCACATTGCCTTTGCGCGACTCCCCGAGAGGGTGCCGCTCGAGACAGTGGAGGACTACGAAAACTACATCGCCCGGCTCATGGCTTTTCCCTCCTTGGTGAACCAGCACATCATCAACATGCGAAGCGGTATTGCGCGTGGCTTTAGCATGCCTGCGGTGGCTCTGGAGGGCTACGAAGTGACGATCGCGTCGCACGTGGTAGATGATGTGTCAACCAGCCTCTTCTTCGAGCCGTTCCGGGCGTTTCCCCGGTCAGTTCCTCCAGCCGAGCATACGTGGCTGGAGGCCGAGGGACGCCACGCCGTCGAACGAGGAGTGGTACCCGGATACACGGCGTTCCTCCAGTTCATGATTCGAGAGTACATGCCGCAGGCCCGCCAGACCATCGGCGCATTCGAACTGCCCAACGGGTTCGAGTACTACGCCTACTTGGTGCGCCATTTCACAACACTCGACATCTCTCCGGAGGAGGTGCACGAGGTGGGGCTGCGCGAGGTCGCTCGGATCCGAGCAGAGATGATGAATATCATCCAAGAGGTGGAGTTTCAGGGTGACTTCGCTGCGTTCCTCGAGTTCCTACGTACGGACCCGCGGTTCTACGCAACGACACCGGATGAGCTCCTGAAAGAGGCGGCGTACATCGCCAAGCGCATGGATGGAAAGTTGCCGTCACTCTTCGGGACGCTCCCGCGCCTCCCGTACGGAATCGCCCCGGTCCCCGACCACCTAGCACCAAAATACACCGGGGGTCGATACATACCTTCCCCTGTGGGGAGCACGCAGCCCGGTTATTACTGGGTGAACACCTACGCACTCGCGAGCCGGCCGCTCTACACCTTGCCGGCTCTCACCCTGCACGAGGCAGTACCCGGGCATCATCTTCAGTTTGCCGTGGCGCAGGAGCTCGACGGCCTGCCAGCCTTCCGTCGCTTTGCATACGTGAATGCCTTCGGTGAGGGATGGGGGCTTTACTCTGAGTGGCTGGGAGTGGAGGCGGGGATGTATTCCGATCCCTACAGCCGATTCGGCCGACTCACCTACGAGATGTGGCGAGCGTGCCGACTGGTGGTGGATACCGGTATCCACGCCATGGGATGGAGTCGGAAGCAAGCCATGGAGTACCTCGCGTCGAACACGGCTCTCTCACTCCACGAAGTGCGCACCGAGACGGATCGCTATATCTCGTGGCCGGGACAGGCCTTGGCCTATAAGATGGGCGAGCTCAAGATCAAAGACCTCCGTCGGGATGCCGAGCGCGCATTGGCGGAGCGGTTCGACGTCCGATCGTTCCACGACGTCGTGCTGCAAAACGGCACGGTGCCGCTGAGCGTCCTCGAGGAGCAAGTGCGAAGGTATATCACGAGCGAGTCTGCCGCACGATAGCGCGCAGCATTCGGAGACCAGGAAGTCGCGCCTGGAGGTTGCCCCCGAGGAGCCGCTACTTTCTATCGTAGAGCCACGTGCCGAGCCTGAACGCAGAGCCTCTCACCACTTTGTTAGCGAACCTCGAAGGTCAAAGTAGCCCATTTGGATTCGTAGTCGATTCCACCCTCGGACGATCGGACCATGTGAATGAACTTCACATACCACTTCCCGGGACCGTCGAGCTCGAACCCGGCCACACCGTCCGCACCCGTTCTCGCGGAGCGCTCACGGATGACGCCGGCACTCGACTCACCGCCGGCGATCACGAACTGACGTGCAACCGGTTTCCCGTCCACTAAACAACGAACCCGGAGCGTCCCCCTGGGCCCGAGGCTGTACGGATTGTCCAGCGGCACGATCTCGGCGGGGTAACCGAGTATCGCGGTGAAGTCATCTGAGCGATTCTCCCCCACCTGAAACACGGCCTTCACGTGCTTGTGGTACCGCTCGACGACGTCCCTGGCGAGCTCACCGCTCCGCCGCCGTGCCTCGAGAACGTCCGGGATGCCATCGTGTTCCAGGTATTCGTTGAAGTCAACCGCACTGAGACTGAGCTCGCGATGCCGCGTGGAGACACCAACGACATAGGAGCCGGACGCACCTGTTTGGAGAGTCAGCCACGTCGTATCCCCTGCCGCAGTCCACAGTGTCGTGGCGAGTCGCTTTCGGCTTCCACCACTCACGAGGCTCAGGTCGAGCACACGATCGGGGGCGATGGCGTTCTCACTCAGCGAAAAGGTGCCGTTGAGCACCGGGATCCGGACTCGTGCGTTGGGTTCCACAAAGTAGCTGTTGAGCTTGATGAAGAGGTCATGGGCGTTCAGAGCTGCCGCCATGACGGTCAGCAGCCCGATCAGGAGCAGCGTTCTCACTCGCATGGCCAGCCGTCCTTCCGCGCTTCGTGGCTCTGATCAATACAGTTCGACATTCTTCCTTGTCCCCTGTCCTCGGCTTCCCTCACTTACTCCCGCGCTCCCCGACCGCAGGTCGCTGCTGCTACCATCGATGGCCTCAGCTTCGTTCAGTCTCCGCACCTGCCTCGGAATGAAGCTACGTCGAGAGAGCGGAATTGCCAGATCCATCAGAGCAGCGACACTTGTGGCTCCGCGAATCCACCGACGACGGCCTTCACCAGCGGCCTTCTTGG
The DNA here is from genome assembly GCA_039591615.1 of Gemmatimonadota bacterium. Classification (GTDB taxonomy): domain Bacteria; phylum Gemmatimonadota; class Gemmatimonadetes; order Gemmatimonadales; family GWC2-71-9; genus JBDHDH01. Next base: position 37,851 of record JBDHDH010000016.1, on the reverse strand, counting down.
TGCGGACAGCAGGCAAGTCATGCATCTTATAAGGGTGAACGTGCACAGCTGGGGTGTAACGCTCCCCTCTGAACCGGTACCTCTGGGGGTTACTTCATGGCACACACGACCGCTCCACCGATATCCGAAGCCAAGCAGACTCCGAGGAAGCAGCCGGAGACGCTCCGACTGCGCGCCGTATCGCCATCCCTCACGGTCAGCGACATCGCCACGACTGTGAAATGGTACTGCGATGTCCTGGGGTTCATTGTCGTCGAGGAATGGACACACGAAGGACGCTTCATGGGCGCCACGATGCGTGCCGGAGCCGTTGATTTCCTCGTCGGTCAGGACGACTTCGCCAAGGGACGTGATCGAACGAAGGGCGTGGGGTTCCGGCTCTACTGCCGCACCGCCCAGGACGTGGATCGGCTCGCCGAGGCCGTCAAGGCCCGGGGCGGAACGCTCGATCAGGAGCCCACGACTCAGCCGTGGGGTGTTCGCGACTTTGCTATCACCGATCCGGACGGTTTCAAGATCTCCATCGGAAACTGGGAGGAGTAGACACCAGCTTCTCTTACGCTGTGTTCGCAGCGGATTCGAGTAGACACGTCGCTGGGGTCTGCGCCCGCGCTCCTGCCCCGACGTTGCATGCACCATCCCGCCTCTCGCGAAACCCACGGGAGCGTTGGATACTTGCCGTACGGGCTCACGGTGTGCATCATGTTAGATTCTCTGACTGACCAACCGCACCGCCCCGCCAGCTTGGAGGAACCGATGCAGCGAGTCACCCGCTATCTCACACTCCTTACGCTCTGCCTCGCGATGCTTCCGGCGAGCGCGCCGGCCCAAGAGGAAGGCGGCGAGCTAATGCAGCTCATTGCCTGGGAGATCAATCCAGCCGATGCCGGCAAGTGGGTACAAGGCATCCAGAAGATCGTGCAGGCTGCGCAACAGGCGAACCTCCCGGCGAACTACGGGTGGTTCTTTTGGCAGGAAGACATCTTCCGGTATCGCCTCGTCTACCCCGTCACCAACATGGCGTACTTCGACGATCCACAACAGTGGATGCGCCAGTTTGCCGAAACCCCCGGGCAGGCCACACTGACGGAGGCGTTCCAGCAACTGAACGAAGTCGCAGCCACGACCAAGAGCGACATGGTGACGGAGCACATGGCGGCATGGAGCCGTGAGACGGAGCTCGCTGCGTCCACCCTGCCGCACGCTCATGTCGACGAGGTGTGGTTGAAGGGTGGCATGGAGGAGAAATTCGACGCCATCATGAAAGAGTTCATCGTCTTCCTCGACGAGATCGGTTACGTGTATCCCTTAAGGAGTCATCGTCCGCGGTTAGGAGGTACGGGGGAGCACCACATCGTGACGTTCTTCGACAATCGGGAGAACTTCTACGGCAAGAACGACCTCGATCAGCTCGTGGAGCAGAAAGGGATGAGCGAGAAGTGGGGCGAAATGCTCAGTCGCTTTTCCAGCCTCATAACCCGCGCACATCACTTCGACTCCGACTACCGCCCAGGCATGAGCTATTCGCCTGCGGAGGAGGCCGCCTCGGACGCGGGCGGGTCATAATAGCCCACGGCCCACAGGCTCACATCCCGCGCATCGTGAAAAGGCGCCGGCTGTATGCCCGGCGCCTTTCGTCAACCCCGATCGCCTTCCCACGAAGCTCGAATCAGGTCGCGGGAACCGGTTGGGGGTTCACTGGTGTGCGGGGCAGGCTGTCTTGGTATCGCGAGTGATCGGGTGGGGACGTCGATCAAGTCACCGGTCGAGACGCGAATCCCGCTCGATCTCGTACAGGTTTCCCACGGCAATCAGTCCATGAGCGCTCGAGAACGGTACGAGGATGCGGCGGTAATCCGGTCCCTCGAACCGGTCCAGGCGTTCCCAGTGTGCCGGCAGGTCCGCTGATGTCAAGAGATGAGCCGTCACGCGATCACCATCCGGTGACCACTGAAGCGCGGGATAGCCCGCTCCAGCCGCCCAACCGCGATGGGCCAGCTCACCCGTGACCCACCCTGTTACCCAGTCACCTTCGAGACCTCGCAATTGACGATGGTTCGAACCACCAGGTGCCAGGCTGCCGTACACAATGAGGTGGTGCGATGCTCCGAAAAGCGAATCGCAGGCGCTCTCAAGCAGAGCCACCGTGTTCGTATCGAGTCCTCTGCCGGTCCGGAGCCGATTGGTACTCTCCAGCGCCTTAGCCAGGTTTGAGCGCGGGCAGGACCAGTCCCACTTGGCAGACCACATCACAGGACCATCGCACACTCGCCGTCTGACAGTCGGCGTTCCGGAGCCGCGAGTCCTAGGCGGTCCCCTGGGTCCGTCGCTTGACAGCCTCGAACTCCTCGCATTCAGGAAGCTCCCGAGGTATAACACCCTGTTGCGCCGCACGGGCCAAGAGCTCGGACCGGAGATTCTGCGCCTGGAGATGCTCCGCCCGGCCGAGCAGGCCGTCGCGTCGCGAATGCACGTACCGCGCGAGTCAGCGGGCTACTCGCCTGCCGGGCGCTTGAGAACGAACGGAACCACCAGGCTCGTTGCAGCGAGGATCCACAGCCCTACCGCCAAAGGGCTCGAGAAGAGCACACCCCACTCTCCACCGCTCAAGATCAACGCCCGGCGCAGGTTCTTCTCCATCAGCGGCCCAAGCACGAGGCCAAGAATCACGGGTGCCAGCGGAAATCTCGTCTTCCGCATCACATATCCGACGACGCCGAATCCCGTCATCAACACTAAGTCGAAAGAGCTCGAGTTCACGGCATAGACAGCAACAAAGCTGAGAGCAATCACCGATGGAAAGAGCAGCCAACGCGGTAATCGGAGGATTCTGACGAAGAGTCCCACCAGCGGCAAATTGAGCAGCAGGAGAATTGCATTGCCGATATACATCGACGCTGCGAGTCCCCAGAAGAGCTCGGGGTTCTTCTCGATTAGCAGTGGCCCCGGTGTCACATTCATGCCCAGCAACGCGCCCAGCAGCACGGCTGTCGTGCCGCTCCCTGGGACACCAAGTGTCAGCAAAGGGATCATCGCCCCGTTTGCCGCAGCATTGTTCGCCGCCTCCGGCGCCGCGACACCTCTGATGTCCCCGCGACCGAAGGCGCCCCTTCGACCCGAGATGCGCTGCTCCGTTGTGTACGCTACGAAGCTGGCGATGGTGCCCCCGGCTCCCGGTAGCACGCCAACTAGAAACCCAATCACGCTGCCTCGCAGCATGGTCCAGCTGCTCGAGAGCAACTCGCCCGCCGAGACCATCACCCGCCCGAACGTTGCGGCCACCTCCTGCCCCCGCTCCGTGTCCTCCAACACCTGAAACACCTCGCTGACCGCGAACAACCCGATCGTCACGACCACGAAGTCCATCCCGTCGAGCAGTTTGAGCTGGCCGAACGTGAAGCGCGGAATACCGCTCAAAGGGTCGAGACCGACGGTCGCCAGCAACAACCCAAGGGCAGTGGCCACCAGCGCCTTCGACACTCGTTTTCCTGCCAGGCTGGAGAGGGCCGAAACGGCGAACACCATGAGGGCGAAGTACTCCGCAGGGCCGAAGCGCACTGCCCATTGCGCCAGCAGCGGTGCGAGGAGCACCAAGCCGAAGATCGAGACGGTTCCTCCGACGAACGACGCGATCGCCGACATTGCCAGCGCCGGCCCCCCACGTCCTTGTCGGGTCATCGCGTGTCCGTCGATGGCCGTCACCACGGCCGATGCCGTGCCCGGGACATTCAGCAAGATGGTGCTGATCGAATTGCCGTACTGGGAACCGTAGTAGATGCCACCGAGGAGAATAATGGCCGAGGCCGGTGAGATTCCCGCGGCAAACGTGAGCGGGATGACAATCGCGATGGCATTGATCGGTCCGATGCCTGGCAACATCCCCACCACAGTCCCGATGAGCACGCCGAGAAACGCGAGCGACAGATTGAGCGGCTGAAGCGCGATCGAGAATCCCTGCCCGAGATGGCCGAGCGCGTCCACGAGATCTCAGCTCACTTGAAACACCGCGCCAACCGGGAGGGAGAGACCCAGGAGGTACGCGAACAGCAAGTAGAGGAGGCCGCTGAACACGCCGGCGCCCACGAGGCTCTTGAGCGGGGGGCCTCCGAAAAGCATGGCGAGCACGAAGACTTCGGCGATCGTCGCGACAACGAACCCAACGGGATACAGCAGCGCCGCATAGAGAAGAAAGCTCATCACGCTGAGGGCAATGACGCGCCACACTCTGCGGTTCGGCCAGTCCGATTCTGGTTCGGGTCTCAGCGCCACCAGGATCCCTCCCAACCCCAGGAGAGCCGCCACGAAGAGCGGGATCGCGCGCGCCCCGAGGGGATCCGTCAGGAAGCTCACCACGAAGGTCCGCGCCTCGAATGCGACCACGGCCGCCAGCAGCACAATCAGGCCTCCCAGGATCCGATCGATATGCCGGCTGGCGCCGCTCATCGAAGGAGGCCGATCTCCCGGGACATCTCTCGGAAGCGCTGCACCTCCCCCGCAACGAAGCGCTCGAACTCGGCGCCGACCCGGAAGAACGGCTGCAAGCGGTTGGCACGACGCGCCTGGGCCCATTCGAGCGAGGCTTCCAGCTGCGCCATGACGGAGACCCACGCGCCGTACGCCGAATCCGAGATACCCCCAGGCAGATAGAAGCCCCGCCATGTGATCCCCTCCACCCCATAACCCTGCTCCCTCGCCGTAGGAACGTCGGCGAACGCGCCCACCAAGCGCTCTGGTGCGAGCACCGCCAGCACCCGCATCGTGCCCGCTTGGAGTTGGCCTTCCACCTCCGAAGCCTCACCGGAGAAAACCTGGACGAAGCCACCCAGCAACGACGTCATCGCCTCTCCTCCCCCGTCGAACGGCACGTAGCGGATCCTCCGGGGATCGGCACCAGCACCGTGGGCCACCAGCAGAACCTTCATATGGTCCTGGCCGGCCATGGCGCTCCCGCCCCCGACGACGATGGTCTCGGACCGTACACGCCACTCTGCAACGAGGTCTTCGAGAGACGCCCAGGGAGCATCGGCCCGCACCGCCAGAATCCCATATTCGGCACCGACGGCCGCAAGCCAGCGTACGTCACGTTCGGTAAACTGGCCGTATTGCCCCTGCGCCAGACGCAGTGTCGTGGCTGGACTGGCAGCGACGATGAGCCGCGCATCCCCAACCCGATGGGTTACGGCGTGCGCGTAGGCCACCCCACCACCGGCACCGGGCATGTTGATCACTCGCATGGCTCCCGTGATCAGCGCGAGCTCGCCGAGAGCTTGCGCCGTGGACCGACACGTCAGATCCCACCCACCACCCGGACTTGCCGGCGCTAGACACTCCAATACGCCACCCGTGGACACATCGACGCAGCCGAGTGCGGCCAGAGCGCCAGCGACTGGGAGCCAAGCGCCGATTCGGTGAACGCGTATTGGAGGATGCGTCATGGAGCGTCGAAATCGAGGCGGTCCAAGATGGCACGTTTGGGAGCAGTCGGCTAGCTGGCGGATACGATGTCGAGGAGTGCTGCAACGCGTTGGTCAATCGAGCCACGCAACTCGACGACCCGCACACCGTACTCATCCATGAGGCTGCGCAGCCGGACGGAGACGCTTTCCTGGTACACCGGATCCACTTCACGCTCTCCGTCCGGCGCCGGAGGAAACTCCACCGGCAAATAGCAATACACGTCGAAGAACAAGGTCTCGTGCCGAACGACCGTGGCAAGGAGATCCACGAATTCCCGACCAACCTTGGGGTCGTCGTTCACCAGGACATAGGCCAAGAAATCCATCAGCGAGCGATCTGACAGGAGCAGCTTCGCGTCCCTTGCTGCGTACTCTGACTCCAGCTGCCGACACACGTAGAACAAGTACCCTTCGATGGTGGCATCGCGGTCCAAAGGGTAGCCAGCGGCCAAGACGGTGCGAGCAGTCTCCCCGATCACGCCGACTCGCCGGCCGGCTTCGCGCAGGCGCTTCGTCGCAGCATCGAGGACGGTGGTCTTGCCGGTGGAAAACGCACCGGAGATGGAAACCCGAAAGGTCATGCGCGACCCTCGGCTAGCTAACGTGCTTCGTGGTCCGATCTGGGTTCCCGTCCGAGGGGGACGGCCGAGGACGCGGTGTGCCTGGTGCACTCCGGCAACCGGCCGTGACGGCGCCCACGACTCAACGCGATTCGGCCGACTCCTCCGCTCGGGGCGTCGTTTCGATGAACTCCAGGACCGGTGTCCAATGGGCCTCCTCGGACAAGTAGCTGTCGTGCGCGACGCCGGGCAATCGGACGAGTTGGGTCGGACCTTCAGCCGCAGCTGCGATGGACTCCGCATCCGCCAGGGGAAAGAGTTCGTCGCTGCTGCTGTGGACCACGAGCAAACGGCGCCGCAGCCTCGTCGCGGCCCTCACGTTGTCATAGTGGTTCCGCAAGATGAACGCGAGGATGCCGGGGACCCGTGCCTGCCGGACGGCGGTGCGGCGACTGGAGGCGAACGTCCCGACGAGCATCACACCATCCACACCGAGCTGGATCTCGTTGATCGCGTCCATGAGGACGGCTGCCCCCAACGAGGTCCCGAGTACGAATTTCTTCGGCTCGCGCCCGACGCTGTCTCCGAACACAGCCCACGCGGACACCGCGTCCTCGCGGAGCCGTCGCACGGACGGTGTTCCATTGCTCGACCCAAATCCACTGTAATCGAACACCATCGACGTGATACCGTGGCCAAAGAGCACGGACTGGAGCCCCACCAAATCCGAAATGGCAGTGCGATTGCCGTGAAAGACGAGCACGGCCGCTCTGGGTTTCACGGAATCGGGGGCCCGCACGAGCCAGGCATGGAGGGCGCGATTCCCACTTGGGATCGTAAACGCTGAATACGGCAGTCCTACGTCGGCCGGTGTTTCCGACCCCATCGGGGCTGGGGCGATGAGAACCTGCTCCGCACGATGACTCACGTAGGTGCGAGCACCGAGCCACGCGCCGCCGAGGATTACCAAGAGAGCAACCCCAATGGCGATCTGCTTGTTCATGGGAAATTCCTCAACGGCGGTATTCGCGAATATGAAAGAGACGGGTCTGCGTACGTCGACGGCTGGACTTAACGGCGGGCTACATGGCTTCGAGAATCGACAGGGCGCGTCGATACCGCTCGACACGGGTGTGATCGCCTTCGGTCGGGCCGCAGATCCGCGACAGATTCATGTTGTCCTCCAGGTCGGCGAACTTGACGCGCCGCGCCAGCGGACACGCACCGCTGCGACGCACGAAATCGTCGTACGACTCCCCTTCCCGATGACTGAGGGCGTCCACCGCCTGCACGATCTCCTCGATGAAGCCCTCTTCGCGCAGGTCATCCAGCGTCCAGGTGCTGTCCTCCACGACATCGTGCAACACGGCCACGACTCGCTCGTCCGATGTGGTCACACCCAGCATGACCCGAAGAGGATGCAGGATATACGGATCCCCCGCCTTGTCCCGTTGTCCCGCGTGGGCCTCCAGGGCTATCGCGATGGCTCGCTCGAGCGTGCTCATTATTCAAAGCTGACGGCTCGCCTCACCAGTCAAGATAATAGCGCAGCGCAGTCGTCTCTCGCAGAAGCCGCCAGCCGGTGAGCATCGAGTGGGACATCATGAAATAACGCACCTGGCGACCGTCCCGTGGCTCCCGTGCGTTCACCGAGACCTTTGCTCGAACGAAGATCGTGTCGCCTCGTCCGCGAGCCCGTATATCGTGGATCGCCACATTCTGTTGAGCGAGGAGCTCCTCCGCAGCCGCTTGCTGCTCGGCGGGAGCCGCTGCCGCGTTAGATGGAATCGACTCCAGCACATCGCGGGAATACTCGGCGGCGAGCCATAGGTGTAACGCCTCACGCCCCTCCTTCTCGAGGGTCGAGACGCGGGTGTAGTACCGGAAGCCTGCGAACGCAGCGATACCCGCGAGGGCCAACACGGCCTTCCAACCAGTAATTTGAAATCCCATGTTCCCACGTCCCTTTGCTGTTCGTCGTGAAACACCGGGCCAGGGCGATCCCGATTCTCCACCGGCTCCGCTCTCGACTCCAGTGCCAGAGCTCCTGCACATCCTTGCTCCGACACGTCACCGGCGCTGTGACGTGGTGCACTTTTGTCAGCGTCCTGGCAGCACGCCGCTCATCGCGTTTCGCCGACGAGCCGCTTGCGATGAATGTGCGTGATTGTTCGGGAAGTGGATCGTTGCCGGCACTCACCGCGTGAGAACGGGCAGATAGGCCCCCCACGGCCCCACTTCGTCGCGGTACTGCTTCGCCATCACGCGAACGATCTGTGCGATATGCCCGAGGTCGTGCACCACCCAGGTAGCAAGGAGTTGGCGGAGGGTTACGAGGCCGAAGTCGGGATGCTGGCCCTCACGTCGGAGATCGGCCTCGGAGAGTCTGAGCTCGCGGATGCAACACACGTTTTCTCTTCGCAGAGTCGCGAACTCGTCGAGGAGTTCGGTGAGGGTTTTTCCTCTGCTGTCCTCGAACATGGCGAATCGATCGAAGGGATCGAATGTCCCGTCGGGCCCGACGGTGACGATCTTCTTCGCTCGCACGACCCAGTCCGTGCGCTCACCATGGATGAGGTGCCCTACGACCTCAAATGGGCTCCAGGTCTCAGGCCCCTCTCGTCCGGACACCCACTCCGCCGGCAGGCCACGGAGGAGTAAATCGAGCGTGGCGGGCGTCCGCTCGAGGATCGTCAGGGCGCTGTCAATCTCGAAGTGCATGAACCCACCGCGAAGTGCGAACCTATTGGCTTCCCCTTCCATCGCGGTCCGGCCCCACGAGACGGACACCGCCGGAGACCAGAGCCACCTGTGCGCGCGGTGGAATGTCCACAAAGAGATCCCGACCGGACTCCGTCAGCCCAGGATACCGCCGTCCCACCCGTGACATGACCGTCCGCAAGAGCATCTCGGGGACCTGCATGCCACCCAGACTCACCGACGACAAGCGGAAACGTACGGCTCGTGAGCCGGCAGAGAGCAGCTCGATGTGGGCTACCACCGGGGTGCCTGCCGGAACCATCGACACCAGCATTCCCAATTCCTCCCGCGCTTCGGGTGGCAGATCGCTCACACGCCCGTTGAGGAGTATCTGCTGGCTATCGACGGCTACCCGAAACCCCAGATCAGGAGGAATCGGCATCACTCCCAGCCGCGCCATGAGGTACGACGCGAAATCTCCTCCGTCAACCGTGGATTCGGGAACCGTGCGGTTGACGAACACCGAATCCACCACCGCCGACGCGCGATAGATTCCGGCTGTCGTAAGTGAATCACCGAAGGGAACCTGCGCACAGAGGCGCTCTGATCCACCGATGAGGGAGACCGCGACCAGCGCGACGTATGACGAGATCCTCATGGCTCCAAGTACCCCGCAAGCCTCTCAATGAGCCAATGATAAGTAGGCCACTCCATTTGGTCAGGGGCGCCCATTCTCACTGCGGTTATCCGGCTCGATCACCCCACGGCCCAGATTGGGCAACCACCGCAACATTCAGGCCGTTCCCGTATCCAAAGCTGTGTGTTGCCGAGGTGATCGATGACCAGGAACAGCGGTCACACCAATGGCATGGTCATAGATACCGCTCACCGATCACTGCCACGTGATGCAGCTCGTGACCGGCGAGGATGTATGGGATCGACCGCACCGTGAACTCGACTTCGTTGGCTACCCTCTGCCGAAGCCACACGTCTGCCGAAAAGCTCCGGAAGAGCGCAACGCTGGCATCCCGTACTCGTGAGAACTCGTCGAGGATGTCGTTCTAGGACTCTGCCGCTGAAACCCGCAGCGGCCACGTACCCGTTCTGGTCGAATCCGGATTGCGATGCCGGGTCCCGGCGGACAAAGCACAGGGCCCGGTAGGCAAACACCCGTTCCACGTCGACGACGTGGCCCATCACTTCTTTGATCGTCCATTTGTTCGGTGCATACGCGTGGTTCGCGTTCTCGTCGTCGTGGGACGCCAGCGCCTGAACCGTCTTATCCCTCTGTGTCGATAAGAGCTTCAGAACGTTTCCCTCTCCCACTCGATCCACATAACCGCCGTAGTACGCCGCATACACCGAAGGTCCGGGACGGGCAAGTACTCGCTCGCTCTTCGGCTTCTCCAATATGTACTCGTCAGGCATTCGCCTCCCGGAGGGCATCCAGCACCTGCCCTGGATGCTTCTCGGCGTTGGTCACGCGTGCCCAATGCTTTTTCACTTCGCCATCGGGACCCACCCACACCGTGGAACGGATGACGCCAACCGTCTTCTTGCCATACATCGTCTTCTCACCCCAAGCACCGTATCGTACCATCACTTGCTTATCCGGATCCGAAAGCAGCGTGAACGGCAGCTGGTATTTCTCTGTAAACCGCTGATGCGAATCGCCGCGGTCGGGTGAGATACCCAGCACAACCGCGTCTCGTTGGCCGATTTCATCCCAGAGATCCCGGAATCCGCATGCCTCCTTGGTGCAACCCGGGGTGTCGTTCCTGGGATAGAAGTACACGATGACGTTCTTGCCCCTGTAGTCCTTCAGGGAAACCTCGGTGCCGTCGCCGCTCGACAACGTGAATGGCGGTGCAGCGCTCCCCACCAGAATGGACATTGACCGTTCCTCCGAGAGGTTACGTCTGTTCGGGCTCCGTGTCTGGGATCCGGGAGTCGGGGAGTGCGGTCAGGGGGGCCTGTTTGCTCTGGGGCAGCCTTGTTCGCGGCAGCCCTTCTTGGCTCACTACCATTCGCGTCCCACACCACATCGTCCCCTGAAACCCGAACATCCATCAGCAGGTCATGACACTCGACCCATTGGGGTGGAGGTAATACGAGCAGTTCCCATCGCCCCCGATACCACCAAATGGTGTTCGGCGCGTATACCCTCCATATCCTCCGGCAGCACCCGCTGCGGCAGCCGCCGCGAAGAGATTGAACGCCGCCGGGCCGCCCTCGAAGCCTCCAATTCCCTGCGCGTCGAGCCAGTACCGACCTGGGATGACATACCCGAAAACCCGCTGCAAATAGGCCAGCTCTGTCGGATGGATCTCCCGGCCATTGATGAATACGCCGGTATTCCCACCAGATGCGCTGGGGCGCAACGGTCCACCGAGCTCCAAGTTGGGAAGGATCTGACCCATCGTCGGACCACCCTCCATGCCCCAGAGGCCGGAAACGTTGTCGTACCAATACCGCCCTGCTGGAATGGGTGCCTGCGTAGGAATGCCGAGCCGCTGCTGGAGTTTCCGAATCTGCTCTGTCGTCACGCCTCGCCCATTCACATAGACGCCCCCGTCCTCTTGACCGAAGGCGGTCCGGGCCAGCACGGTGCAAGACAGCAGCACAAGAATGACGAGGAAGCGCTTCATCTGTCCCTCCCTATGGCGGCAGGCGGTCATGGACGAACAGCGGACGGCACGCGCGCTGGGCGCGGGTCGTAACACACTGATTCCTGCCCAGAACCCGGCTGCGCTTGGTTCCCATTCACTGGTGGTTCCGATTGCTCCGAGGGCATCTTGCCACGGGCGGGTGCTTTATCGCAAGTCTGGAGCGGACACGAGAGCGTGGGTACACTTGGTGGGCATTGGTCCGTTTCGCCGAGAGACGCGGTGATTCCAAAGGTGCATGATGAGGTCAGCTTCGACAGGCCTATGATCGAAACCCGCTCGAACCTGCAGAACGAAAGCCGCGAGGTGTTCTTCACCCTGCTGGCGGGAATCTTCCTGACCTCCCTCACGCTGGGGAACGTCATCGGCGTCACGAAGTTCGTCGATCTCGGCCCATTCCAAATTCCCGCGGGGTTGCTCGCCTATCCGGTGACATTCCTGGCTACCGACCTGATCAGCGAGCTCTATGGCCGTCGTCGAGCGCAGTCGCTCGTGTTTGTCGGCTTCGTCATGAACATCTTCATGTTGGGGCTGATGTGGCTCGGCCATGCCCTTCCCGATGCCACAGGGGTTTCCGGTGCGACTTCGACTTTCGACACCGTCTTTGCCTACATGAAACCGAATGTCGCTGCGTCGATGATCGCCTACCTCGTGGCGCAATCCGTCGACGTCCAAGCGTTTCATTTCTGGAAACGCCTCACTCGCGGTAAGCACCTCTGGCTGCGTAATAACGCGTCCACGATCTTCAGCCAGCTGATAGATACGGTGCTGATCCTCTCGATCCTCTACGCAACCTCGGGGCTCGGTCCGGACATCGACTCAGTGGGCAAGCTCATCGGCCTGATGCGGGACTCGTATCTGTTCAAGTTCGCGTTCGCCCTCTTCGACACCCCACTCTTCTACCTTGGTGTCTACCTCCTCAGGGACCGCATCCGAATGGCGGAGGACGCCACGGAGGTGGCAGCCACCGTCACGTCGTAACTCCCTCCCTCTCCGAAGCCGCGCTCGCGCCGTGGCTTTGTGCGGAGTCAGGCTTGACACAAATGGGTCCGTGACCCACCGCTTCACGGTCAGGAGAACGATGCACAAGGGGGTGGTGGGTGGATCCCCCGCTGCGAGGGCCGCGCCACCGCTCAGGTTGGGGTGAGCCTGGCCGTGATTACCCGGTTTCTCTCACCGCATCACGCATCGCCGCCATCAGAGCCCAGATCCGCTGCCGTTGGTTTTTCGGTGAACGCCCATGTGTCCTCGTGCCCGAACGACTCCCGGATTGTTCGAGCGCCCAGGCGGCCGTCCAGGATTTCGACGTGCTCCGCGCTCACCAGTGCGGGGTGCGGAACCCCGCAAGCTCGAAGATGGACATGCGAGCGATCACTTCGCGTACGAATCCGCTCCTATGAAGTGGAGCGAAACATACGGCTCGTTGCCCACGACCCAACTGTCGTGTCCAGGTCCGATGGCGAAGACGTCTCCCGGTGTCAGCTGGAATTCCCTGCCGTCGTCCATTCGGACCATGGCGCGCCCCGTCACAACCATACCCACGTGGTCGACGTTGCAACTCGTGCTGCCGACGGTGGGCCCGACATGCTCCGACCATTTCCAGCCCGGCTCGTAGCTTGCGCGTCCAACCGTCATGTTCCCTACCCTCAGCAGTTCGAAATTCCCCTTGACGAAATCGCGGCGCTCATCCGGAACGGCAAAGCGCTTGACGAACACATCACTCACTGCAAACCTCCTCTCTCGGGATCTACACCATGCTGTGGAGAGCCATGCCATCGCCACATCGAGGCGGCAACAGTCCCGAAGACGACCCAACTGGCACCCGCTACGCCGTACAATCCCCACCCCGAGGGCACCGCCTCGAATCCCATGAAAGCGATGGCCGACAGAAACACCATCGGCTGCAGGCGGGAGGACGGGATCCCAATACGGAAGAGCCCCTGGAGTTGCACCATGAGCCCGACTCCGAACGCAACGGCTCCCGCCAGGAACACGCCACTCACGAGCCCGCCACTGCCGTCGAAGAATGTCTGCGCCCGCCCCCCTCCGGCTACGACCGCCAGGGGGGCGATCCCGTCGGCACCGAGACCCACCGCATGCAACGCCGCGCCGACAGCCATCATGGGCATGCCGACGTACACCCACCGGGCGTGCCGAGTCCTGAGCAGACATCCCGCCATGGCACATGCCGCGACCGTCGCCAGCCCGAACGCTGCGCCGGTGAACATGTGACCCCAGAACCATCTCACCGAATGTGACGCCGCCCGTGCGGCCAGATCATGGTCGCGGTAGTCGACGACGACGGGAATCGTAAGGATCCCCAACGTGAGCACGACGGGGAAACTCACCATCGCGAGGGCGCGAGACGACCTAGTCGGTAGTGGCATCTTGCACTCCCCTGGCCTGGTCCCGATCCTATTTGAGTGCCAACACGAACGCGCGACAATCCCTCACAATCACAACGCGCTCACCCTTGGCGCCAAACCTGTGCTCACGGATCGGGAGCGGCAAGCACGGCGGAAAGGAGCCTCCGTATGTCGACAGAGACCGTTCGTCCTCACGCCTTGGCTGCAGCTTGTCTGGCCACTGTCCTCGGCTGTCAATCCCAGCCTACCGACGAGACCCCAGTACCAGGCTGGGAGTGGACGGAGGCGCAGATCTTTCAGACGGTGAACATGATCCGGGCCGGACGATCCCTCCAACCGGACACCTGGCCCGCGGACGCCCGAGTCGCCGTGCTTCTCTCGTTCGACGTCGACAACGAAACGATCTCTTTACGCTTCGGCGAACCGACCATTGGTGAGTTGTCGCAAGGAGAGTATGGCGCCAGGGTCGGGCTCCAGCGCGTCCTCGGGGCGCTCGACCGCTATGGCATCCCCGGGTCGTTCTTCATTCCCGCCATCAGTCTACGCCTACATCCTGAAATGGTCGGTGCGATCAAGCAGTCCGGTCGGCACGAGTTTGGAGTTCATGGCTGGATTCACGAGATGAATACGGCGCTTTCCGCCGAGCAGGAGCGAGAGCTGTTGGAACGGGCCATCGACGAGATCACCACACTCACGGGGGAACGGCCCGTGGGATACCGCGCCCCCTCCTGGAACTTCAGCCCGAACACGCTGACCATCATCCGCGAACTCGGTTTTCTGTACGAGAGCTCGCTGATGGCAGACGACCGGCCGTACGAGCTCCTCGCTTCCGGCGAGCCCACGGGACTCGTTGAGCTGCCAGTCGATTGGATTCTCGATGATGCGCCCCTGCTCAATCCCCGCGGCAATCGCTACAGTGCTCCTCGGGAGGTGCTCCAAGTCTTTGTCGACGAGTTCGACCGGGCGTACGAAGAAGGCACCATGTTCCTACTCACCATGCACCCACACTACATCGGCCACCGATCACGGATCGTCATCCTCGAGCAATTGATCGAGCACATTCGCGCGAAGGGGGATGTCTGGTTCGCCACCCATCGCGAGGCGGCCGACTACGTCCGCCGGCAAGCCGGGATGCCGAACTAACCACAACGCTTCGTGAGGAAGAGCGCGACGCACTCTCATGGTGAGGATGATCTGCCGAACGTTCAGCCCGCAGTCGGGAGCAGCGTGCGAGCCCTTTCATCCCATCGCCACGCAGCTTCGGTCCCGGCGAGGTGCACGCCACCCAGCCAACGATCGACGCCAGCGATGTGGATCCAATCTTGGTCGGCCGCGAGGACTGCCTCGCCGAGATCTGTGATGACTGCACGTTGTTCCCAGAAGTCTCGGACCTCCTCGAACGCCCGCAGAGCCCGGAGCGCCCCGCCTTCCTCCCTCTCCAGCAGGGCGTCTCTAGTACCGGCCAGCCGTTGGAGATGCAACGCGAAGACAGCGTCGCCAAGGAAGATCGGATCCTCCACGTCGTGGTGTGCCGCACGGAAGAGCCCGGACAGCTGCATCGGACCGTCCTGAAGGGCTTCCAGTATCTGTCGCTCCGAACGGGAAAGCCCGTTGCGGCTCGACGGAAACTCCTCGAGGTGACGCGTGAGAGCGGACGCCAAGTATGGCAGCTGGTCGGTGTCCCCGCCGAGCACGGCGAGGAGCCGGGTAGGATCGGGCGATCGAAAAGCGTTCCACCCCCGTACGCCAAGTTTCCGCTGATTTGCCGCCACGGGACGCCGCATCTCGAAAAGAGCGGGAAAGCGCTCGGCATTCAGATAACCAAGGTATTCTGGGACGATCACAGCTGCCAATCGCTCGCCCATGCCATCCCGCTCGGCGACGAATGCGAGCACCTGTATGAGCTGGAGCTGATCGTATAGATCATGCTCGAACCAGAGCACGACCTCCTCACGCTCGGTGCACTCGGCCAATATCGCATCCCGCTCTGCGAGCTCTCCCAGGATCTTCTCGTGGTTCCCCCAACCCTGATCGGCGAGAAACCGGGCCCGCAGCGCGCGAAGCTCGTGGTTCGGAACACCATCTGGCACCGGTCCTTCATGGAGCACATCGCGCCACGGGAGAATCTCACCTGGAAGACCCGCCTCGCGGATGCGCGTCGCCGCCGCATCGCCGTTCGTAACGTGGAGCATCACGCTATCTCGGGACGCTCCATGACCACCATCAAACGCCGGATCCCGCATGATTCCATTTCAGTCGTCCAATAGGCAGCTGGTCGTCTCGATGAAGATACGAAAACGCCCGGCACGGGGCCGGGCACCTCTGACAGCGACAGCCCGCTTGGGAGTCTTACGGCGTGACCTCCAGATGCAGGGCGGCTCGGAATCCGCTGAAATCGACGTTGCCGCCGAACTGCTGATCGCCCAACTGCTTCACGAACCCGAAGATGCCACCCGCTTGCAGCGCCAGCGACAGGCGCTCGTGCAGTGCCTGCCGCAAGTCCGCGCCCACGCGGAGCGAGCGACCAGCCGTCCGGAGACTGGTGTCGACCTCACTGGCGGCAGCCCATGAATTTCGGAGCTCCATCCGCGGCGCGAACGTGGTTCGCGGTGTCACCGGCACGTTGAGGCGGGCTCCTCCTGCCAGCAAGTTGCTCCGGGGCAGAACGCCGGTGCCAACAGCCGTCTCCTCGAGACGTGGATCCGCTCGAAACACGTCGAACACATACAACGTGAGCGAGGCGTTCCCGACCCCCTGATCCAGCGACAAGTAGCCCATCACCCGATTACCGACCCCATTCGTCGTCGATTCGGCCAGCTCATCCTTGGCCCGAAACGCGAAGATCCCGGCGATGCGTACGTAGGATCGTTGGCCAAGAGGTCCTTCGAGGCCGGTCCTCAGGCGCAGTTCCCGTCCGGGTCTGAGCTTCCCGAGCTGCCCCGTCACCGGCGTATATGACAGCGGTTCACGGAAGTTTCCTCCGAGTCCGACGGCCCACCGTCCAACCGGAATAGCACCGGCGAAGCCTCCGCCCACGTTTCCGCCGGTGCCGAGGGTCGTGGCGGAAAACCCGATGATGTCGCTGGCGAGTAGGCTCAACACTCCGAGTTCGTCCTGCTGAACCGTCTCGACACCGGTGGGAACCGCACCCGTCACGAACACCACGAGGTTCCCTGGTACGGCCTGCCAACTGAAACGCGCCTCCGTATCGAGGGCCCCTGAGACCGTCTGGTTGTCCCCACCCGACCGCTCGACGCGGACGCTGGCAAACCCGCTCGACAGCGCCAGCTCGAACGAGCGGCCCAGCGGGACGGTGACCCCGACCGGGATCGTCAACTCCGAGACTGCCGCCAACTCGGTCTGGCCGCCCAGGGTCAAGCCGGCGTCGAAGACGTAGCGCTCGAAGAACACGGCCGTACGACCTTCCGCCTGCTGCCCCTCCACCGGGGCGACAGCAGCGACGGTGCCAACGAGAGCGATTACGAGGACGGCTCGCGTCATGGGATCCGAATGATGATGCGAATCGTGCCCGTCATCTCAGGTGGGATTACGGTGGATGGGGGTGGCTGAGATATGGGCGTGATGGACGCCTGCTGCGTGGTCTGCTGAACTCCCAGCGGCGCGATCTGCTCAGAGTGGGTGGAGGCGAGATCACCCAGCCCCGTCGCCACGGCACCGGTCGTAGCCGTGGGCGTCGTGGTGGGCACCACCTGGCCCCCCGCTGGTGCCGGCTCGGGGGCCGTATAGGAGGCCAGCGCCGGAAGCTGCGTGGCCGATATCTGCAGAGCGAACGGTGCGGCGGCAGCCGCCTGGTACCGATCCCTGGCCTCTCGGAAGCCCGGATCTTCCCGGGCAGCCTGAGCGTAGTGCCCAGCCGCGGCCTCGTAATTCCCCCGATCCTCCTCGAGGAGCCCCCGCGAGTACGCCAGGAACGCGACGAGATTCTGAGTTCCGTGCTCCAAGATGAGCTGCCGTTCCGCCTCGGAGAGCTGATACCCCAGCCGGCGCGCCAGAATCAGCACGATGGCCTTCTCCAGCCGCAGGAGATCCGGGAGGCTTCCCGTCGTGACCGCCGGCGGCAGCACTTCCCCAGACGACAGCACCACGCCAGCCTCGAGCCGAACGTCTCCAGCCGGCGGAATGGCCGCGAGGCCTTGTACCAGCCGGCCGGCCTGAACGAGGTATCCGACGCGCGCGGCCGTCGCGGTATCGACCCGACCGGTTTGAGCCAGTGCCAATTCGCCCAGGAGGGCGTCAAGCTCCAGGCGCTCGACCAAGGGGAAACGGCGCAGCAACGAAAGATCGGATATCAGCATCTGCGCAAGCCCCCGCCCGAGCGGGAGATACGTCGAGTCGCCCGAGATCTCCAGAGGCAAGACGGCAACAGCCTCCGGGTTAGGCGGCTGCTCCGCCAACTGACTCTCACGCTCGAGCGCCTCCCGCGCACGGGCCGTCGCCCGCGAGCGGGCTGCCATCATTTCACGAGCCCTGACGGTCGCTGCCCCGGGCGCGTCGGGGTGGCCCTCCAAGTACTCCCGATAGACGTCGAGCGCCTGCCCGAAATCGCCGTCCTGCTCCGAGCATTGACCCACGATCAATGGGGCGGTCGCATCCGCCGGCCGGCGAGCCGAACCGAGCCTGGCCACGACGCGCGCCGAGTCACAGCGACCGGCCGCGTAGAGCGCCGATGCGTACCGCAACAGGAGGCCTCCGTTGTTGGGATCGTCACTCACTCGTTGCTCGAGCGCGGGTATCTCCGCGGGAGACACCGGCTCCTGCCGCACCCCAGCACACGCCAGGCTGACCACCAGACCGCTGACCGCCACTAGGCTGGAGATGGAAGGCACGGGAGGCTGGAACCGCTGTCGAGACCGTGACGGCTCGATCATGCCGAAACTCCAAAAGAATCGGTAGAAACCCGAAGCTTGTTGCGCCGCCGCCACGGCGTCAACCCGATTCGCCACGGGCGAACGGACGGCTGGCGACGCCTACGGCTGCTTGGGTGATTGCTGCTGCAACATATCCCGCATGCGACGTGCCAGCGACTCGATGTCGCGCAGCGATGTGACGGTTTCCTCGTCCAGGCTGTCGGCCCGGAGGAGAAGCAGCTGCGTCTCAGCCAGCAGGGCAGAGAGGGGGTTGGAGATGTCGTGACGGAACTTGCGGAAACGCTCTTCGAGGTCGTCGCTCATTCGATGATCGACCGGTAGAGGTCGCGTTGGTGATGATCGCGAAGATCCCGCACGGCTTCCCAAAGCTCGGCCTCGTTCGCCGCACAGAAGATCTCTGCGGTAGCAGGTGCGGCCTGATCGTCGACCGATCCGAAGATCAGACGACCGCGCCAAGTCCCGTCCTCCTCACGGCGGATTTCCAAGAGTACGGGGACAAGGGCCCCCTCGTACCGGAGGGGCGGGAGTTCATGGACGACTGGCTCTCCAGGATCCGTCGCGCCATAGCGGACCGGGGTTCCCGGCATGCAGAACTCCCCGCGAGTTTGCGCAAATATAAAGGACTTCAGGACTTATGCAATACTCACCACTGGAATGGCGCCGGTGTAAAGGTGGCCACGAAGAGCAGCAGCGTGGCCCATCCGAACCAGCGGCGGAGTCGTGGCAGGGGCCGATGACGATCCAGGACCGACGGGTGCGAGAGCCGGCCGCGACCCAGGATCAGGATGAGGATGGCCCAGAACAGCCAGAAGAGCCAGACGGTGGCGAGGAGCAGCACGGCGACGAAGAGGACCGGGGCCAGCCGTCGCTGCCGCTCTCCCATGACCGCATACAGCACATGTCCGCCGTCGAGCTGCCCCATCGGAAGCAAGTTGAGCATGGTCACGAAGAGGCCGATCCAACCGGCGAACGCGACGGGGCTGAGGGCCACGGTGCCCTCCCCGAGGACGAGGTGCCGCATCCCGTACATGATCGGCGAATCGCCGAGATAGATGTATCGGTCCGATGCGATGGCGATGTACTGCGACGTCGGGCCCGTCGCGTCGAGTACCACATTCGACTGGAGCAGCCCCACGACCAGGATCACCATCGCCACGACGAATCCCGCCCAGGGCCCAGCCGCCCCGATATCCAGAAGCTGACGACGATCGACGATGGGGCTACGCAGGCGAATGAAGGCTCCCAGTGTCCCGATGATGTTGATCATCGGATGGAACGGCAGGAAGTAGGGCGGCGAGGTATCGATGGCATACCGCCTGGCCAGGACGTAGTGCCCTGATTCGTGGGCTAGCAGCATCCCCATCAAGGCCACGGCAAATCCAAGGCCCGGACGCAGGTCCTGAAACCACTCCACGAGACTCGGCCCCAGCAAGAATAGATCGCGGCCGAACGGGATGTCCACCGGCGAGCCTGCGATGAGGGCCCCGCCCATCCAGACGGTCCCGAAGGTTGCCAGAAAGAGCGCCGTGTGCAGCCACCACCGCTCTGGCCGGGGCTTCGCCAGGGCGCGGACGAGTACCAGTCGCCCTTCACCGTCGTCGTCGGCCCAGTAGCTGGGCCCGGGCCACGTCTCCAAGGCTTCCTGCAGCTCGGCCGAGGGACCACGATGTTCCGGATGCACGACGGCGTCCACGATCTCCCGGTCCCGGATGACGATCGTGCGCCAGTAGACGAAGAAACGGGATAAGCTGCTCACGACACCACTTGACTAGCGCGGCCGGGTGCCATAATATGACCATTGCATCTGCATATCTGCCTAATCTCTAAAGTCCAACTCGCGATAACAGATCGGCCTATCCAGCTGCCCCGCACGGGGTGAGAAACTGCGTCGTCAACCGCATGTCACCCCTTCCTTACCTGATGGAGTCGCAGTCCCGTGGACATCGCTGAACTCAAGAAAAAATCGGTGAGCGAGCTGCACAAGATGGCCGAGGAGTTGAATATCACCAACTACTCGGGCCTTCGGAAACAAGATCTCATCTTCCGCATCGAGCAGTCGCTCCTCGACTCCGACACCGTCCTGCGCGGCGAGGGGGTCCTCGAGATCCTCCCCGAGGGATACGGCTTCCTTCGGAGCCAGGATTGGAATTACCTCTACGGACCCGACGATATCTACGTCAGTCCGAGCCAAATCAAGCGGTTCGACATGCGGACGGGCGACACCGTCCTTGGCCAGGTCCGTCCGCCGAAGGAGGGCGAGCGCTACCTGGCCCTCCTCAAGGTCGAGAAGGTCAACTTCGAGGAGCCGGAGAAGGCGAAGCACCGAATCGCGTTCGACAACCTCCGTCCGCGATACCCCGATCGACGTATCACGCAGGAGCGCCAGGACGGGGACCTGTCGACGCGAGTCATGGACCTTCTTACGCCCATTGGCTTCGGGCAACGTGGCTTGATCGTCGCGCCCCCGAAAGCGGGAAAGACCATTCTCCTCCAGAAGATCGCGAATTCCATCACTGAAAACCACCCCGATGCGATCCTCATCGTGCTCCTCATCGATGAGCGACCGGAAGAGGTCACCGACATGGAGGAGAACGTCGCGGCTGAGGTGATCTCCTCCACCTTCGACGAGCCCGCCGACCGTCACGTCCAGGTCGCAGACATGGTGATCGAGAAAGCCCGGCGTCTCGTGGAGCACAAGCGCGATGTGATCATCCTCCTGGATTCGATTACACGCCTGGCCCGGGCCCACAACGTGGTCGTCCCTCATTCCGGCAAGATTCTCTCCGGTGGCGTCGACGCCAACGCGCTCCAGAAACCAAAGCGGTTTTTTGGGGCGGCACGTAACATCGAGAGCGGCGGGTCTCTGACGATCATCGCCACCGCCCTCATCGAGACGGGAAGCCGAATGGACGAAGTGATCTTCGAGGAGTTCAAGGGCACGGGCAATATGGAACTCGTGCTCGACCGGCGCATTGCGGATCGCCGCATTTACCCGGCCATCGACGTGCAGCGCAGCTCGACCCGGAAGGAAGAGCTGCTACTCGACAAGGAGCCGCTCAACAAGATCTATCTCCTGCGGAACTTCCTGGCGGACATGCCCACTGTGGAAGCCATTGAGTTCCTGCTGGAGCGACTCAAGCGCACGAAGAACAACAAAGAGTTCTTCGGGACGATGCAGCAGGGGTGATCCCGGGAGATCGGCCGACCGGCGGGTCAGATGAACGCCGAGTGGTCCGACCGTCCGCCCTTCCGACTGATGGGCGGCTGCTGGCGGTGGATTGGGGTGAACGGCGTATCGGCCTCGCCGTGTCGGACCCCACCCAAACGCTTGCTCAGCCCCTGGCGACGCTTACCCGCCGTGCCGGCAAACGCTTCCCCATGCGAAAGCTCAGGCTTCATCTGGACGAGATCCATCCCGTGGGGATCGTGGTTGGCTTACCCCTGGGGGCAGATGCCCGGGAGACGGCGCAGTCATCCGCAGCCCGTCACGCCGGTGAGCTCATCGCCGAGAAAACCGACCTCCCGGTCACCTTCTTCGACGAGCGCATGACCACGTCCCGGGCGCTCGCGGCGGTGCATGACATGGGGGGACGAACGCGGGGCCGCGAAGGCGATGTTGACCAGCTCGCCGCCACGGTGCTTCTCCAGACCTTCCTCGACCACCGTCAGTGACGCGCTTCAGCCGACTCGGGCTGTTCGCCGTTTGGTGCACGGCCTGCGCCGATGATCCACCACCGATGGCCGAGGGCCGGCGAATAACCATCCCCCGGGGAGCAGGTCTCGCCAGCGTCGCAGAGTCGTTATCCGCCCATGGCGTGATCACCTCACCCCACGTTTTCCGCTTCTACGCCAAGGCCTCGGGTCGTGAGCGACGAATTCAGGCAGGGACCTTTGCCGTGCCGCCAGGTGCCACCATACGCCAGGTGCTCGAGATCCTGGAGCGAGGAAGAGTGGCCGAAGACCGACTGGTGGTTCCAGAAGGCCTCATGCTGGACGAGGTTGCAGCGGCCGTCGAACGCCAGCTCGGCATCCCTGCCCACCGCGTGCTGGCCGCAGCCCGAGACAGCGCGCTGAGGGCGCGCGTGGGGACGTCGGGCCCCACGCTCGAGGGCTATCTCTATCCAGACACGTACCATCTACCCACCGACGTCGGTCCGCCGGGAATCGTCGAACGAATGGTCTCGGAGTTCGAGAGCCGATGGAAGTCCGAGTGGGATGCACGCCTCGACACCGTGGGTCTGTCCCGGCACGAGGTCGTGATTCTGGCCTCCATCATCGAAGGCGAAGTCCGCTACGGTCCCGACCGGCGGTACGTGTCGTCTGTGTATCACAATCGCCTCCGGCGCGGTATGCGCCTCCAGGCGGACCCCACCGTGATCTATGCCCTTGGCGAGCGGCGACGGCTGTTCGAGAGAGATTACCAGACCCAGTCACCGTACAACACGTATCTCATAGACGGACTCCCACCAGGTCCCATCACCCAGCCAAGCCAGGAGAGTCTGGATGCCGCGCTCTACCCGGCGGCCACCGATTTCTTCTACTTCGTCGCCCGTCCGGATGGAAAACACGTGTTCTCCAGGACGCTGCGTGAGCACAATGCCGCCGTACGTGAGATCCGCCGGCTGGAGGGCAGATAAGAACTGCGGTGTCAGGACACGTGTCGGGTGGCAGACAGGCCACCATCGCCCGGTAGCCTCACCGACCGATCTCCTCTACGATGCTTCGCAGCGCCCGCGCCGCCGCTTCCACATCTGGCGCGCCGAAGATGGCCTGGCTCACCGCTATTCCATGAGCACCGGCGGCCAAAATCTCTCCGGCGTTTGCCGCGCTCACCCCGCCAATCGCGATCACGGTCATCGCCGAGGGAGCCAAGGCTGCCAACCGCTGGAATCCTGTGCTGCCGATTGGGGGGCCGGCGTCGGGCTTCGTCACTGTCGCAAAGACGGACCCGACGCTCCAATAATCCACGTCGACGTCCCGGACCGCCGCGGCTTCGGTTTCCGATCCTACCGAGACACCGATCCGAAACGAATGCGGCGCAAACCGCCGCACGGCCGCTGGCGGAACATCCTCGGCACCGAGATGGACCCCGTGCGCACCGGACGCGATCGCCACGTCCGATCGATCATTGACGTAGACGGGAACCTCCAAGGCTCCGAGGAGCGCTTCAGTCACGCGGTAGATCGTAGCGGCCGGGGCGGTTTTCAGGCGCACCTGAACGGCGGTCACGCCGCCGGCCACCGCCTCCCGACAGGCGTCGACCAGGCGGGATTCGGACAGCGTCGGTGGCCCCACGATCGCCAGGAGTCGGACGTCTCGAGTCATGGAGTGGATCGATGACTGTTCGTGGAATTCGCGGTGCGACGGTGGTGGCACAGGATATGGCGGAGCAGGTCCTCGCGGCCACGCGGGAACTGCTCGAGGCGATGGTTATTGCCAACGGCGTGAGCGTGGATGATATCGCCAGTGTGATCTTCACCGTGACGCCCGACATCACCAGCGAATACCCCGCGCGGGCTGCCCGCGACTTGGGATGGACGCAGGTTGCCCTGCTCGGCGCATCTGAGATGACTGTCCCCGAGGGGCTTGCCCGCTGTATTCGGGTCCTCATGCATGTGAACACCGATCTCCCACCAACGTCGTTGAAACATATCTACCTCCGCGACGCGCGGACCCTGCGCCCGGATCGGTGACGGATTCGGTCGAACGGCAAGCGAGACGCGTGAGCCTTCGAGGCGAATAGCTACACACTAGGACTCTCTCCGAACCGGTCCATGAGGTATCGCACGGTCTCGCGGAGAGCGGTGGCGCTCATGCGGTACTGGAGGTGTTGACCTTCGCGCGTGGCCGTCACCAGGCCCGCAGCCTTCAGCACTCCGAGGTGATGGGACACAGATGCGAAGGCGACGGGGAAGTCCGCGGCGATCTCGCCGGCCGTGAGGTCGCCGTCGACCAGTCGTTCCAGGATGCGCCGCCGCGTCGGATGGGCCAGCGCTCGGAAGACGCCGTCGTGCATTGATTAGATGATAAGGCAATTATCTAAATAGGCGCAACTTCTGTCAGCTCGGTCAGTTCCGCGGCCCGCACCACGCGCCAGCGCTGTTGACAGCCCCCTGGTGCGGGGCGAGGTTGCAGCAGCCATGCCGCGTGCACGCGCCGATGTGGGGGCTCGCACTTCGAGGATTCAGCGGGTCCTTCTCGGTATCCTCGTCGCCAATTTGGCCGTTGTGGGGGCCAAATTCCTCATCGGCACCGCCACCGGGTCACTCGCCGTCCTCGGTGACGGCGTGCACTCCGCCGTGGATGCGATGAACAATGTCCTCGCGCTTGCGGTCATGTGGATCGCAGCGCGGGAGCCTGATGAAGATCATCCGTACGGGCACGGAAAGTTCGAGACGCTGGGCGCGCTCGCCATTGTCATGTTTCTTTCGGTCAGTGGATTCGAGCTCGTCAAAGGGGCGATAGCGCGTCTCATCGGCGGTGCCCAACCACTCGTCATCAGCAATGCCCACGTGGCCGTGCTCATCGGGACGCTCGCGGTGAACACGGTCGTGGCCGGGTACGAATCCCACCAGGGCCGGCGGCTCAACAGTGAGATTCTCTTGGCGGACGCGGCGCACACGAAGGCGGACGTGCTCATCACCATCGGCGTGCTTGCGGGTGTCCTGCTGGCGCGCGCCGGTTATGGATTCGCGGATCCCATCGTGGCCCTGATCGTGGCCGGCGTCATCGTCTGGCTTGCCTTTGGAATCGTCGTGCGTTCGGTGCCGGTGCTGGTGGACCAGCACGCCGCCCCTTCCGACGACATTCGCGTCGCCGCTGAGGCGGTGGTGGGTGTGGTGCGTGCATACGACATCCGTTCCCGGGAGTCCCACGACCGGCGGTTTGCCGAGCTCACGATCGCCGTGCAGGGCAAGAAGAGTGTCGAATCGGCTCACGAGATCGCCGACGCTGTTGAGCTGCAGCTGCGACGACAGCTGCGGCTCGATCAAGTCATCGTCCACATCGAGCCGTGCTAACGGAGCCCCGCACGCGTCGTCGTCGACAGCAGTCGCTCCGCCAGGAGTACGGCGAGTTCATCCTCGAGCGCATCGAGGAATTCAAGGATCACTTGTCGCGGGAAGAGCTCTTGGCCTTGGCCGACGAGGCGGTGCGGGAGTTGGAGGTCGGACCGGAGGGGCAGCTCGTCCTCACGGAAATCCTCGTGTTGGAGCACGTGGACCGACTCATCATGCGGCGCCTCAATCTCCCGACGCTCCGGCGATGGCGGGAGCGGCATGTCCGGCTCCGGCGCGCGCAGCGCGAACCCACTCACTGGGGTCTCGATCGGCGCTCTCCGCTGGTTCGGCTGGCCGAGTCGTTCGATGACCCGGATGTCGCGCTGGTGGTGGGATCGGCCGCGTCACCCGCGGGCTTGTTCCTGGCCGCCTACGAGTGGCCCGTCGTGTTCATCGATCGGCACATCTCTTCGGTGGAGGCTGCCGAAACACGGGCGGCAGCCGAAGCACTCGCCAGGTGGTTTCAGGCTTACGTGGTGAGCCTCGGAGATTGGTTCCCCGATGTGGAGCCCGCGCTCACGATCCTCGATGCCGCAACGCTGACGGGGTTGAGTCGTGATTCACGGGAGCGGTTTCTTGACACGTTACTGGCTCGGACGATTCCGGGAGGCGTCCACTTCGTTCTTCCCCAGCGTGCAACGGAGGGCACCGGAGCGCGCCTGCGGGATCTCCTGCGAGCCCAGTACCGTCACTGGCAGATCGACCAGCCCGGTGAGACGTCGGCCCCGCGCTGGTTCCTCGCGGTAAAACCCTGACCCAGAGACGTTGCGGGGCCGGCAGCGTGCCGACCCCAGGTGCAACGATCGTGAGACTGTGACCAGCGGCTAGCGCTTCTTCTTGCGCGCAGCTTTCTTGGTCGACCGCTTCGTTGCCCGTTTCCGCGTTGCCCGTTTGGCAGTGCGCTTGGCGGCTTTCTTCGTCGTCCGCCGCCTCGCGGTGGTGCGCTTACCCGAGACTGCCTTCTGCGTCGACCGGGAACGCGTGGTCCTTCTCCTGGCTGGCATACGCCCGCCTCCTGGTGAGGGTGATGGCCTACCCCAGCAGGGGGTAGGCCCGATTGTGAGCGGACCCTTCCCGCTCTCACACTCCGCTTCGCTACCGCTTCACCGACCTTGCGGTCGGCACCTCAATGTCAGACTGCGTCTGACACAGACGTAAATCGAAAGTTGCGCACGAGCAGTGGCGGAGTCACGACCGTCGCGCCGAGACCTCCGGATTCCGATGCCACGACTCGTACAGGCGCCCCGATCGCAACGAGACTGTTCAACATCGCTATGGGGCTCTCGTTGAAGCGCAGATTCTTCACGGCCGCCGTGACGCGGCCATTTTCGATGAGGTATGTGCCGTCTCGAGTCAGGCCGGTGAACAGCAAGGCCCGGCGGTCGACGCTTCGGATATACCAGAATCGCGTGACCAGCAAGCCGCGCTCAACGCTGGCGACCAGATCGGCTGCCGTCCCCTGTGCGCCTTGCATCTTGATGCCGCCGGCCAGCGGTGCCGGATCCGTCCCCTGTTTTTCGGCCCAATACCGGCTATAGGCGAGATGTCGGAGCACGCCGTTTTCGATCCAGACCGTCTGACCCACCAGTTGCCCGTCTTCTGTAAACGGCCGTTCCAGTATGTCGGGATCCTGCGGATCCGAGACAAGTGTCACCCGTTCATCCACGACTCGCTGACCGATCTTGTTTCCTCCACCTCGCCGCGAGAAGAACGAGCGACCTTCGTCGGCTGCCCGGGCGCCGAGCGAGAACGTCAGGAGCTGCATCAGGTTCCCCACGGCGGTAGGCTCGAGGACGACGGTATGGTTCCCTGGTGCAACCTCCACCGGATCGACACTCTGTCGGGCTTTCTCAACCGCGCGGGCAGCGAGCTCGCTGGGCACCGTCACGCGTGCCCAGTCGTTGTGCGAACCCCCGGCCCAACCCGAGCCTGCGCCTTGAGGGGCGCGAACCGTCGTTGTGAGAGATGCGCCCGTCGAGCGGTGGTACATGAACAGTCCTGCGGTGTTCGCGATCGCCAACGCCCGCGCCCGATGCTGGAGAAAGCCGCTGGCCTGAAAACCCGCCGGCGCCGCGGTGTCGACGACCGCCAGCACTGCGTCCGTTCGTCCTGTCGCAGACAACTCGGCGGTGGTGTCGAAGAAGGCTGGGACAGTCGCATACGACGTGGCTGGAAGAAGCGGCATCAACTCCGGGTCTTCAGGCGCGATCTGCGCCAGCCGCTCCGCGCGGGCGACCGACTCGGCGACCTCGCGGTCCTCCTGCGCGTTGAAGGTGACGGCTGCGCTGCGGCTCCCGAACCGCGCCGTCACCGTCGCACGGACATCGTGGACATCGGCCGACGTTGTGATCTGGTTCACAGCGAACCGTGCGTTCCCACCGTTTGCGGCATCCACGCGAACCTCTGTGCCGTCCGCCGAGGAGTGACTCAGGATGCGCTCGCAGAGCTTGCGGGCTTCGGATTCGGTGAGGAGGTCAGCCACGTCGGCGATTCCCATTCACTCGGCCGCGTCGGTGTTGATGACAGTGACGCCACGGAAGCGCCCCGGGGGACAGCCGTGACTCACCGCGTTGGACTGCGACGGTTGCCCCTTCCCGTCGAAGAAGGTACCCCCGAGGCGGTAGGACCGGGGGCCGCCCAGCATGTCGAGGGAATTCCAGAAGTCGATCGTGCGCCCCTGGTACGCGACGTCCCGCAGCATGCCCACGATCTTTCCGCCTTGGACTTCGTAGAACACCTGTCCCCCGAACTGGAAGTTGTAGCGCTGCTGGTCAATGCTGTAGGAACCTCGGCCGTAGATGACGATCCCGCGGTCGGTGGCTGCGATGAGGTCGTCGATATCGTTATCGTCCGTTCCCGGGAGTAACGAGACATTGGGCATGCGTTGAAACTGGGTCCTGTCCCAGGACGAGGCGAATGCACACCCATGGGATCGCGTGATACCCGTGAGTTCTGCGATCCAGGCCGCCTGCTCGCGGGTCGTCTGATAATCGACGAACACACCGTCCTTGATGATATGCCAGCTGTCTGCCGGTACACCTTCGTCGTCCCATGCGACGGTCGCGAGCGCGCCAAGCTGCGTGCGATCGCCTTGCACGTTCATGATCTCCGGCCCATAGCGCAACGCCCCGATCATCCGCTCTGGCGGAGCGATGAACGAGGTTCCCGCATAATTCGCCTCGTATCCGAGTGCCCGGTCCAGCTCCGTCGGGTGGCCGATGCTCTCGTGAATCGTGAGAAAGAGATGCGACGGATCCAAGATGAGATCGTACAGACCGGGCGTCACCGGCTTTGCCGACATCTTCTGAACCGCTTCCTCTGCCCACTCCGCCGCCCGTCCGACGAGATCCGAGTCCTCAACGTGCTCGTATCCCATCCCCATGGGCGCCACTTCGGCCGAGGTCCGGGACTGAAAGTCGGAGAAGTCCGACGCAACCGCCGTCACGGTCAGCTGCGGGTAGGTACGATAGACCGTCTGAACGATCACCGACCCAACCGTCGAGGCGAACGTCGTCTCATTGCGCATGAACGCCATGGACGAACTCACGAATCGCGCCCCCTGCACTGTCAGCGCCTCCGCATTCGCCTCCAGAAGGAGGTCGACTTTGTCTTCGAGGGGAACTTCGAATGGATCACGCCGGATCGGCGTTTGCCACGTGGCGTCCGGATACGCATCGACTGGTGCGAGTGTGACCGCTCCCCTGGCTGCCCGCTGATTGGCTCGCGCCTGATCCACCGCAGCCCGCGCAAGCCGAATGCATTCGCGCCGCGTGACGGTGCGACTGGCGACAAACCCCCACGCGTTCCCAACCAGCACGCGCACACCCACACCGAAGGTCTCATCGTCGACGAGCCGCGTGATACGCGCTTCCCGGGTCGAGAGTGACTGACTGCGAATCCGGCTGACACGAACGTCGGCGTACGACGCGCCCGCGGATTTCGCCGCGTCGAGCGCGAACATGCACCACGCTTTGATATTGGGATCGCCCTGTGAGCTCGTGGGGGCCGCCAGTGGTTCGACGCCCGTGGCACGTCCGGATACGGCAACCGCCGCCGCGGCGAACGATGTGTTCCTCACGAAGTCACGTCGTGTTACCGGCATGTAAGGTGCTCCGAAGCTCGCGAGCTAGGACGGTGCGAATATTATAGATAGCTTGCGAACATGCAATAGGTTTTTCGCTCCTTTGCAGACGGAGTGAGCGCCGTCGTCACGTGTTCCAAACACCTTGCCGCGCACATGACGCACGGCCAAATTCCCTCCTACCACAAAGCGCATCACATCACTCGTCCCGCACGCCGCCGCGACCCTGTGGACTGTCATCGATCGAAGAACGGCGCGGGGCCACACTACTTCGGAGTCGATACATGGATCTAGGAATCGCCGGTCGCGTCGCATTGGTCACTGGATCATCGGGCGGCCTCGGACTAGCAATCGCCACGACACTGGCCGAAGAGGGTTGTCGCGTCGTCGTCAACGGTCGGGACGAACAGCGTCTGCGTGACGCGATCGACCAAGTCAGACGACACGCCCAAGCCGAAGTTCAAGGGTACGTCGCCGATGTCAGCATCGGCACGGAAGCGGGAGACCTAGTCGACCGCGTACGCCATCAGTTCGGTAAGGTCGATATTCTTGTTTGCAACGCCGGAGGACCGCCGGCGGCTCCGTTCGACGACCTCACAGCAGACACGTGGCAAGCCGCATTGGAATTGAACCTCCTCTCCACCGTACATCTGTGTCGTGCAACTGTGCCTCTGATGCGGCGTGCCCAATGGGGACGCATCGTCTGCCTCACCAGCGTTGCGGCGAAACAACCGCTCGAGGGACTCATGCTCTCGTCGACGGCTCGAGCGGGCGTGCTGGGGTTCGCCAAGTCGCTTGCCGACGATGTGGCCACCAACGGTATCACCGTCAATACCGTGTGTCCCGGGTACATGCACACGCAACGCACCGAGGACCTAGTTCGCCGGCGTGCGAAGGCGGCGGACCGTTCGGAAAGCGAAGTCCAGGAAAAGCTGGTGCTGGACATCCCCGTGGGTCGGATGGGTGACCCAGTTGAGCTCGCCGCGGCGGTGGCGTTCTTGGCCTCCGAGCGAGCGAGTTACATTACCGGCGTCGCCCTCCAAGTGGACGGAGGATTCACCCGAGGCATTATTTAGCGGCGGCGGAGAGAGAGACGAATCACCCGATGCGTGCCATCGTCAAACCCAAGGCCGAACCCGGTCTCGCGGTGTCGGACACGTCCGAACCACGATGTGGTCCGCTGGATGTTGTCATTCGGGTTCAACATGCCGGGGTGTGCGGCACCGACCTCCACATCGCGGATTGGGACGAATGGGCTCAGGGCCGGATATGCCCTCCCATCGTCGTGGGACACGAATTCGCCGGCGAGATAGTCGAGGTTGGCGAGGACGTGGGCGAGGCCCTCACCGTGGGCCAATCCGTAACCGCCGAGGGACACATCGTGTGCGGCCACTGCCGGCAATGCCGGACCGGCAATGCCCACATCTGCCAAAACACGCAGATCATCGGCGTCGACCGTAATGGGGCGTTCGCGGAGTACGTGGCGATGCCCGCCCTCAACGTGATGCCGCTCAACGGCATTCCTACGACCGTGGGCGCCATCATGGATCCGTTGGGCAATGCTTTTCACACGGTGCTCTCCGCCGACATACCCGGCAACACGGTCCTGGTCTTGGGATGCGGCCCCATCGGATGCTTCGCAGTCGGCATCGCACACGCCGCTGGCGCTGCCAAAGTGCTCGCCTCCGATCCCAACACCAACCGCCTGGAGCTCGCTCGGCTCATGGGTGCCCACGTCGCCTTCAATCCGAAGACGGACGATGTCGTGCAGCAGGTACTGGAGCAGACCGGGGGAGAGGGCGTCGACCTCGTGTGCGAAATGTCGGGACACCCTGCGGCCATTAAACAGGCGTTCAAGGCGGCCCGTCTGGGGGGACGCGTACATCTTCTCGGTCTTCCCAAGGACGCCGTAGCAATCAATCTCTCGGATGAAGTGATTTTCAAAGGCCTCACCGTATATGGCGTAATCGGCCGGAAAATGTTCGAAACCTGGCACCAGATGCGTCGATTCCTGTCGTCAGGCCTTCTCGATCCCACGCCCGTCGTCACGCATGAATTCCCGCTCGAGGAGATCGATCCGGCGCTCGCCGCGATCCGCTCAGGCGCCGCAGGCAAAGTCATTCTCGCCATCGGGAGCACGTGATGCACGAGACTACCGAGCAACGACTTCGAGAGGATCTTGAACAGTTCAAGCAAGATGGTGTTTACAAGAGCCTGAACTACCTCGACTCGCCCCAGGATGCTCACGTCCAGATGGAGGGCCGCGGTGAGATCATCGTCCTCTCGAGTAACAACTATCTCGGACTATCCAATCTCCCCGAGGTCACCGAGGCGGGGAAAGAGGCCTTGGACCGTTTTGGAGCCGGGACGGCCAGCGTGCGGTTCATCTGCGGCACCTTCACGATTCACCGAGAGCTCGAACACGCCCTCGCTGACCTGGTGGGCACCGAAGCGTCGATGACCTACGTCTCATGCTGGAATGCGAACGAAGGTCTCACCCCGACCCTCCTCGGCCCCGACGACGTAGTCATCTCGGACGAGCTCAATCATGCCTCCATCATCGATGCCATTCGCTTGGCGAAATCCATCGGGAAATGCCAATCAGCCGTCTACAAACACTCCGACATGGCCGACCTCGAAGAGAAGCTGCAAGCCGGCCGCAGGGCACGGAGCCGACTCATCTTCACCGACGGTGTCTTTTCCATGGAGGGCGACATCGCGAACCTCCCGGATATCCTGGAGCTCGCCCACGAGTATGACGCCATGGTAGCCGTCGATGATTCCCATGGGACAGGAGTTCTCGGAAAGACCGGCCGGGGAACACCCGAGCACCACGGGGTGCTGGGAGAGGTCGACATCGTGACCTCCACCCTCGGAAAGGCGTTGGGTGGCGCGGCGGGCGGGTTTGTCGCATCCTTCGCCGCCCTCTGCGACTATCTCACACAGCGCTCACGTCCGCAGCTCTTCTCGAACGCGCTGCCCTGCACGGTGGCCGGGAGCGCGCTCGCGGCCGTTCGATACCTGCGCTCGCATCCGGACCGCGTGACAAACTTGCACGAAAACGCCAAGTATTTCCGGGATCGCCTCAAGGCACTGGGGTTCAACCCTCTCGAGGGAGAAACACCCATCATTCCGGTGATCCTCGGAGAGACGGCCAAGGCCATCCAGATGAGCAACATGCTGCTGGATCAGGGGTTCTTCGTCACCGGATTCGGATACCCCGTTGTCCCGAAAGGGACCGCACGGGTCCGCTGCCAGATATCGGCGGCGCACACCCGCGACGATCTCGACAGCGCCCTCGAGGCCTTCCAGCGGGTAGGGCAGAAGCTCGGATTGGTGTGAGGAGAACCCGGAGGCCGTCTCCCGAGGGGCAGCTGTGCCTTCAATAGCCTCCCTTAAATAAAGGAAGACGCGCCGGGTGGGCACGCGTCCGCGACCGACCTCCCCACCCCCCGGCGGAGCGGGGCCGAGCACGAACCGGGTGACCGCCACACCTCAAGTGATTTCCCGCCTGCCAGAGGTAACCTCACACCGGGCAATGTGATAGAGACCACAGATCAAGGCCGGCAGGGCTCGCATTTTTGCCCGTCAGGCGCTATCTTGGGGCGCCTTGCCGCCCCCTTTGTTGGGGCCTCGCAGCAAAACCGCGCTGGGCGCGGGTTGCGACCCGATCGGAGGTTATGTGATGCGGACAGTGACCGGAGTCCTGGGAGCGCTCGCCACGCTCCTCATCCTGGCACCCGCCCTGCCGGCTCAGGAGGCAGGTGATGACGCGTGGAGGAACCGGTGGATCTGGGGTGGTCAGACCGGCCTGTACTTTTTCCAGACTCCGACCCAGGATTGGGAGGGCGCGTTCGAGTTCGGTGGCCACTGGCTCATCACACGAGACCGGGTGGGACTTCACCTGGGATTCGATCAGATCTTCTTCGCCTCCGGCACGACGTCGGTCGTCCCGAACAGCTTGAGCCCCAACGGGTTCAACGTGGTCCAGTTCGACAACGCGCAACGGATTCAGGCGAGCCTCTACGCCTTGCCCATGCGCGGCCAGTTCCAGCTCCTCCTCGGCGGTGGCGTCGCGATCCACAAGATCAGCGATGCCGAGCCGATTGACGCCCAAACACTCCTCGAGTTCGAGAACGCCTTCTCCGCCATCGCCACGTTCGACACGAAGGCGTTCCCCGTCATCAGCGGCGGTGCTCAGTGGAGCCTCGGCCGGTGGGCACTGTTCGGGAACTACCAGTTCATGCCGGGCACCGACACGTTCCTCATCAACAGCGATCAGCACGCCCTGACGGGCGGCCTCCGGTTCTCCCTGATCGGCTCCTCACAGGAGATGGGCACCCGACGTCGGTAGCCAGAACC
Organism: Gemmatimonadota bacterium; assembly: GCA_039591615.1. Classification (GTDB taxonomy): domain Bacteria; phylum Gemmatimonadota; class Gemmatimonadetes; order Gemmatimonadales; family GWC2-71-9; genus JBDHDH01. The sequence goes on along the minus strand of JBDHDH010000016.1, from coordinate 3,713 downwards.
GCCTCGCGAATCGTGGATCCCGGGCCGAGAGCGAATCTGCTTTCGGCCTTCGTTCATTACGTGTCTGGTGTGCTCGAGGGAGACGACTTGGGCCTCCGGCGGGCCGATACCCAAGGCGACTCGTCGAAATAGAACCGGAGTGGCCAATCGGTGGCCTTCGAGATCCCGATCCGTGGGCTTTCGACAATGGCAGATTCCGACCCCCGCGGAGCTCGGAGGATACGAACTGGTCCGTCCGCTAATGAGCGGGCGTTGTGGGCTCCCGTGATCCCTAGCGCCTGACACAGCCTGCCTGGACCTGCACAGAGCTTCCGTGGATCGGCGGTCTGGCGTCTCCGTCGCATGACATCCAGACCCACCAAGGGCTCCGCCGCTCGAACGAGCACCGCCGAAGGGTAGCCTGGTCGCTCCGTCACGGCATTGAGGCACCAGTGAGCACCGTAGATGAAGTACACGTATGTGCTGCCCGGTGGACCGAAAAGCGCGGAGTTACGCTGCGTTTGGCGGTTCCCGTAGCCGTGATCGGCGGGGTCGTGGGGTCCGACGTACGCTTCGACCTCCACGATGCGTCCGGCCGTCTGCGAGCCACCTGCCCGACTCTCGAGGATACAGCCCAAGAGATCGCGCGCGACCCTGACGGTGTCGCGCGCGTAGAAGTCAGTCGAATGAGGCCGGCCGGAGACGCCGCTCAACGGCTCACGAATCTTCCCGTTTCTCCGTAGGACCGCCAACCATGCGGTGGAGCGCCGCCGTCATCCGGCGAAGCAAGCTCTCTTCTTCGTCGGACGCATCGAGAACCCTCCCGGCCGGAGGCGCTTCAGTGGGCTTTTCGTGCCCCGCCGCATTGACCTGACCCGCTACCGTCCCGGTGGAAGCCGACCGCTCCGCCGGGTTTCGGGTGGCACCGCCGCGAGCAGGTGTCTCCACCGGCCGCTCGGGTCGTATGCCCCGCCTTCCCGACCGAGGCCCCAAGGTTTTTGGGGCCCTAGAGCTTTGGCTCCGTGGCTGGGGCTCGGGCTCGTGCTTCGGCTCCACAGCTGACTCGGCGACTGCCGGCCGGGGACTCCGCGATCCTCGGCGGTATCGGGGATTGCGCCGCGAGCCGTCCGAGACTGCCGCGCTTTCATCGTCGGGCCGCGAGGCAGTCGTTTCGTTTTCCTTCGATTTCGGCTCGACCTTCGATTCCGGGTCGGGCCGGGTCGGTGGCTTCTCGGGTGCCTTGCGGGACCGCTGTGCGCTCTCCCCGCGCCGAGGCACCTTCGCGCGAGCACGAGGAGCCGTACTCTTCCGGGCGGGCGACCGAGCGTGGCGCGCTTCCTTGGCCTCCTCGTCTCCACCCTGTGCGACAACGGCGGTGTCCTCCGCTCGACGGTCCGTTTCCTCAACCGCCGTCATGTCTGCTGCTGCCATCGCGGTGCTGAGCTTCAAGAGGTATCGTTCGTCGTCGCTCTTGATCAGGTCGATGAGGTCTGCGTCGTGCGCTTGGCGTAGGAAGCGTTTGAATCTCGTCGAGTCGAAGACCGGGTCCTTTTCGTCACCGAAAAGATCAATCATGTTCTTGCGCACGTCATCTGCAGCTGCCGATTCTTCACCGACGGCACCCAGGACCCAGAGCGATTGCTTCAAGAGCTCGAACGCCTCGGCCAGCGCCAATGGCTCTTGCGCGCCGGCCCGAGCCCGACGCTCTGGCCGGCGGCGGCGTCCCTTAGTGCTCCGTTCCTTTTCGGCAGCTTCTCCCATCCTCGGTGCCGCCGCTTCTCCAGGCGGCACGTTGGCGTCCGGCCCAACGTCGATGGCGTATTGCCCGTTGTCGAGCTTCGTGAGCGCGAGCAACCCTCGCCGGCCACACTCCTGTACAAACTTGCTGAATCGGTTGAACCCGGCCTCTTTCTCATCGAAGTTCGCATCGATGGCCTGCATGACCTGTTTCAACCGGTCGGAGCGCATTACGTCGTCCTCTTCCTTCATTCTGAGGACTGCTTCGACCACCAACTCCCAGGGATCACGCCGTACGCTTTCGACCTCACCTTCTTTCGTCAATCCCGTGAGCTCGGTGTAGCCGTAGTACTCGTCACAGTTCTGGATCAGGAGGTCGCTGGAGGACTCCCGGATTCCCACGCCGATCACGTACTTTGCGTACTCTTTCAGCTTGAGGACGAGGCTCGAGAAGTCCGAATCCCCCGACAGGAGAATGAACGTCCCGATTTCGGGCCGTGTGAACACCAGCTCGAGGGCGTCGATGGCCAAACGAATGTCGGTGGCGTTCTTCTTGTTGGACCCGAATGCAGGGGCGAAGATGAGGTCAATGGAGGCCTCGGACAGTGGAACGATGTATTGAGGGTACCGACGCCAGTCGGCGTAGGCCCTTTGAACCGAGACCTTTCCTTTGAAGATGTCGGAGGCGAGGAGCCTCCTCAACTGGTTTTGGAGATCCGACCGGATCCCCATCGTCACGTTGTCGAAATCGATGAGGAGCGCCGCGTTCGGCGCATGCACCAACGGCTCGAGATAGGCCGCTCGTTGCGGCCGTCCTACTTGCACATCTTTCACGTCGCGCTCAGTTCCAGCCCCACTACCCGCGCCAGCTCGCTTCGCTTCACCTTCCCGCTCCCGGTCATTGGGAAGGTGTCGAAGAAGCGGACCAGGTCTGGGACTCTGTAGTCAGCCAAATGTTCTCGACAAAAATCCTTCAGCTCGTCTCCCGTAACGATGGCGCCTTCAACTGGGAGGATACAGGCACACACCAATTCTCCCAGAATCTCGTTGGGCACACCGACGACACAGGCATCTTCCACAGCCGGATGCGTGCGGAGAACGTCTTCCAGCTCTCGCGGGAAGATGTTGTGGCCGCCACGGATGATCATGTCCTTGCAACGACCGACAATCGTGACGAACCCTTCCTCGTCCAGAATGGCGAGGTCCCCCGTGAGGAAGAAACCGTCGTCGGTGAACGATCGCTTCGTCTCGGTCGGCATGCGGTAATAACCGGCCATGATGTTGGGACCCCTCACGGCCAGCTCCCCCACGGCCTCGGGACCGTGTAACGCACGCGTCTTGAGATCCGCGACCTGTACCTCCACGCCATCGATCGGGCGACCGACGGATCGATGCCGCAGGTCGGCGGGGTCACCGTGACGGGTGATCGTGACCGTCGGGCCGGTCTCCGTGAGGCCATACGCGATCTGGACATCGTTCCACTGTCGAATCCGACGCACGAGGGACTCGGATACCGGGCTTCCGGCCACGATGCCGGTTCGAACCGTGGAAAGGTCCCGGCTCCCAAAGCTCTGGTCTCGCATCAGGAGCTGGAACATGGTCGGCACGCCGTGACAGATGGTGATACGCTCGCGTTCTATGAGGTCCAGCGCCTCCCGGGGGTGGAAGCGAGACTGGAGCACCAAGGTGCCTCCGGTCACCAACGCCGTCACAACGAGGTGAACACCGAACACCGTGAAGAACGGCGGCGCCCCGAGGACACGATCATCCCCCCCCTGTTTCAACGCTTCTGCCGTCTTGATTGCGGTGTACACCAGACTGTGGTGGGTGAGCACGACCCCTTTTGGCTTCCCCATCGTCCCCGACGTGTAGATGATGGCCAGGGGGGCCTCGGCCGGATCGAGCGCCACCGGCTCCACAGCACGTCGTCTGCCCTGTGCCACAGCCTCCCCGAAAGCAATGACGTGCTCGCCGCGCCACGCTTCTTCATCTTCATC
>JBDHDH010000015.1:0-49017 GCA_039591615.1 Gemmatimonadota bacterium | reverse complement strand
AACCTCGTGTTTCAGACCCCCTTCGGCTATCTGCGTTCACCGCGGGGGAGCCTCCCGCATGATCCGGAACCCGGGGCAGGCGCCGTGGAGGAGGAGCAGGGTTAGGTAGCGCCATCTCCGACAAACCGGTGGCGCTCCATCGCTCGGCACCGACCTCGGAGGCCCGCGACACAGGCACCCCGCCCCTCACGGCTCGACCAGGCGCGCCGGTCGGTTCATCACCATCAAGCCCAGCGCCACCCCCGCCACACCGGCAAGGACCACCCAATCGCCGGTGAGGAACCAGAAGACGCCGCCTGCCATGGCGACTCCCTCCGCTACCACCCACAGCATCAAAGCCCGCCGCCCATACTCCGTCCACCATGCCGTGCGGTCGCCATCCGAGCCGAGCGGCGGGATGCCTGCACGAAGCACACGCATGACGAGGTACCCACCCACGAGGAGGGCGACGGCAACGATTCGAAAGGTCGGCACGAGGCCGCTCATCGGATCCAGCGTGACGACAGAACGCACGATCCCGAACGCGACCAGGATCATGGCGACACCGGCGACCAGAACCGTGTGCAGGATCGCGAACATCCGATCCGCTCCCTGCAGGCGGGTGGGGTTGGTCATGCAACCGTTCTCCCTGTCGTCGGCAGAGCAGCGCGAGCCCGGCTACCGGTAATGCGACCTCGAGTACGCGGTGGGACGGAAGACGGACGGCCGTTTGGGCCTCGTTGAAGCTGGACTCGCGTCGTAGCGCAAACGTGCGCCTCCGAGCACCACGGCCGATTCGAGCACTGCTTGACGCCGCTGTTAGGGCGGCGTCTGTCCAATTACCCGCTTCATCAGCTGGCCCCGGTTGAGCTGCGTCCCGGGCTCAATCTGATTGAGGAGCGCCACCGTCTCCACTGAGACGGGGGAGGACCTCTGCGCCACGAATTCGGCGAGGGTCATGGGTCGCGTTACCTCGACGACCTCGAGACGCATGGGTTGCACGTTCAAGGCATCTCGATCGGTGAGGCGGTCGAAGCTCCCCATGGTGCTGCGCATCGATTGCTCGTACGCGGTCCAACGGTCTCGCGGGGCATAGCCCAGCAGTCGATACATGTTCCCCTGAAACGCCACGAAGGCCACGACGCCTTCCAACACTCCCTGCTGCGTCTGCGCTCGAAAGGCAGCGCTGGCGGCTTCGTTGCCGTTGATGTTCCCGCTCCGCGCCGGTCCTCCGCTCATTCCCTCCTCTGCCAGGAATGCCTGGACCGCCGCCCCCGGCGAGGCTGCTTCCGCCAACGTGAGCTCGAACAGGGCATCGCGATCGGGGGGCTGGGCGAGAACCGCAGCCTTCTGGTTGAGGGTCCGCCAGTTGGAGGGGAACGTGAGCTGAAACTCCAGATCGGGGTGGAGGAAATTTTGCCCACGCATGTACCCCTCCCTGGGGTTCGACCCATAAACCAAACCGTCGATCTGGCGGAGATACTCGTCTCGCCGAACGACCATGGCGCTGAAATCCTGCGTCGGGAGCGCCGCGATTCTCTGTCGGATGCGCTCCTGGCGATCCGCAGGATCCGGATGGGTGGACAGCCACCCCGGCACGCGTCCGGCACCGCTGGCCTGGCTCACGCGATCCAGCATCGCGAACACGTTGGGCATCTCTCGCGGGTCGTACCCAGCGCGGTACATGTACCGAAGCCCCAAGTCGTCCGCCTCTCGCTCATCGTCCCGACTGAAGCGCAGGAACATGAGCTGTAAACCGGCGCCGGCTGCGCCAGCGTAGTCCTGGAGGTCGGGCACCAGAATCATGCCTGCGACGAGCCCCACGCCGGCCAGTGTCTGCGCGGTCATCTGCGAGGCCGAGTGCCGCGCCGTCACGTGACCGAGCTCGTGGCCCATCACGGCCACGAGCTCGGCCTCGGAATTGAAATAGGCCAGAATGCCCCGGGTTACGTAGTTGAACCCACCAGGTAACGCGAAGGCGTTGACAACCGGGTCGTCCAATACGCGGAAGGCCCAAGGCAGGTCAGGCCGTTCAGACAAACTCGCCAGGCGGGTACCGATATCATGGACGTATTGTTGCATCGCGGGGTCCGGGACCAAGCCGAACTGGCCGACGATCTGCGGATCCGCCTGCTGGCCCATCGCGATCTCCTGCCCCTCGCTCACCAGCATCAGTTGCCGGCGTCCGGTGGCCGGGTTTGTGGCGCAGGCGGCGACGACTGCCGCGCCACCGATCCAGCGGGCCGAACGTGTTCGCGCGAAACGTGTCAGCATGCCGGAGAACTCCTCGTCTTGGCGGGCGCGTGACGGTTTTGGGATCCTACCGCTACACAATGACGAGGTGGCGGAAAATCGGCAACTCTATGGGGAGAAGCATTGGTCGCCGGGGGTGGGGAGCGCGGCTCTCAGGACTTCAGCAAGATCTCCTCGAACAACGCGATGGCCCGCGGGTCTTCACTCTGCCCCAACCAGAAAAGGGCCTTCTTCCGGATCCGCGGACTGGTGTGCGATCGGGCAATCCGGATCAACGCGGGAACCGCTTCGTCATTGGGGCGCTGCGAGAGGGCAAAGACGGCGTGCTCTCGGAGCCTGAGATCGGCATCGTCGTCATCGACGATCTCCTCGAGACCCGCCACCGCCTGGTCAGTTGCGGCCTGACCCAGCCAAAACACCGCGCTCCGCCTGGTTTTACCCGGTCGGGACTGATCCTTGGCGATGACCAGAAGCTCCGGCCAGACGGTCGCACTGTCGGCCAAGACGGCTGGTACGATGGCTCGTTTCCCCGCATTCCCGCTGAGGGTCGCCGCGAGCGAGACCAGATAGCTCGCCGCCTCGGCTGCCGGCACCATACCGAGGTCGATAACGCCGGAAACGGGGCGCCACCGTCCTCCGACATAGCTGTCGATATCGACGATCTCGCCAGCGCGAACCCGGAGAGCTACCCGAACCGGTCCGTTCTCGCACCACCCCTCCCAGTCGTCCGTGTGTCGCATCGTCCGGATGTTCTGTCCGTCCCCGCACACACCCGGTTTCGCCGCAAAGCTCATGCGCACCTTGCCGTCACCGACCGCTCGCACCCGTTCAGCAACCGACTGCGCAGCGACAGGTCCAGCCCAAAGAAGAACCATGCACACCGCGAGTCCAACCCACCCGCCTGCACGCCCGGTCACCTTTTCCAATGTGCCATTCCATCCGTTGGTACGTCGCTTCATCGCTCGGGCTCCTCGTGCCCCGCCTGCCTATCGGTTGATGATCTCCAGGAGAAACTGCACCACGCGCGGATCCGTCGACTGGCCGAGCCAGAAGATCGCTTTGCGACGGAGCTTCGGATCTGGATCGTTCTGGGCGATGTCCATGAGCTTGTCCACCGCCTCCCCCTCATTTCGCTGCGAGTACACGAAGACCAACTGCTCGCGCATCTCACGGTCGTCCAAGGTGCTGTACAGCTGGATGAGATCGGTAATCGACGCCTCGCTCTGTCCGGCCCAGAAGAGCGCCTTCTTGCGAAGCTCCAATGACTCGTTCTGATCGGCTGTTCGATCGAGCAACCATCGTTGGCTCTCGGCGTCCCGGGTCTGCGAGACCGAGAAGATCACCCGTTCCTTGAGCTCGCTGTCCTGAAGTCGCACATAGAGATCCCGCAGGAAGGCGTGATTCGCGCTGGATCCCTGTTGGCCCAACCAGAAGATCGCGTCGGACCGGAGATCAACCGGCGCATCGCGACGTCCGGCGTACGTCCGGAGCGCCAGGGCCGCCCGATCGCTGCCATGCTGGGACAGCGCAAAAATGGCCTTCTTCCGTACCTCTCGGTCTGTTGAGCCCTGGAGAATCGAATCCAACGCCAGGACCGCACCTTCGGTCGGCACCTGCGAGAGCCAGAACACCGCCTTCGCGCGCACGTCAGGATCGGGATCATTGCGGGCGGCGTCGAGAAGGATCTCCTCCGTATCGGCCGTCCTCTGCTGCGAGACGAGGAACACGGCCTTTCGACGCAGCTTCACCGAGCCCGGGTCCCTTCTCGCGAGCACCTGCTTGAGAATCGGCACCGCCCGATCCGCATCCATCTGGAGCAGCGCATTGAGCGCCGCGAGCCGCATGTCATCCTCGGCATCCTGATACTGGGCACCGGCGGCATCCTCATACTGGGCGCCCGCGGGGGGAGCGCGGCGAGGTGGCGACGGCGCAGGAGGGGCTGGCGGAGCAGGCGCCAGCGGCGCAACCGTCGTGGCGATCTGCTCTGCAGCCTCAGCGTCTCCGGCCTGCGCCAGGCGTCCCCGAATCCGCGAGGCCAGGACTTCGGCCTGACTCCGGGTAGCCGCAGTCGGATGAACGTTGGCCTGCTCCTCGAGAGCGTCCAACGCCGCACGCATGCGGTCGGTACTGCCGGTGCGATAGAGAGCGAATGCTTCCCAGTAGTACGCGTCCGGCGTGTATTCGGAGCGCGGGAAGCGGCGGCGAATATCCCGGAACAGCACGGCCGCCCGCTGGAAGTCCCCGCGATTGATGGCCTCCCGTGCCTCGCGATAGAGCGAGTCCGCAGGATCTTGCGCCTGCCAGGCGTCGGGAGGTCCTTCGCCCGTCGGTCCTCCCGGTGCGAACGGCGCGACGCGTGCCAGCGCCCGACTTGCCACCGCCACAGCAGCCTCAGCCCGCTGAATGCTCCACTCTACGCGGGCCCGCACTGCCCTGCCCGAGAACCCCGACGGTGCGACAGGCGGGGCCTCTTGGGCTGCGAGACCACCCACCGTCACGAGCGCCACCAGGCTGCCGACTCCAACACTTCCAAATCGCATCTTCTGCATCGTCACAGCGCTCCTTGCGCCCCTGCCGGCCCGGCGGAAACCGCAGCCTGCAATTTCAACAAGACGCCTCGTTGTTCTATGCCCCGATCGATGAACTCCAGTTCATCCCCCGCTCGACCACGCGAATACTGGGCGATCTGCGCCAGCACCAGCTCGACATCCTCCAGCAGCGTCCGGTATTGCACATCCTCGGCGGCTGGCGAGTCCAGCAAGAGCTGAGTCGTGAAGAGGAGATCCTGCGCCGGGCGAATGGTGGCTCGATCGGCCCGCCCGGCATGGGCCTCCGCCTGAAACAGCGTGAGGAACGTTTCCACCTGCGTCAGATGCTCTGTGGCAGCAACACGGAAAGCCGTGCTCGACGGAGTGGAGGTGTCCGCGGCGGCCACCGCAGCCGTCTCGACACCCACCTCACCCCGCAGAGCGAACCGACCCACGGCGATCCCCACCACGAGGGCGGCGGCGATGCCCGCGCTCCACCAGATCCACGGGGCACGCCCAGCACGACCCTGGGGCTGCCGACCCGCAGATCTACTGACCCGCCGTCGGATCCCCTCCCACATCTCGCCCCTCGGCGTGTCCGGTGGCCGGTGGTACTCCCGCGCCGCTTCCCGCAGAAACTCTTCGAACCGTTCGTCTGTCATACGGCCCACTCCGGGGCGAACTCGGCCAGCGAGTCCCGTAGGCGCGCGCGTGCCCGCGAGAGCTGCGCCTTCGAGGTACCGGTCTGGACGCCCAAGACGCCCGCGATCTCCCGGTGGGTGTATCCCTCTATGTCGTGCATCACGAAGACCATCCGATATTTCTCCGGCAACGCGTCGATAGCACTGCGGAGCTTGGCCCTGAGATCCGGATCGGCGCTCGGTGGCGGTCCCGAAAGGGACCCAACCTCGTCGAGTGCCACTTGGCGGTGCCGAAACCGCTTGATCTTGCGCATGCCATTCATGACCACCCTTGCTGCGATAGCGTAGATCCAGGTTCCCACGGCCGATTCCCCCCGGAATTGATCGATGCGGTCGAAGGCTCGGATGAACGTGTCCTGCGTGAATTCCTGTGCTAGGTCGTCGTCGCCGGTCATCCGATACGCCAGCCGATAAACCCTGTCGACGTGCGCGTCGTACAGCCCGCGCTGGGCCTCGGGATCGCCTGTTCGGAGCCGCGCGATCAATTCCGTTTCTTCCACCAACCCCCCGAGCTCGCGGGTCAACCGGTTTCTGATCTCTGAGACACGAGATTCGAGGAAAGGGTTGCGAAGGGAAAGGCCTTGGCGGGCTAAGGACGGGCCGGCAGGGCCGCCACCACACCCCTCACCAGTCGCTCGAGGTCGCGAGCAACCAGCCCGCCGGCCTCCAGTACTTCCTCGTGGGAAAGCGGATTGGGGGTCAGTCCTGCGCCGAAATTCGAGATCGTGGAAATCCCGAGCACCTGCATGCCGCGGGCCTGGGCCACGGTGACTTCCGGGACGGTAGACATTCCAACCGCATCTGCCCCGATGCGGCGGAGCATCCGAACCTCGGCGGGGGTCTCGAAGCTGGGTCCCAGCACGCCCACGTACACGCCCTCCTCGAGCCGGATGCCCTCGGTTCGGGCCACCCGTCGCGCCAGCTCCATGAGACCACGGTCGTAGGGCTCGGACATATCCGGAAACCGCTCTTCGCCCGACACCACCGGACCTTGCAGCGGATACCTCCACATCAAGTTGATATGGTCGGCGATCAGCATGAGGACTGGCGGACGAAACGTGTGGCGAATTCCTCCTGCCGCGTTCGTCACGATCAGCGTGCCGGCGCCGAGCTCCGCAAAGACGCGTACGGGCAGCGCGACGATCTCGGACGCATGGCCCTCGTACATGTGGAACCGGCCACTCTGCAGCAGCACCGGCACACCTTCCAGCTGGCCATACACCAGCTCACCACTGTGACCGACCACATGCGGTGTGGGGAACCCCGGAATCTCCCGGTAGGGAATCGTCTGCCCATCGGTGACCGCGTATGCGAGCCCGCCCAGTCCCGAACCCAGCACGATCGAGATCTCGGGACGGAACGAGCCGAGCCGATCACGAAGGAAGGCCACCGCCACTTCGAGTGCCCCCTCCGCACCCTGAGAAGTCGCAGCCCTATCGCCTGGACCGCTCGCGGGCCGGACGGATCTGCGAATCGTCCGGCCGGAGCCGCGCGCGCCGCTGAGTTTCCGTTTCCCCTTCATGCTCATTGGACACTCACCTTCACTGCCAACCCAACATCGGATGGATGCCGCTGGTGCCCGGACCCATCGGTCATCTCACTCACCCAACAATGGAGATTCGTTTCATTGATGATTGGACATTCAGCCTTCAGCCCTCTGCCTTCTGTCTTCTGCCCTCTGCCTTCTCAGATCAGCATCCCCGCCAGGCTGGCGCTCATGAATGCCGCCAAGTTGCCGCCGATCATCGCCCGCACACCGAGGCGGGACAGATCACCCCGCCGTTCCGGCGCGATGCCACCGATCCCCCCAATCTGGATGGCTATCGACGGAAGATTCGCGAATCCCAGGAGCGCATACGTGGCAATCACCGCGCCGCGGGGCGTCAGCGTGCCGTCCGCCGCCAGGGTGCCCGCGAGTTGCAGATAGGCGATGAACTCTGTGAGAACGGTTTTCACCCCGATCAAAGCCCCTACGTGGGGTGCGTCGGCCCAGGGCACGCCCATGAGCCACGCCAACGGGGCCAGCACCCACCCGAAGATCTGCTCCAGCGTGAGGTTCTCGACGCCTACCAGGCCTCCGAGCCCACCCACCAAATAGTTGATGAGTGCGATCAGAGCCACGAAGGCGATCAGCATGCTCGCCACGTTAAACGCGAGCTGAAGCCCCTGGGCCGCGCCTCCCGCCGCGGCGTCGATGACGTTCGCCTCTTCCTTCTTTATAGAGAGCCCAAGGCTACCCTTCGTCACCGGCTCACCTCTTTCCGGGACGAGGACTTTGGAGATGAGCATGGCCGCCGGTGCGTTCATCACGCTGGCCGTGAGGAGATGGCCGGCGATGTCCTGGAAATACGGTGAAAGCATCGCGATGTAGGCAGCCATCACACCGCCGGCGATCGTCGCGAAGCCCCCAACCATCACGGTGTTGAGCTCCGAATACGTCATGCTCCCCACGTAGGGCTTGATGAGCAGCGGTGACTCCGTCTGCCCCACGAAGATGTTCCCTGCAACAGACAAGGTTTCTGCGCCGGACGTTCCCATCACCCGCTGTATTACCCATGCGATCCCTTGTACCACGCGCTGCATGATGCCGAGGTAGTACAGGACTGACATGAGGGACGAAAAGAAGATGATGGTAGGCAGGACGCTGAAGGCGAAGAACGCGCCGGTATTCGCCCACATTTCCACCGACGCGATGGGCGACGAATCGGCGGGAGCGCCCATCGTCGGTCCGACCGGAACGTTGTTCTTCACGATGTTTCCGAAGACGAACCGAGCTCCCTGCTCGGTAAACGCGAGCAGTTGCGTGAATACGGCATTGGCTCCGCGGAACAGGGCACGGCCCACCTGAGTCTTGAGCACGATGAAGCCAAACACCCCTTGCAACCCGATCCCGACCCCTACAAGCCGCCAACTCACCTTCCTGCGGTCCACCGACAGGAGCCAGGCGAGTAGGACCATGGTCCCCATACCCACCAACCCCATGAGCCGGGCGAGGAATGGCGTGTCGAGCCCCTCTCGCGTAGCGGCCAGTTGCTGCCCCGCGGTCTGGAGCATCATCAGAGCGGTCATGTGATCTCCCGGAGTTCTCGGCCTATCTGCGCGACCAACTCTTTCTTCTCGGCAGATGGAAGAAAAGAGCTCTCGAAGGCATTGATGACGAGGCGGTCGATCTCGGCGCGATCACAGCCCAGCGCGGTGTGCGCAAGCCAGTACTCGTCGCTCAATGTGATCCCGTCCATGAGGCGGCTATCGGTATTGAGTGTCACCACGCACCCCCGGTCCAGATACCGACGCATGGGATGCTCCGACACTTGTTCCACGCTCCGCGTATGGACATTGGACGTGAGACAGACTTCCAGCGGGATACCTCGGGCTTGCACTTCCTCTTCGAGGGCGGGGTCCTCGAACAGATGGGTGCCGTGTCCGATCCGCTGAGCGCCGCATACGTGGAGTGCCTGACGGATCGATTCGGGTCCGTCGCCCTCGCCGGCGTGGCACGTGCACGCGAGCCCGTGTGCTAACGCGTGCTCGAACGCCTTGGCATGATCGACGGCGGGATGACCGCGTTCCGCGCCCGCGAGGTCGAAGCCCACCACCCCATCGCCCCGATAATCCACGGAGAGGCGGGCGAGGTCCTCCGATATGTTGGGGGGCAGGGTTCGCAGTCCACAGATGATGAGCCGCGCCATGGTGCCCGTCTCGGCCTCGGCGCGCTTGAGGCCGGCCAGGGGAGCCTCGACCGCCTCCGTCAACGACAATGCCGGCGTGTGAAGCGCGGGGCAGTACCGCGCTTCCACGTATCGCACCGAGTCGGCGGCAGAGTCCACCACGAATTCGTACGCGATTCTCTCCATCGCCTCCGTTGTCTGCATGACCGCGATGGTGAACCGATAGCGCTCGAGGTATTCCTCGAGGTTGTGGGCATCACGCACGTACATGGCGCGGGCCAGGGAATCGGGGTCTTCCGCCGGCAATTTCACGCCTCGTTCTCTTGCCAGTTCCAGCATCGTCGCCGGCCGGATACACCCGTCCAGGTGTACATGAAGCTCCGCTTTTGGCAGGCGGCCAATCAGTTCCCGGGTCACGGTCATGACGTTTCCTGCTGCATTGGCGTTCGACGGGCCGACCGGACGACACGAAGGATCGCCCCCGCCTCGACGAGCGACTCGGGATCGATGGGGCGTCCAACCCCGTCGGTGACGTATGCCACTCCGCTGGGGAGCGCGTCGGCCAGCGCGGCATCGCATTCCGCCACCGCGTCGCGCACGGTCGTCCCCAATCCCACGGTGATGGCTCGCTCGTTGACGAAGACCCTGAGCCCTTCACTCATGCTTCACCCGGAATCGTGACATCGGAGGAGCCTCTACGGGTTGCCGCAAAACCTGAAGATGGGCGGCCAGGGCCTCCGCTTCGGAGATATCCGTCTCGATGCCCTCCAGTTCTTCTAGCACGAGCCTCGTTCCGGTCGGTGTGGGAATCGCAAGCCCGCCAGCATCGGGAGTGAGGGACGCCGGGACGGCGATTTCGTATCGGTCTTTTTCCCGGATCTCGCTGCCGTCAGGCAGGCGGAGTTCGCGCACGCGAGAACCGGGATGGCGGTCCGGATCGTAGATGACGACCAGCCCAGACACGTGCACCGCGGGGTCTCCCTCGCTGAGCGCGAACTCCAGGAGCCGGCGCAGCAGACCTCCGGTAGCATGGATCCGCACCAATCGCGCGGGCCGTGGCAGCACAGCGTCTACGTCTTCACGGCGGATCGGACCGGAGGGGAGGCCCGCAGCGATCCGAGCCGTGTGAACGAGTGCGAAGTGCGTGCGGGCCGCGGTCCGGTAGGCGTCGGCGATCAACCGGCCGAGCGCGTGTTCGGACCCGTCGGGCTCGAGGGGAAGCTTGACCCTCGCGAACGGTGGCTCCGCCCTCGCCTGGGCCTCGTAGGGCCGGTGCCGTTCAGGATCTACCGGAGTGAGGGAGTCCAAACCCCCTGAAGGCGGCGGAACGGCGGCCAGTTCGATGCCCGGAGGTGGCCCAACGGCCGCCCGTGCCGCAGCGGCCGCTTCGGCCGGTATGATGCGCCACGACGGCGTGTAGTAGTCCGAAGCCCTCAAGTGGCGCACCGCTCGGAGGTGCTCCACCAGCAGGTCCCGAATGTCCGGCCCGTCGTAGATCAGCGGTAGTCCCGCCAGCATCTCGAATCCGCCACCACCGGCCTGTCGGTAGTTGTTGAGGGCGAGGGTGAACGTGTCCGTTGGCTCGATCATCCGACCGCGAATGGCGAGCTGTCGAACCCGCGATCCGGGGGGCTGCGTCAGATCGAGGAGATACTCGACGCCGCTGACGATGTCGAAGTTGAACCCGGGCACGCTCTCGTTGATGACCGGCGCACCGGGCCGGAAGGTGTGGAAGTACTCCGCCGAGCGTTCCAGGTACGCTCGGAGTGCCGCTCCGTCGATACGAACAGCCCTGAGCGTGTTTTCATAAGGGTAGAGGCCGGCCACGTCTCGCAGGCGCACGTCGCCGGTTCCAAACCCCCCTCGGGGGTTGAATGCGGCGGTGGCAGAAAGATCCGTCCCCGCCACCCGCCGCTGTACCTCGTTGACGAAATCGATGATCGGTGTGTCCTCCACTCTTCCAAACCATGCCCCCCAGTCACCTTCGACCACTTGCGCCACGGGCTGGCTCGCCCAGCCCCGTACCGCCTCGTGGGCCGAGGCTAGGCGCCGGGACACAACGGGATGGGGTGGGACCTCGGCCAGCGAGATCGTCTCGCCGGTGATACGGACAACCTCGTAGTCCCCTGGACGGACCGAAGATCGAGGGTCCCGACCTTCCAGGCTGCCGTCGTTGCCCCGGACCAACCACACATGCGCCACCGCCAACCCCCGAGCGTGTGGCGGCGGCTGAATGAAGTGGACGCCGTCGATCACCGAGTCCGTGATGGTTCGATGAGTGTGGCCCACGACCACCAGATGTGGCTTCACCGGGAGCGCCGCCAGGCCGGCCGCCACATTCTCTGCGCCTACGCCAGTCGTGTCATAGCTGGACGCTCCACCCATCCCACTGTGGATGACCGCGACGCGGAGGTCGGCGCCTGCGTCCGCGAGATCCTCGAGAACACGCCTCGCGTTCGGGAGAATGGGGTGAACCCGCAGTCGGCCGGCGAGATTCGCACGGTCCCAGACCATGGCTCCTGGCGTGGTGAATCCCGTGATTCCGACCCGCACACCGCCCCGCGGGACCAACGCGAACGGTGGGAGGGCGAGGGTGTCCCGCGGCAACCGGTACAGGTTCGCAGAGACGACAGGAAAAGCCGCTGCGTCTATCACTCGAGCGAAAACATCGAGTCCCCAGTTGAACTCGTGGTTCCCCGGCGTGGCCGCATCGAACCCAACGGCGTTGAGGGCGTCCACCACCGGGTGGGGGTCGACCGCCTGCTCTTCGGCAAAATAGGTGGCGAAGGGATTCCCCTGGATCAGATCTCCGGCGTCGACCACGATGACCCGACCGGGGTAGAGGTCACGCAGCGAGTCCACCACCGTTGCGGCACGTGTGAGCCCAAAGGGCGCCTCGCCGTCGCGCACGTAGTCCCAGTGGAACACGCGCCCGTGCACGTCGGTAGTGGCCACCACGACGAGATGCACGCTGTCTGGCGCCTGGGCCGACTGAATCGCGAGGCCGGCGGCGAGCAGAGCCGATAGCAGGGTATTCATCGGAGTGCAGCAATCTGTCCGCCTTCCCTGAGCGATGCAATTCCTCCACGACCGTCAGGTCCAGCTTGACCGACCCCCTTAGCTCGCTCTTCCGGATCCTTCTCACCCATATGGCCGAAGACCCTCACACCATCAGCGCCGCGATGGAACTCTCGCTCGTGAGCCGTAACCTCGAACGCATCGCTGACCTGGCCACCAACATCGGGGAGGACGTGGTGTTCCTCGTCGAAGGAACGACCATCAAGCACCACGCGGAAGAAGAAGCAGCGGCGGGGTAGGCTCAGTCCATCGAACAACCTCCCGTCTGACACACGGCCTCATGACCGTCGGGCGCGGACAGCAACGCAGACAGGGACTGGGGGCCAGCGCCCATGCACTCCACAAACTGCACGCCGCTCGAAGTTCCGAGACGGTTGGCGCCGGCCGCGATCATCCGGAGGGCGGTAGCACAATCACGCACTCCTCCCGCCGCCTTCACCCCCAGGGCATCGCCCACCGTGAGTCGCATCAGCGCAACCGCCTCCACCGTGGCTCCCCCTGCCGGGTGAAACCCGGTGGAGGTCTTCACGAAGTGCGCTCCGGCCTCCTTCGCAATCGCCGCGGCCTGGACGACCTGCAACGGTTCGAGCGTCGCGGACTCGAGGATTACCTTGACGGTTCGAGCCTTCGTCGCATCCACCACAGCCCGGATGTCGTCTTCCACGTAGTCCCAGTCACCGTCCAGGATGTGGCCGATCGCGGCAACCATGTCCAGCTCGTCGGCGCCAGATTCAACGAGATGCCGCGCTTCCGCCGCTTTCGCGTCGGTCGTCGTAGCCCCGAGCGGAAATCCCACCACAGTCGCGGTCTTGACCCCAGACCCCGCTAACCGCTTTCGGCACAACGGCACCCACGAGCCATTCACACAAACAGCTGCAAACCGATGCTCCGCAGCCTCGTCGCAGAGTGCTTCGATCTGAGCGCGGGTCGCTTCCGCTTTCAGCAGCGTATGGTCCACGTAGTCGGCAATGCGAGCAGGCCCATCACGCGGCGGTCTTGCCGTCAGTTCGTGAATCGCCGCATCGGCTGCTGGCAGCACCGTCCCGCCCGCCGACCGACAGACGGCTCGTTTACCCCCGGCGGCTCCCCCCGCTCTTCCCCCAACAGGCATTCGCCATCCGATATCGGGAACCTCCCATCGCCCCGCCGCCTGTGGCAGCGTTCGACCGACAGTCGGAACAGGAGACGTGGAGCCACCGCTCGGTGACCTACCCGCGGTCTGCTCGCCGAGAAGATTCTCGACGACCAGCTCGGCCAGTTGCTCGATTTCACGACGATCCATCAGTCAACCCGTTCCTCAATGCTGAATGCTCTGCCCTCTGCCCTCTGTCTTCTACCCCCTGCCCTCTATTCACCGAGATTCACGCTTTCGACGATCCCAACCACCACGGCCTGAACCGGAATCTTGGGATCGTTGAAGATCTTCCGCGCGGAGCTTCCCTCCTGGACCACGAGTACCGTGTCGCCCGCCCCGGCGTCCACGACATCGAGCGCAATGACCTCCACCGACCCGTCCCACGCGCCGCTCAAGTCGAGGCGCCGTACGAGGAGGAGCTTCTTGCCGACCAGGCGGTCGTTCTTGTGTGTCGAGACGACGTTGCCTACTACCTTAGCGATGTACACCAGCTCTCCTACGCACTACCGGGAGTCGGATCGGCGACGGTCGCGCTCCCGCTCCATGCCCCCTGGCAGCCGATCAACCCGCCTCATCCGTCCCCTCCAGGTTCACGCGATCCACCTTACCCACGATTCCGGCGTCCACCGCCGCGAACGTCTCCCACAGCGTCAACGACGCTTCCCGCGCCGTGATGTAGTAGCACCATTCGCCGGGACCCAACCCGATGGGATCCACGGCGACCACCGGTTTCCCTCGCTCGTTCCCCGATGCGTCCACCGGCTGGATCCACTGGAGTGGCTGGCCGGCCAGGGTGTCCTGCTTCACCGTCGCGACCACGCGACCAACTACCCGTGCGAGGAACATCGACTCAATGCCCGACCTGGTCCCACGGCCACCGGCGACGTTGCACCTGGGCAATGACATGCCGACGGTGCGCCTCGACGAGCTTGGGATTCGCGAACAGCTTGATGAGCACGACGCCCGCAACGAACCCACCCAAGTGAGCCATGAACGCGACCCCGCCCCCCTCGCCCCCGCCGGCGAGCATGGGAACACTCCCGATCAGCTGGAGGAAAGCCCAGTAGAGCAACATGAAGTAGGCAGGTATCGCCACCGTGGTGACAAAAAACCCGAGGAAGACGAGCATGTGAACGCGCACCTTCGGGTAGAGCACCAGGTAACCTCCCATAACGCCGCTGATGGCGCCAGAGGCGCCGACCATGGGGATCGGCGAACTCGGCTGGATCGCGATCTGCGCACCCGCCGCAAGGAGCCCAGCAACAAGATAGAAGAAGCCAAACCGCAGGTGCCCCATCGAGTCCTCGACATTATCGCCGAACACCCACAGAAACCACATATTGCCAATGATGTGAAACCAGCTCCCGTGCAGAAACATCGATGTGACCACGGTATACCAGCTCCCCACCTCCCCGCCGACCCGACATCCGAGACCCCGGCCCAGGGGAATCACGGTTTCGTCGGGGATCTGGCCCAGTAGCTCTCCGGGAATAGCCCCAAGGCGGCACACGGAACTGGCCAACGCTGGCTGACTCCCTGCCCCTTGGACGAGGAACCAGACCAGTGCGGTGATCCCTATTATGCCATAGGTGACGAACGGAGTGCTCAGGCTGGGATTGTCATCCCGGTAGGGGAACATCCCCAAAAGCTAGGGCTGGCGTAAGTTCAAGTCAATCAGGCAAATACCATGTATGCCAAGACCCGATCGCGAACTTTTTCCCTGTCATTATGGCGCATTTTTCGGGTATGTGCCTTGCATCTGCAACCTGTGCGGTTCTACACGCATCCAATCTCATTGAAGGAGAGGCGGAATGGCTGAGAAAGTCATCGGCATCGATCTGGGAACCACCAACTCCGTGGTGTCGGTCATGGAGGGTGGCGACCCCGTGGTCATCCCCAACTCCGAGGGTGGCCGCACGACGCCATCGGTCGTTGCCTTCACGAAGGATGGGGAGCGACTGGTAGGACAGGTGGCCAAGCGCCAGGCGGTGACCAACCCCAAGAACACCGTCTTCTCCATCAAGCGGTTCATGGGACGCCGGCTGGATGAGATCACCGAGGAGAAGGCGCGGGTCCCCTACCGGGTGCTCTCGGGCAAGAACAACCTCGCGTCGGTGGAGATTCAGGAAAAGACGTACACGCCTCCTGAGATCTCCGCCATGATCCTCCAGAAGATGCGTCAGACTGCGGAGGACTACCTTGGCCATTCGGTCGCGAAGGCGGTCGTCACGGTTCCGGCGTACTTCAACGACGCGCAGCGGCAGGCCACAAAGGACGCCGGCAAGATTGCCGGTCTAGAGGTGCTGCGCATCATCAACGAGCCGACCGCGGCAGCCCTCGCCTACGGACTGGAAAAGAAGAAGGAAGAAAAGATCGCGGTGTTCGACCTCGGTGGTGGGACGTATGACATCTCGGTCCTCGAGCTGGCCGAAGGCGTCTTCGAGGTAAAGGCTACCAACGGCGACACGCACCTCGGCGGCGACGATTTTGACGAGCGGGTCATCAGATGGCTGATCTCCGAGTTCAAGAAAGACCAAGGGATCGATCTGTCGCAGGATCCCATGGCGCTCCAGCGCCTCAAGGAAGCCGCCGAGAAGGCCAAGATGGAACTGAGTACCACGACCCAGACCGAGATCAACCTGCCGTTCATCACGGCCGATCAGGCTGGACCCAAGCATTTGAACACCACGCTCACGCGCGCGAAGTTCGAGCAGTTGGTTGACGATCTCATCCGGCGCACGATCCCGCCGATGGAAAAAGCCCTGGCGGATGCGGGTCTCAAGCCGGACGGCATCGACGAAATCATCCTGGTGGGTGGCTCCACCCGGATTCCGAAAGTGCAGGATATCGTCAAGAGCTTCTTCGGTAAGGATCCGCACAAAGGGGTAAACCCGGACGAAGTCGTAGCCATCGGTGCGGCGATTCAGGGCGGCGTGCTCGCCGGTGAGGTGAAGGACGTCCTGCTGCTCGACGTGACGCCGCTGTCGCTCGGCATCGAGACGCTGGGCGGCGTGACCACCGTCCTGATCTCACGGAACACCACCATCCCGACCAAGAAGTCGGAGATCTTCTCCACCGCAGAGGACAGTCAGACGACGGTCGAGATCCATGTGCTTCAGGGCGAGCGCCAGATGGCCATCGACAACCGAACCATCGGCCGGTTCCAGCTCACGGGGATCCCGCCGGCGCCTCGGGGGGTGCCGCAAATCGAGGTCACCTTCGACATTGACGCGAACGGCATCCTGCACGTTTCCGCGAAGGACAAGGCCACCGGCAAGGAGCAGAAGATCCGGATCGAGGCATCGAGCGGTCTCTCCGACAATGAGATCGATCGGATGGTGAAGGAGGCCGAGCAGCACGCCAGCGAAGACAAGGCGCGCCGCGGAGACATCGATGCACACAACCGGTTGGACTCGCTCGTCTACCAGGTCGAGAAGGACATGAAGGAATGGGCGGATCGCCTCGAGACTGCCCACAAAGAACGCCTGGACAACGCGCTGGAGGGTGCCAAGAAAGCATTGCGCTCGGGCGACGCCGCCGAGATCAGATCGGCCTTGGAGGAACTGTCCCAGGCTTTCTCCGCTGCCGGTGCCTCGCTGTATCAGGCGACGCAGGCCCAGGCCGAAGAGGCCGAGACGGCGGGCGCCCAGGGTGAAGCCGGTGGCCCGGCGGAGGAGAAAGAGGACGTGGTCGAAGCCGACTACGAGATCGTCGACGACTCGAAGTCCTGATCGGACAGGAACCTGGGCCGGGGGAAACCCCGGCCCCAACTTCGGGTTACATTACAGAGGCAATGCTCTCGGCTTGCGATAGCCGGGTGGGAATAGATGACCCTTCGCATAAGTTGACGGAGTCTAGTTTATGGAACGGCGCAGACGGGATTGGTTGAAATTCGGAGCGTTGGTCGGCCTGGGGATCGTGCTCTCAGCCGGCTTCGTATCCGTCATTGATTTCCCCGAGAACTCCCAGGCCCAGGAGCCCACGACCGCCGCGGTGAAGGCGGCACCACCGGGATCCCCGGCGCCTCAGGCAGCGGTGGCTGCAGAGAGCCAGCCCGCACCGGTGGCGGCGAGCGCGGCCCTGAGCACGCTCGGGGACGCATTTAGCGCGGTGGCGGAAGCGGTTCGCCCGACGGTCGTCTTCATCGACGCGCAAACACGGTCGCAGCCTGACGATCAGGGACGAGTGCTTCCCGAGCCTTTCGATCGGTTCTTCCGATTCCCCGACAACGGTGGGCTTCGTCCCCGCCGCGGCCAGGGAAGCGGGTTCGTCGTTTCTCCCGACGGCTACATCATCACCAACAACCACGTCGTCGAAGGTTTCGATCGACTCGAGGTCCATCTCTTCGACCGACGGCGCTTCACCGCCAAGGTCGTGGGCCGTGATCCCAACACCGACATTGCGGTGATCAAGATCGACGCGAGCAGTTTGCCAACCGTGTCGTTCGGCGACTCCGACTCGCTGCGCGTCGGCGAGTGGGTGCTCGCCGTTGGAAACCCCCTGGGGGAGGAATTCTCTTTCACCGTGACCGCCGGAATCGTGTCCGGCCGCGGGCGCGGGCTGGCCGGGCTCTTGAGCTCCGAGTACAGCATCCAGGACTTCCTCCAGACAGACGCGGCCATCAACCCCGGTAACTCGGGTGGGCCGCTAGTGGACATCCGCGGACAAGTGGTCGGTGTGAATGCCGCCATTGCCAGCCGCACGGGGTACTACTCGGGTTATAGCTTTGCCATTCCCATCAATCTGGCCCGGAGCGTCGTCGATCAGCTCATCGAGACCGGCCATGTCACACGGGCAGTCCTCGGCGTATCCATCCGTAACGTCGAACCGGAAGATGCGGAGTACGTCGGTCTCGACGAGATCCGAGGGGTCGTCGTGCAAGACTTCTCCGCCGACAGTCCGGCAAGAGAGGCCGGGATCCGTCGGGGTGACGTGATCGTCGAGCTCGATGGGCAGGAGGTCGAGTACGTGGCGCAGCTCCAGCAGCTCGTCGGCTTCAAGAAGCCCGGGGAGCGCGTTCAGGTGACAGTGCTACGGGAGCGGGGTGAGCGAAGAACGCTCAACGTTCGTCTCGGAGAGGCCGCGATGGACGAAGAGACCACGTTGGCAAGTCGTAACAGAGATGAGGCGGGCGAGACGGCTTCCTACGAGGCAAAGCTCGGGCTCCAGGTGGAGAACATCGACCGTGCTCAACTGACCCAATATCGGGGTGTTCCATCGAACCTCACCGGCGTCATTGTGACGGCGGTCGACCCGGATGGACCCGCTCGAGACAAGCCGATGCTCCAGGCATCGAACCCTCGAGCTGGGCGCTTGACCGTTATCACTCATGTGGACGGGCAGGAAGTTCGATCTCAATCGGACCTGGGACGCGTATTACGCGATATCGGCGCGAATGAGATCGTGTCCTTGCGGGTCACACTCGTGTTCTGGAATGGCACAGGGCAGACCCGACTGAACGACGGCGTAGTCCGGCTGCGAGTAGCAGACATCGGCTAGCCGATCCTCGCCAGAGCCGGCTAGCCGCCGGCTTGTACATAGATCGACAGGCGCGCCGGCCAAGCTGGCGCGCCTGTTTTGTGGGACGGCGGGCGACGGTCCGGTCGCGCTTCCCGCGTTTATTATCCTACCTGTTCGTCCTGCCGCTTTCCAGCACTTCGCTTCTGCTTTTGATACCACACGACACCGATCACGAGTGCTGCGGCGACGATGGGTGTAAACACCATCAACGCCCCAACCCACATCATCGCCCCGGAGACCGCGTCGCCGCTCACAGCCCTAGAAAACGCCTCAGGTTCTTGAGGTAATACGACAGGCCGAGCGTCGCGACGGCGAAGAAGAAACCCAGGAAGAGAAGGAGGGTACCGCCTTGTCGTTGGAAACTGACGAACGACCAAATGGCAAAACCAGCGGAAAACAGAATCGCTGTGCCGATCAGAAAACGATGGAAGAGGATCATGCGCCCTTGTCCAGCATCATCAGAACCAGAATCGCCGGGAGGTAGAGCACCGTCGCCAGGAAGAGGCGTCGGGCGCTTCCGGCCGATTGCTCGCGCGCGGCAGTCAGCGCGGTCCATATCAGCCACAGCGAGAGCCCAATCGCTCCGAGGAAGTAGAGCGGCCCAGCGAGGCCGAGCACCGTCGGCGTGAGGCTCACCGGTAACATGGCGACTGCATAGAGCACGCTCTGCCGGAATGTCGATTCCGCACCTTCCACCACGCTGAGCATCTTGAGTCCTGCCCGCGCATAGTCGTCGCGAAACAGCCAGGCGAGGGCGAGGAAATGGGGGAGTTGCCACAAGAATACGATGGAAAACAGCACCCAAGCCCCCAGCCCCACGCTCCCCCGGGCCGCCGCCCACCCCCCCACGACGGGTAGCGCACCGGGAATCGCACCGACGAGGGTCGCCAGGGATGTCTTTCGTTTGAGCGGCGTGTACAGGAACACGTAACTCACGAGGGTGCCTGCTGCCAGCGCAGCTGCAATGGCATTCACGAGCATCGCGAGATACACGATGCCGCCTATGCCGAGGCTCCATGCAAAGAGAGACGCCTCGTGGAGCCCCAACCGGCCCGCGGGAAGGGGCCGGTCCCGTGTCCGCCGCATCAGGCCGTCGACATCTCGCTCAACGACCTGGTTGAGAGCATTGGTGCCGGCCGCCACGAGCGCCGTACCCAAGAGTGTATGAAACAGAAGGAAGCCAGCCAGCCTGGACGAGGCGGCGAGATAGAATCCGGCCGCTACCGTGAGCATCACGAGAGCCACGATGCGTGGCTTGGTCAGCTCCACGAAGTCGGTCGTGCGTGACCGGGCAGCGGCGATTGCTACCACACGTATTCCGTAATGACGGCGATAACGAGAATGACAGCCAGCGGAAGTGGCGCGATGGCCAGAATCCGCAAACGGTTCCCTTCGAAGCGGAGGTGCATATAGTAGAGCGCCACAAGAAGCGCCTTCCACAGGGCGAGCGCCACGAGCAATATGATGATCAACTGCTTCGGCCAGCCCTGGAAGAACGCCACGCCGATTTCTAACATCGTCAGGACCGCCAGCGCGACCCAGATACCCACATAGGGTGGATGCTTCGCGTGTGGCTTCGGTTCCATCGTCCGTCCCTCGCTCGCTCAGATCAGGTACACGATGGTGAACAGTATTATCCATACGAGATCGACGAAGTGCCAGTACAGACCGATGACCTCGACACCGCGATGGTCTTGCGCAGTGTAGCCTCCCCTATAGGCCTTCACGGTCACGAAGATCATGCTCAGGACTCCCATCGTAACGTGGAAGCCGTGAAACCCGGTCATGGTGTAGAAGGTCGACCCGTAGAGACCCACCGATTCTGGTAGCGCTGGCCCGCCCTTGTAGGCAACTCCGCTCTCGGCAACTTCCGCGAGGTGGCTTCCAGCCACGTACCCGCCGGGCAGGAACCCCTCATGAGCGAGTTGCATGTACTCGAAGACCTGGACACTCACGAATGTGGCGCCGATGATCACGGTGGCCAGCAACCACACCCGAAGCATGCGCTGATCCCCTTCCTGTATCGCGGCGAACGCCTTCACCATCGTGACCGAGCTACAGATCAATAGGAAGGTGTTTACGGCCGTGACGGGGACGTTCAGGATTTGCCCCGGCAGCGCCCAGGCTCCCGGCTGGGCAAAACGCAGGATGATGTACGCTCCGATGAGCGCCGTGAAGAACATCACCTCCGACCCCAGGAAAACCCACATCCCCAACTTCTCGTTGTATACGCCCGCGCCGGGTTCCGCCTGCGCGGGAGGCTGCATCACGGCAGGGTGTGCCATCGATCCTCCCTCAGCTGGCGGTGGGAGATGCAATGCGTTCGACCTTCCGGTCCTGCATCAGGTAGTCCTCGTCCACGTGCGGTGAGCTGAACTCGTACGGTGCATGGTACACCGTCGGCGTCGTGGGGAAGTTACCGTGCGGTGCTGGCGACGGCGTAGTCCATTCGAGCCCCGTGTCTTGCCAGGGGTTGTTGCCCGCCCTCTTTCCCTTGAACCAGCTGATCACGAAATTCGCGGCGAAGATGAACTGCGTCGTGAAGAGCAGGATTGCGCTCACCGTGATGAACCGGTTGATCCCCTGCATTGGAAGGAGGAACTCATACTCCGTCGGATCGTAGATCCGTCGCATGTGGCCGCCCAACCCCAGTTGGTGCATCGGGAAGAAGGTGAGATTATAGAAGATGAACGTCAGGATGAAGTGCACCTTTCCCCAACGCTCGCTCATCATCCGCCCGAACATCTTGGGGTACCAGAAGGTGATGGCCCCGAAGAGGGCGAACAGACTCCCGCCGAACAGCACGTAGTGGATATGGGCCACGATGAAGTACGTATCGTGGATCTGGATGTCCACGGGTGTCGACGCCATGAAGACACCACTGAGGCCACCGATCACGAACATCGCGACGAAGGCGACGGCGTTCAGCATCGGTACGTGAAACCGGATGTTCCCACGCCACGTCGTTCCCAGCCAGTTGAATGTCTTGATGGCGGACGGCACCGCAATCAATAGCGTAGAGATCATGAACGACGTGCCGAGCGTCGGATTCATGCCACTCTGGAACATGTGATGTCCCCACACGATCCAACCGAGGAACCCGATGCCCATGATGGCAAACACCATGGAGTGGTACCCGAAGATCGGCTTCCGGGACCCGTTGGCGATGATGTCGGACACGAATCCCATCGCCGGGAGAATCAGGATGTACACCTCCGGATGCCCGAAGAACCAGAACAGATGCTGCCAGAGGAGCGGCTGACCGCCCTGAGGGGGCAGGAAGAAATGCGTCCCAAGGAGCTGGTCAAAAAGCAGCATGATGGCCGCCCCGGAGAGAATCGGGATGGCCAGAATCGTCAGGATCGCGGTGATGAAGAGGGCCCAGATGCTCAAGGGCATCCGGAACCACGTCATACCCGGCGCCCGCATGTTGATGACGGTGGTGATGTAGTTCATCGACCCCAGGATCGAGGCCATACCGAGCACCACGATGCTGGCACTCCACAGCATCTGCCCTGTGCTCACTCCGGAGTATTCCGCACTGGCGCTGAGCGGAGCATACATCGTCCAGCCGGCACCAGCCGCGCCTCCTTCCACCGCGAAGCTGGTGAGCATGATGAGTCCCGCCGGCACCGCGATCCAGAACGAAGCCATGTTGATCCGCGGAAACGCCATGTCGGGCGCGCCGATTTTCAGCGGAATGAGAAAGTTCGCGAACACCCCTACGAGCAACGGCATGATCGCGAAGAACACCATGAAGGTCCCGTGCATCGTGACCAAGGAGTTGTAGAACTCCGGCAGCATGATGCCGTCGGGTGCCATGGTCTCGGGAAACATGCCGCCAGCGGGCAGCGCCGCCCCCGGAAAGCCCAGCTGCCATCGCATCATGATGGCCAGCAGTCCACCCACACCCAGAAACAGCAGGCTCATGATGAGAAACTGGATTCCGATGATCTTGTGATCGGTCGAGAAGATGTACCTCTTGATGAACGACCGAGTGTCGATGTGCGCATGGGCTACGTGGTCAAATGCAGCTGCAGTCGTGGCCATGGGTCCTCTAACGGGAGGCTACGGTTTGGCTCGCAGCCTGCTCGGCGAGCCATCGCTCGTACGCGTCTTGTTCCTGCACCACCACCCTCGCACTCATGCGATAGTGGCCGAGTCCACACAACTCGGCACATGCGAGCGGAAACTCGCCCGTCTCGGTGGCTTGGAACCAAACACGGATCTCCATTCCGGGTACCGCATCCTGTTTCACTCGGAACGCGGGCACGAAGAACGAGTGGATCACGTCCTCCGACGTGAGATGGACGACCACAGGACGGTTGACTGGGACCCGCATCTCGTTTCGAAGGGTGAAGTCGTCATCCGTGTCGAAGCTCCCGTCCGCTCCCGGATAGGTCGCGTTCCATTCAAACTGCTTCGCGACCAGGGCAACGGGCAGGGCGTCGGGGGGGACACTGTCCCGCCCGCGGATGTGATTCCACACCCGGCCACTCAGGATGCCAATCACCACCACGACCACAGCCGGCACCGCGGTCCAGATCACCTCAGCCTTCACACTGCCGTGTGTATAGTGGGCCTTCCGACCCGGTCGGCCTCGGTACTTGATCAAGAACCAGACGAGTGCCACCTCGACAATGACGAAAGCCAGCCCGGTCACCGCGAGGATGATGTAGTAGATGCGGTCGATGTCGGCCGCGAAGGTCGACGCGGCGGGCGGTAATCCCCAATCAAAGGGCATGACGGTCGCTCTCCTACGAGGCGGGCGCAGTGAACGTGAACTCCACATTCACCGCCCCGGTCTCTGGAACCGTCACCGATTGCGTCTGTGTGCCTGCCAGCTCGTGCCAGGCCTCGATCTCGTATGTCCCCGCCGGCAGCCCGTCGATGGTGAACGATCCGTCCTCACCAGACGTCGCGAAGAATGGATGTTCCATGACACCCACAAACGCGTTCATCCATCCGTGCACGTTGCACTCGAACGGCACCATGATCTCGGGCGCGTTAAACGTCCGGGAAGTCATCATCCCTTCCCGCGGCTGACTGATGTTGAAGCCGCGGTTTTGGTCGGGCACCGCCTTGATATTGTGGAGCATGGGATCGCTGTTCCGGATTTCGATGGGCTGGCCCGCCATCACGCCGAAAACCCGGGGATGGTAGAGACAGCCCGACTGATCCAACACAACCGGTGTGGACGGTGCCGTGTATTCCGCTCCCGCCGGCAGGCCGCTCTTCACGTACACGAACACATTGCCGAACATCCCATTGTTCACCACGTACTGCGGGTCCGTCGGTGCGCCCTGATGCTTCCCCGCGCAGTCCGGTTCCTCTGACATGTCGATTGTCGGATTGGCGGGCGGCGTACCGCCGAACCGCACCGTCCCGGCGATCGCCCCATTCCCACGCGGCCCCATCGCCGCCCCACCTCGCGCTTCCGCTTCACCTGCACCCGCCGCAGGCTGCTCACCTCCACCACATGCAAAGCACACAAGCACGGCTGGTAGAAAAACTCGTCGCATTTCCTTCCTCCCTACGATAATTTGGCGGCTCGCTGGCCGCGCTGCTGCGCTCGCACGACAACGACGACACCCAGTCCCGCCGTCAGCAACATCGCTACGATGGGAGCCACGTAGGCCGTCGTCGGAGTGGGAACGTCCAGGTAGATTTGATACCAGGCGCTCACCGCGCCACGTGCCTCATCCTCGCCATTGGACCCATCCGCCACGAAGAACGCCATCGGGATCGCCCGACCGGTCTCGAATGTGAACGCGGTGGAGTCCGGCGGCGCCAACACCCTCGTAAACTGGACCTCCCAAGCCCCTCGCTCGAAGCGAGCTCCATGGGTGAGACCGGAGCCGGCTGCGAACGGCGCAAAGGTCCCCAGCCCGGTCGCGCTTCCTTCGTCAGCTCGGTCGGGAGTGCTCGCCCAGCGCCACATGTACACGGGACGACGGGAACTGCCTCCGAGAAAATACGGACGTTCCATGCCTTCCGATAGACGCATCGGAAACTGAACTGCGAGACGATCGGGCCCCTGGATCGTGGAAGTCGAACCGTCCACGTCGGTCATCGTCGCGGCGATGCGGTCGAGCCACTCCTGCCATGCCGGATCGGGGCTCGAGGACGGATCGTGCCAGGCGATGCGGATGGCCACACGCTCGCCGTTGTGGACCGCTTGCACCCATACCCCATCGGCGGTAGGTGCAAACCAACGGGGCTTGACGATGATCTGGCCCACCAGTGGGATGTAGAAACGCTCAATGCCGTTCCACGTGCTATCCTCGGGGCCAACCGGGAGCTGCCCCACAACAGGCTCTGCCCGCACTACCTCCCGCACGCGGGGAGGCGACTTTTCGGGTCCCAGCGATCGCACGTATTGCGCGACTCGCCACAGCTGCTCCTCTGTGACGATTTCAGCATCGAGCACGTCGCTGTACGACGGCATCGGCGTTCCGTTGAGCCCCGTGCGGAAGCGCCGATAGATCTGCTCCACCGTGCCGCCACCATTGAACGCCCACGGCTCTGTGAGATCGGCGGCCCAAACCGGAAAGTCCCAATCGTCGGTAAGGGTCGGTGCCGCTTGGCCGTCACCCCGTCCCCCCACCCCATGACACTTGAAACACTCGAGCTCCTGGAACACGCGCTCACCTTCCGCGAGACCTTCCGCCGTCACCCGTGGGGGCCGTCCAAAATCGACGGCCTCCGGTGAAGCCCCCTCGAAGAACCGGGAAAAGGTCTTGAGATAGGCAACGACATCGTTCCGCTCGTCCTCCGAAAGTCGGCTTGCCCACCCCGGCATCGACGTGCCGGGCATTCCGCCGTCCACCATGCGGCGGATGTCCGCATCAGTCGGCAGCTCACCGCTGGCCGTGGTCCGGATCTGGTAGTCCCCCCGCGTGAAGTCTCGTGGTCGGGGCAGCATGAAGGCTGCTGCCTCGCCGGTTCCTTTCCCGTCGTCACCGTGGCATCCGGCACACCACTTGTTGTAGACCGCTCTCCCGCGCTCGAGATCCTGGGCGGGGAGCGGGAACGAGGCGGAGAGCAGGATGCCGGCGGGGACGAACACACACAGCCACCCCCGCACGTGGTGTCTCGATTCACCCACCCGACCATCACCCACTGCTTCCCGCCCCATCTTCTCCGAGCCCGGCTCGATTCGATTAGTCATGTCCCCCTCCTCCCTCCACCGCGCCCTCCTCCCACCTCCGCGGTTCCCAACCCGTTTGCTCATACAGGAAGATGATAACCGCCCAGATCTCGTTTTCGGTCAGAAAGTCCTCCCACACCGGCATCGCCGAGTTCCACGGCGTACCCTCCCTCGGCAGTCCTGGCCCGCCTTTGGCGATGCGCCAAAAGACGAAGCTCTCGGTGAGTTGCGCGATGGTCCCGGCATCGGTGAACGACAGCGGCAGCGGGTTGAAGCCGCTGGCGTAGTGACCTTCCCCGTCCATGAGATCGCCGTGGCACGGGAGGCAGTTCTGGTAATAGACCCGTCTCCCCTCCAGGTAATGCTCTTCGAGAGAGCCGGTGTCCCGCAGGGGATTCTCCAGTCCCGCCAGCTGAGTCGTTTTCCCCCGGAAGGTGATTTGCCCTGGCGGAGCGGGGTGAATCGAGCGGAGTTGGACGGGAGCGGAGACTTTGGGGCGGGTCTGATCGTAGGTCACGAATCCCACGAGGACAGGTATCAGCACGAGGAATGCGCCGCGAAGCCATCGTTTGTCCGCGTCCACCATTGTGGCGACGACCGGCTCCTTGAAGCGTCGCCATTTCTCCTCGTTCTCGCTCACGTAGATCAGGATACCTACCAGTGCCGTCAGCATGAATTGGACGACTACGCTCTTAGGCACGGGCGCGCTTGCGAAACCCAGAAGCGGCGGCAGGTATTCAACGCCGTACGTGAAGAGCAAATACGCCAGTACGAGCAGGACAACTGCCTGCCAGAAGGGATGACGCAGGCTCGCTATGAGTTTGCCCATCATTCCCGACCTGCCAGGAACTGTACGATGGCTTCCAGTTGCGCCGCGGACAGCTGCTCGCCGAACGTCGCGGGCATCATCCCCGCAAACTGCTGATAGCCATCGGCCACCTCGGCATTTGGATCGAGGATGCCGCGACGGATTCGCTCTGCAGTGACCCGCGATCCCATTCCGTCGAAGGAAGGCCCGATGGGTGGCCCCTCCCCGTCGAGTTGGTGACACCCGAGACACGCATTCTCCTGGAGCAGCTGCCGTGGATCCGTCGTCGTGGAGCGGGCGGGTGCCGCCGCGGCGACCGTTCCCGGCTCGCTCCCTGCTCCTTGACCTGCCTGGAGATCCGCCGCGCTCACCGTGACCTCGCCGCCCTGAGATTGCAGGAAGGCTATCACACTCCAGATCTGATCATCCGTGAGCTGGCGTTGCATGTTCGGCATGATATTGCCGAACCCGGCAACGACGTGGGTACCCGGCTCCACCATGGATTGCCACAGGTAGGCCTTGCAGTCCAATCCTCCTTGCCTCGTGGCGCAGCGAGCGCCGATCTGACCCTCGCCACCGTGGTCGGTGAGCAGGTTCGGTGCGCGAGTCCCGAGCCCGTGGCACGCCGTACAGCCGCCGGCGCCATTGTAGAGCCGCTCGCCGGCCGTAACCAGCTCCTCGGCCGTCGCATTGGCACCGAGATCCAACATCTCCGGCACCTCGGACTCGAGCTGTGGAATGACGTGCGCGACGGCCGTGTAGAACCCGATCACCGCCAGGGCTACGACGCCCACCTTGAGATTCGTCAGCCACATCGCACACTCACTCCATTCCGGCCGGCTGGAGCGCCGGATCTGGCTGAGGGTCCTCCCCTTGCGCCGTCGCACGCTCTGCTAGCCCGCCGAGCCAGAAGATGAACGCCACCAGCGCGAGGAACACCACGACACAGGTGCTAATCATGTTCGCCGCTTCCCCAAGCGCTGGCGTCGAGGCGTACGGGCTCGTGTCGCGCATGACTTCCCAGACATGCCAGTGCTGGCGAATTCCGCTTCGGGCATACCCCATCAGCCCCATGAGCCACGTGAAGGTGACCGCCAGGGTGAACAACGCGTACTGCGAGCGCTCCGGCATCTGGCCCCAGCGGATTTCGCCTCGGGACCCGGCACCGCGCAACATCGCGATGTCGATAATGGTGACGCCGACGATGCATGCCAGCACGGCTCCAACCTGATACACGCTGAAACCGATGCGAACGATCGCCTCCACGAAGTAACCGAGTACCCCGTAGAAGATCACCACGCCCGCGGAGAGAGCGAACATCGCCGCCTCGATCCAGGTTCCGGTGGGGGCCCACGACACCGTCGGTTCTTTGTTCGCCCGCCGGTACATCAGGAAAGAGAGGAACGTCGTGAGAATCATCAGGTTTACGGCGGTGTTCTTGGCGCTCATCACTCCGAGGACGCTCAGGAACGGATGGTGTGACCCGCCCATCGCCGCGAGCTCCTCCCGGCTCGCGATCATCGTGTGCGGGGTTGCCCACACCAGCCAGCAAATCACGAGCACGAGCAGCATCCACTTCGTGTACGGCATGAAGCGCTCGGCGCCTGGGATCCGCTGCATCCCGATCCACAGATAGTAGTTGGCTGCCAGGAACAGGACGCCGATGAGGACGGCCTGGACGATCCAGAGCCAGCTCATGAAGCCACCCATCATCGTGATGCCCATCTGCTGGTTGTACTCATAGATCTCCCGCCCCAGCCAGTAGCCGGCAAAAGGCAGCACGATGAAGGTGGAGATGGCGATGAAATTCCCGACGTAGCCCATCCAGTCGTAGTGAGCCCGTTCCTCCTGCGTCTTCGCGGCGAGGAAGCGGTACGCGGCGTAAGCCGCCACGATCGAGCCGCCAAACACCGCGTTCGCGATCAATCGATGGATGTTGATGGGTATCCACGTCGCATTCGCGATAGCGTTCCAGAGAGTGGCCTCCGGGGGAAGTCCTTGGACCGTCGTCCCTTCCGGCGGCGACATCATGTAGGTGAGCCAGCCGTTTGCGATGAACATGACGATCGTGCCCCAGACGTTCAGAAGCAGGCCGAGTCCCCAGTGGCCCCACTTCGCACGCCCAGCCGTCCATCGGTCCCAACCGTAGTAGTACAGGTAGAGCGTGAACGACTCGACGAAGAACAGCCCGACGTAGATCCACATGGACAACTGGAAGATGTCCGACAGGTGCTGCCAGAAACGCGGATAGAGCGTGGTGAGAAAGAAGACCAGCACCGCCCCCCACAACGCCGTGGCGCTGTACGCAAATACCAGCAGCCGGGTGAACTCCTTTGACAGCTTGTCGTATTTCCGGTCCTTCCCCACGATCCCAATCAGTTCGGTGATCACCGCAAACATCGGCACGCCGAGGACGAACGCGGCGAACATGAGGTGGACCTGTGCAGCGATCCATACCGCGGCCCGCGCCCCGACTACGGGGAACTCGCCGTACGCACGCGTGGTATCCGCCGCCGCCTGGATGAGATGCAGGAGTTCAGTCGTCATCGTGCAGGAAGAAGGGTCTCCGCTTTGAGAAATCCACCGGCATCTGACGGCGGACCTCCCGTAGGAGATCTACCGTCACCTCCGACGCACCTCGTAGCCGCGCGAAGTCTTCCACCCGCTTCACGACTACGCCCCGCACGAAGGAGGGAATTCGGTCCATTCGCGCCCGCGCGGCGGCGGACCACCGCAGCGCAGACTCGACCTGCATCCCGTACGTCACCGGCGGGGTCGGCTGGATAACGGCCATCTGACCCGTGGGCTCATACGTGCATGAGGGATCCGCCGCCAGGTAGTCCTCCTCTGCGGCGTAGGCCCGAGCGCGACACCCCCCACAAAGCACCCGGTACTCGCACGCGCCGCACTTGCCACCCGGGGCACCGGCGCGAATTGCCGCGAACAGCGCGGATTGCCGCCACACGGCGGCGAAGCCGTCACGACGGAGGTCACCTGCCGGCAATGGTAGGTAGGGACAGGCCGTCAATTTGCCATCGGGAGTGACTCGGCAGTAGTGCACGCCGCACGGGCACCGCGTGGCGTAGTTCAGGATCGGGGACCCGGGAGCTCGTTGATGTACGAGACGCATGAAGTGCGGTGCGCACTTGGCACGCACCATCATCGTTCCGAGGAAGCGCACGTGCAGATCCACGAGCTCGGTGAGGGCTTCCTCGTACTGGGCAGGCGAGAGATCGGTGAGCCCTGCGCCTCGACCCGTCGAGACGAGGAAATACGCGTTAAACGAAACCGCCCCCTGTGCCTCCGCCCACTCCACCAACGAAGTGAGCTCCCGCCGATTCCCTCTGGTGAGCGTCGTCTGGATGACGAAATCGAGACCGTGGCGGCCCAAGCGCTCCACGGCGTCGCGAGTGGCCTCAAGAGAGCCGTGCCCCCGACGAAACCGGTCGTGGTACGTGGGGCGCAACGACTCGACGCTCACCGCCACTCCAGTTACACCTGCCACCTTCAACTCTTCGATCCTGTCGTCGGTGAGGAGGGTCCCGTTCGTGCCGACGACGACGGTCGCGCCACGCCGCGTGGCAAACGAGGCGATGGTCGCAAGATCGTCTCGGAGCAACGGTTCGCCGCCGGACAGAATGAACATTGGAGCGGAGTTGAGGACGAGGACTTCGTCTGCGATGCGCAGGCACTCGTCTGTGCTCAGCTCATCCTGCGCCGTTTCGGTGGGACCGGCGGCAATGTAACAGTGCGCGCATCGGAGATTGCACCGTCGCGTCAGGTTCCAGGCGACCACGTGAGGGACGTAGCTCGCGCAGTCGTTTGGGGAAACCGGTGCCTCGCCGAGCAGGGCGAGCGAGGTCGTCACCCTATTCGCCTCCGGGCTCCCCATCGCGGACCAACCGTTCCACTGCCGCCTTTGCCTCCTCCGGTGTGGTTACGCGGAAATCGACCGGACATTCAGACATCTTCTCTTCGATGTCCCTGATCGGGCAGCGGGAGACGCCCGCGCCCTTCGCCTCCTCGATAAAACGGCGCATTTCTGGCGAGAGCGCATCTCCACCTTCGGCCTCAGCGCGAATCTGCCTCGCCCGCAGCTCACGGAACATCCCCATCATCGTCTCCGCGTCGAACTCATCCGCTTCGATCATCGCCTGCTTGTTCTCGTCCATGACCCGAGTCGTGATGCGCCAGAGACGATGCGTCCGGGCGAACCGCTCCACGGTGTTCCGGGCCAGCGGGCGCGCGACGAGTGGCACGGCTTGCAGCCGGTCGAAGGACTCCTCCGTCCACACGAGCGGGTCGGCCGTGGTTCGCTCCCGGGATGTCACGTGGCCCGTGACGGGGCAACGCACGTCCACCATCGCCCCCGCCACCTCACCATTCTCCTCGCTACCCTGGACAAGTGTCTTGGCCATCTGTTCTTCCGCCTTGACCTCGGCGCGGGCGAGCTCTTCCGCCGTACCAATGCCCATGATCAACTGCATATGAGTCGGAAGCAGCTTCTCGATTGCCCGATCAAGCAACGGGTTCGTCACGATATTACCGCCGTGCTCGGCCACAAACTCCTCGACAGCCCTGCGCGCGATGCCCTGCGCGAACGGCGGTACTCGCTGGATGCGGACCTCGGCCTCCGGCGCCCACGGTACGGCCGCTTCACCATCCTCTTCGATCCATGGGATCTCTTCCGGAAGAACCCCCACCGTACCCACCACGAGGACGCTGCAAGGTGCCAAGCGCACGAGATTCTCGGCCTGCGAGCCCATGTCGGTTCCGTCGATACGATGGGCCCCGTGGCGAGCGAAGATCAGGAGGCTGGGCTTCACTTCCTCGGCCCACTGGAGAATCACCTGGAATGGCTTGCCAATGAGGATCTGGGTCTCGAGGGGAACGTCGGGGAGGTCTCGGGCCATGACCTCGGCCCGCTTGATGTTGGCCTGGCTGAGCTTGAGTAGCCCTTTGTCGATGATGTTGTTGTGCAACTCCTCCTGCTCCTCGAACTTGAAGACCTTCGACGCCCGAACCGACAGCACGTCCTTGATGTTGTGGAAGACCGCGTGGTGGAACTCGACGTCGAAAGCACTGCAGACGTAGAGGGTGGCGGCGAACTCCCGAGCCAGCTCCAAAGCGATCCGCATCGCCTTGTAGCTGTACGACGATCCATCGATACATACCATGAACCGCCCACCAGCGAGCGCGGCGTCGTCCCGAACGATGAGAATATCTTTCTCGATACCCCGCACCGCACGCCCAACGACGCCGCCAAGCTGCGAGTACGGCTGCCGCCCGATCCCGTGCGCCCCCATGACGACGAGATCGTAGCGACGCCCAGACGACCCAGCGACCTTCTCGTCGGGCGCCTCATCCTCGGCAACGATCCGTCCATCCGCACCGAGCGTCACGTCCGTCCTGACGGTCTCACCGCCATCGTAGTTCGCTGCGATGTTCGGGTCGAAGCCAATGAGACTCGGAAGCGTTCCACCACCGCTGTTCACCTCCTTGACGATCTCCTCGTAGTTGATGCCCTCGAGGAGCTGGCGGCGGAGGTTCACACCAGCACCAGCGCAGCGCTTCTCCACCTGGTCGAGGAATGAGTCCGAGATGAGCTGCAGACCCTTCTCGATGAGTTTGTCGTGAACCTTGCGCTGGCGTTTGATCTCTTCGGGAGTCTGGAACTGGGCGGGGAGTCCGGTTTCGAGCTGGCGGAAACGGACGTCATGAAGCCGGGCGGCGTAGACATGATTGCCCGTGATGCGCCCGCCGGATCTGCCACAGAGCTCGATCGCGCGGTCGACCGCCAGGTTCGAGTGGTGTGAATTGTCGACGGGTACAAAAATTTCCCGAAACACAGCACAGCCTCCGGCCAGGCTGGTCGTTGGATGATCGCGAACAACCGTGAACTACTGTGTATGTCGCAGACGGCGCTGGAAGGCCTGGGTCGGCACAGTCTCCGACACTTACGCCGAAATCCCTCTTTTCCAGCAGCTTGGACGTGTTTGCTGCTTGCTCCCGACGCCGGCGAGTATGAGACCTGCCGCAATTCCTGTCAAGGGACGAGTTGCCTTCCCTCCACATTCCATACGGTCAGTGCATCCACAGGGCACGCACCGCAGGCGCGCAGGAGCCGCTCTTGTGCAACGGCCTCGGGTCCGGCAAACGTCGCCACCCCGTCATCATCCAGCCGGAATGCGTGCGGTGCCTCGTCGAGACAATCGCCGAATCCAACACACAGCGTACGATCGATGCGTACGCGAAGGTCCCCCACCACCCGTTCCTCGAACCCGGCCATCTACAGACCCTCCAGACCGAGATCGGCACGTGCCCGATCCATGATCTCGGGGGTGATCTCGACGATCCCGCGCTCCCTCGCATACTCGCTGTAGATGCTCTTCACCATCCCCCGCACGAAGCCGGGCACCTTGACCAGGCGGTCTTGTGCCGCTTCGCTCCACCGCGGCCGTCCGCCTCCCTCGTGCTGCGCCGTTTCGCCCGCGATATCCTCTCCCTGCTCAACGAAAGCGCCATCGCGACCGACCACCTTGCTCCGCACCAGCTCAAACGGCTCAGCGTCCAACGTACGCCCCCCGATTCTCACGCCGAGAGAATCTACCAGTTGGGTCTCCATGGGGTTCGCCAGCATGGCGATCCGGCGACCACAGGCTGGGCAGACAAAGGCAGCGGCGAACGTGCCATCTCCCGGCTGCTGTCGCTCGTCGAACTCCATCTGAGCATCACATTCAAGGCAGAGAAACTTCATCCCGAGAGCACCTCGCGAAAGCGATCGATAACGTCGGTAGCCAAGATAGCATCTCCCACCCCGGGACGAGCTTCCGGAGCAAAGGGGACTCGTCCGAGAAGGGGGACTCGGAACTGCCGTGCCAGTTGTGTCCCCGCATCGCCACTGAAGAGCGTCTGCGGCTTACCACATCCCTCGCACACGTAGCCGCTCATGTTCTCGATCAAGCCAAGGACTTTAATCGCCTGGCCCCGGGCGACCTGGATCGCGCGCGAAACCGATCGTCTGGATTCCTCACTGGGTATCGTCACCGCAACAACCCCGTCCAAGGTCGGCACGAGCTCGCCCAGGTCCCTGAGCGGAGCTGTTCCCGGCGGCAGGTCGACCAGCAGGAGGTCTAGCGCACCCCATGCGACATCTGCGAGGAATTCCCTCAGCGCCCCGGCCTCCAGAGCCCCCCGCCAGACAAAACCATCGCCCGACGGCTCGCGCCATCGGAGCGGTGCACCGTCGGGGAGCAACAGCTCCATGGAAAACACCTTGATCCCGCCGCTCCCTCCGGCAGGCT
This sequence comes from Gemmatimonadota bacterium, assembly GCA_039591615.1. Taxonomy (GTDB): domain Bacteria; phylum Gemmatimonadota; class Gemmatimonadetes; order Gemmatimonadales; family GWC2-71-9; genus JBDHDH01. The sequence goes on along the minus strand of JBDHDH010000015.1, from coordinate 14,893 downwards.
CCACCCCTTCAGCGTCCACGCGCACCGGCCCCCGCGCGCCCAAGAGGTGGGCAGCCGTGGGACCATGCAGATCGGCATCCAACACGCCGATTCCGCCTCCGAGTCGCTTGGCGCTTCCCGTGGCCAGGGCTGCGGTGACGAAGCTCTTCCCCACACCGCCCTTGCCGCTCATGATCGCCACAACATGCCGGACGTCAGCGAGTCGAGCAGCTACGCGAGCCCGCTGAGAGGCCACCTGCGCGGCGAGCCCCGAGCGATCACCTCCGGTGATCTCACGATAGGTCCGCATCGGTGTCATCCGCTGGCAACCTCCCCACTCCAGGTTCTGCGTTCCCTCTAGACCTTCCTACCTTCACCCTGCTACCCTCTGGCTTCTGCCTTCTGCCTTCTATACGTCCCAACCAGCGCGGGCAAGCATCCACAGATTGACCACCACGACGGCGAGGGCGGTACCGTAGAACGCCGGGGGGAGGCGCTGGTCCGTGACGGGGAAGAACGTGTTTGCGATGAGCGTCGGGACGCGAACGGCGTGGATCGCCCAGACGACACGCGCGAACCAGACGTTCTGCCACTTCCACAGGCCCCACACGACGAGGGCGACGATGCCAGCACCGATGAACATCCAGATCCACGGTGGGCCGAAGCGATCGGGTAGGAGGCCACGTCGCCACATTGCGAATGCGGCGCCCTCGTACAGAATACCGACATGCACGTAGGCGAGCGCAGCTTGGCGAAACTTTTGTGCACGCATGTCGAGTTCACAAGATGGAGCTTGAAGGGGAACACCCGCAATCCACACTCGCGGTCCGGCCTCCAACCGATATATTGGGGTCAGTCACACACATTCGGCAGTCAGAGGAGGTTCCATGCAGCGCATCGTCCGAGAGGGATTCGTCGCCGGTCTGATCGGAGCAGGCGCCGTCGCCCTCTGGTTCCTGATCGTCGATGCGGTCAATGGACGTCCATTCTTCACCCCCGCGATGCTGGGATCGGCGGCTTTTTGGGGATTGTTCGACCCGGCCCAGGCGAACACACTCTTCACCAGTGACCCTGAGCGCGTTTTCGCTGCCGTCGTCGGTTATACGATGGTGCATGTTGTCGCATTCATCGTCGTGGGGATAATCGCCGCCGCCCTGGTTTACGAAGTGGAGCTCTTTCCATCGACGCTCTTCGTCATGGTGGTTTTCTTCGCCATCTTCGAGTTTGGATTCTACATCGTGGTCGCCGTGCTCGCTCAACCACTCCTTGGCGCGCTCGCATGGTGGAACGTCGCCATCGGAAACGCTATTGCTGCCATGGGAATGGGATACTACCTCTGGACGAAGCACCCGAAGCTGAAGGAACATCTTGCCCGTCACCCGCTCGGAGAGCCTCTCGACGAAGAGGCCGAAGCCCCCTTTGATACCCGAGGAAGGACCTAGCGCGGAAGGGTCGACCGGACGGCCACAAACGGGTCGACCGAAACTCCCGCCGTGCGCCCCTCACCCATTCCACCAACACAGGGCGTCCCTCAACCCGTCTGCAGCACGAACACCCCGAAAAGGAACATCAGCGCCACGGCAACGCCTAAGGCGAGTAGGAGTGGCACCGTGAAGATGAGCGTAAACAACCGATGGTCAGCCTTGAGGTGCATATAAAACATCACCACCAGCGCGAACTTCGTCCCCGAGAGCGTCAACAGCAGCGGGGCGAGGATCCTCTGGAACGCCGGAACGTAGAACACTCCCACTTCCACCAAAGTGATGATCGTGAGGACCCCGGCCACCGCCAGATAGGCATCGACGCTGGGGTGCTTGCGCTCCTTTTGGCGCGCCTCTTGAGCCATAGGTTGCCCGCTATTGAAGGAGATAGACCACGGTGAAGATGACGATCCACACGACGTCTACGAAGTGCCAGTACAGTCCTGCGATTTCAACGTTGAGCGCCTTTTCCGGTCCGAGCTTTCCCATGAACGAGCGCACCAACAATGTGACCAGCCAGAGGACGCCGATGAGGACATGTCCGCCATGGAACCCGGTCAAGATGAAGAACGTCGACCCGAAGAGGTTCGTCTGGAGGGTCAGGCCTTCGTGGACAAAGGACGTGAACTCGTAAACCTGGAAGCCGAGAAACACTATCCCCAGGACGGCGGTGGTCCCCAGCCATACCCTCACCCAGACCTTATCCCCTCGCTCGACCGCGGCGAGCGCCAGCACCATCGCCAAGCTCGACATCAGCAGATCGAAGGTGCTCACCGACGTGACCGGTATGTTCAAGATCTCTTGCGGCGTCGGACCGACGACGCTACGACCTTTGTAGAGCAGATATGTGGAGATGAGGGAACCGAAGAGCAGACACTCCGAGCCGATGAAGGCCCAGAACGCCATCTTCCGGCTGTCGAGCCCGGTGCTGGTGTAGTGGGTCGCGGCGTGGCTCATCTTACATCTCGAACGGCTCGAAAGCCCAAGCGTAAATACTAACGACGAGGATGCCAGCGCCGACAAGAACGACCCATAGCACTGAGAGCAGGGCACCGATCGCCACGGTCACGATCCCGATAGAACTCACCGCCGGCCAGAAAGAGCCTCCGGGGACGTGGACGGGCTCGGGTGGCACGTCTGGGATTTCCTCCATCCTCCGCGTCGACCAGAGGGGAAGTCGGCTCACGACGTCCGGCATGACACTGAAGTTGTAGGGTGGAGGGGGCGACGAAATGGCCCACTCCAGGCCGGAACCACCCCACGGGTCTTTCCCCGCTTCCTCACCCTTCTTCCAGCTCCACCAGATGTTGTACATGAAAACCAGGAACGACACCGTGATGATCAACACACCGACGGTGGACACCAGGTTGAGGGTATCGAGGCCGAGGGCGGCGTCGTACGTGTAGATTCGTCGAGGCATCCCCAACAGCCCGATGAAGTGCATCGGGAAAAACGCGATGTTCATACCGATGATCTGGAGCCAGAAGTGCCACTTACCGAGCTTGTCGCTGAGTAGCCGACCGGTAACCTTCGGCCACCAGTAGTACACGCCCGCGAATAGCCCGAAGATCGCGCCCCCGAAGAGCACATAATGGATGTGGGCCACCACGAAGTACGTGTCCGTCTGCTGCAAGTCGGCAGGCGGAGACGAGTGCATCACGCCCGAGAGCCCGCCGATGATGAACATCGAAATGAAGCCGATGGCGAACAGCATCGGCGACTTGAACTGGATCTGACCGCCCCACATGGTTGCAATCCAATTGAAGATCTTCACACCCGTGGGGATCGCGATGAGCATCGTGGTCGCAGCGAATACCGAGTCCGCGACGGCACCGAGACCGGTTTGGAACATGTGGTGGGCCCACACGCCCCATCCCATGATCCCGATCAACAGTCCCGAATAGACGATGATGGCGTAGCCAAACAGTGGCTTTCGGGAGAATGTCGGCACGACCTCGGAGATGATGCCCATGGCGGGCAGTATCAGGATGTACACCTCGGGGTGTCCAAACAGCCAGAAGAGGTGCTGCCACAGCAGAACGTCACCACCCGCGGCGACCGAGTAGAAGTTCGTCCCAAATTGGCGGTCGAACATCAAGAACACGAGGGCCACGGTGATGACCGGAAAGGCCGTGAGGATGATGAACTGCGTCACCAGCGTCATCCATGTGAACACCGGCAGCCGCATCAGCCGCATGCCGGGGGCCCGCAGGTTCACGATCGTGATGATGAAGTTGATGGAAGCCGCAATCGAGGCCACACCGAGGATCTGGAGCCCCAGGACCCAGAAATCGATGTTGAGGCCTGGCGAATACCCCTTCGACGTGAGGTTCGCGTACCCGAACCACCCACCATCAGGCGCCGCCCCCACTAGGAAGCTGGCGTTGAGAAAGAGCCCTCCCAGGAGGAAGACCCAATAGCTGAATGCGTTCAGCCGAGGGAAGGCAACGTCGCGCGCACCGATTTGGAGTGGGACGATGTAGTTGAAAAAGGCTGCCGACAACGGCATGACGGCGAGGAACACCATCGTCGTCCCGTGCATGGTGAAGAGTTGATTGTACGCCTCCGCGCTTACCAGGGCGTTGTCGGAAGAAGCCAGTTGCAGTCGGATGATCAGCGCCTCAAGGCCGCCGAGCAAGAAGAACACGAACGCACTGACCCCGTAGAGGATCCCGATACGCTTGTGGTCCGTCGTCGTGATCCAACTCCAAAGCCCCTTCCCCCCCACTGCCACGGGGGTGGGAGCCGCCGGAGCTGCTGCCGTTGCTGCCATGATTCTCGCTTGGCTAATTGAGACTTTGGAGATACGCAACCAAAGCCGTGATCTCCGCTTCCGTGAGGACGATGTCCGGCATGAGACTACCCGGCTTCTCCCCAGACGGGGCTCGGAGCCAACGGGTCAAGCCATCGGACGTGTTGCGGAGAATCCCTCCAGCGATGGTCGTGCGGGTCGCGATGTGCGTGAGATTCGGCCCCAGGACGCCGAACGACATGCCGTCGATGGCGTGGCAGGCCACACAGGAGTGGTTGGCCGGATCCCGCACCTCTCGGAAAGCCTCGGCCCCCTGCCGGACGAGACCCTCCAACGCATCCACCGGCGAAGGTGATGCCCGTTGTCGCACCGCCCATACGTCGAAGGCGGCCGACTCATCCACCATCACCAGAAATCGCATGTTCGCATGCGACTCACCGCAGAACTCCGCGCACTGGCCCGAGAACGCTGCGGCCGAATCGGCCGTGAACGCGAGCCGCGTGGTGCGGCCGGGCATGGCGTCCCGCTTGCCACCGAGACGCGGGACCCAAAAGCTGTGGATGACATCGGCCGAGGTCATCGTGAGGCTGACCGGCCGCCCCACCGGCACATGGAGCTCGTTGGCCGTCGTTATGCCAAGCTGGGGATACTTGAACTCCCACCACCACTGATGCCCGACTACCTCCACCTCCAGCGCGTCCGTGGAAGGCCTGCCGTCCACCTCGAAGATCGTCTGCATTGTCGGCACCGCGATGAACACGAGGACCACCGCCGGTGCCAGGGTCCAGGCGATCTCCAGCGCAGTGCTCCCATGAATGTGTCTGGCCTCGCCGCCCGGACGGGCGCGGTAACGCACAACTACGTAGAAGAGCAGCCCTTGCACCACGACGAACACTCCCACCGCGAACCAGAAGATGGTCCGATAGAGGTCGTCGATGGCGCCACTGAAGTCTGAAGTCGGGTGGAGCGTGGACTGTGGAAACGGGCCCTCGCAGGCTGCGAGGCCGAGAGGTACCACCACCGCGACTACCGCCGCCCCCAACCCAATACGGGAGCGGCGCCAAAGGGCATGTAGGCTCAACACCGTCCCGTTCTCTTTCGTCGTGGAGGGTCCGGCTTTTCCTTTAATACTGCCCTCCCTTGGAAGGCCCGCGAATGGTAGCAATGAGGGCCAATGGGGTCAACTTGACCAACACCCATGAGCCATGACGGGAAAGACACACCCGCAGGCACCATATAGAACGCTGAGAGCATGGCAGGCGCGGCGATCTCATCGTAAAATGAGCGAGCCAGAAAGCTGGGCCGTGCCGAGCGCGAGCCGCCCAGCGGGCCGAACAAAGGAGCGGCACCATGAGTAAACCGAACACCAGTTACGGGCTCAGCGTCTCGGTCCCGATCCCCTATGAAGAAGCGGTCGAGAAGACGCGGGAAGAACTCGCCAAGGAAGCTTTCGGCGTCCTCACAGAGATCGACGTCCGGGCCACATTCAAGAAGAAGCTCGACGTAGAATTCCGGCCCTACGTGATCCTGGGTGCCTGCAACCCACCGCTCGCCCACCAGGCCCTATCCACGGAACTCGGCGTCGGGGTGCTACTGCCGTGCAACGTCGTGGTCTACCAGGGAGAGGACCCGGGCAGCGCTGTTGTCACGGCGCTCGATCCGGTGGAACAACTCAAGATCGCCGGGAAGCGCGAGCTGGAAGGGCTGGCGCGAGAGGTCCGGGCCAGGATGGAGCGCGTACTCGAGGGGGTCGCGGCGTAACGCCGGACCCAAGGTGCCTTCCTTGAACCCTCGTCGGAGCCGCACGCGGTCGAGCAACTCTCATGTGGTGGCCGGTGGGGGGGTTGTCAGGAGCGAGGTCCGCGTACGCCTGACCAAGTTTGCGCTTGTGGTCCTCGGGATAACTGGCGTTGGGACCCTGGGCTATATGGTCCTCGAGGGGTGGCACTTCATCGACTCGCTCTACATGACGGTCATCACACTCTCCACGGTTGGGTTCGGGGAGGTTCGGCCGCTGTCCGCCGTGGGGCGGCTCTTCACCAGCGGCCTCATCATGGCGGGAGTCGGCTCGGTGGCCTACCTCTTCGGTGCCATCGGCCACTCAATCGTGAGCGGCGAGCTCACCGGCTCTTGGCGGAGCAGACGGATGCAGCAGCGAATCGACGCCCTGCGCGGGCACTATGTCATCTGCGGGCTCGGACGGGTCGGCCTTCAGGTCACCCTAGACCTCGAACAGCGCAACATCCCCTGGGTTGCCGTCGACGCATCGCGGGGCGTGCTCGACGAGACCGGGACTACCTTCCTCTCCGTCACCGGTGACGCGAAGGACGATGACACCCTCAAGCGAGCGGGGATCGAACGGGCCAGGGGGCTCGTCGCTGCCACGGGAGATGACGCCGACAACCTGTTCATCACCGTGACCGCCCGTGCGCTGAACCCCGATCTCCTCATCGTGGCGAGAGCCAACCACCCGTCCACCGAGCCCAAGTTGTTGCGCGCCGGAGCACGCCATGTCATCTCGCCCTACACGATCACCGGCCATCGGATCGCGACGCAGCTGCTTCATCCCTCGGTAAACTCCTTCCTCGACCTCGTGATGCACTCCGGCGACCTCGGGCTGTGGCTCGAGGAGTGCGCCGTCCAACTGGGGGCCGACCTGAACCAGAAGACCGTCGCCGAAGCGCAAGTCCGCCAGCGCACCGGCGCGAATGTGCTGGCCGTGCACCGTCGTCAGGAGGAGCGCGTCATCAGCAGCCCACCCCGCGAGATGCGCCTGGAACCCGGAGACGTCCTCATCGCCGTCGGGACACGAGAGCAACTCGCTGCGTTGCACAAGTTGGCCGTAGGGACGTAGCCGGACTCGCACGTCTACCACCGCCCACTCTCAACCCGGTACACCATGCCAGCATCCAAATCGGCCATCTCGACCTCAGAAGACGCTCAGGTCACCAGGCGCCGCTTCATGGCGTACTTCTCGACCATCGGACTCGGCGGCACCGCATTGCCGGTCGCTCTGTGGAAGTTCGCCCAGGAGCAGAAGCGGATCACCAAGGAGATGATTGCACGGGCCGAGAAGCTCGCAGGCCTCGAGTTCACCGACGCGGAACGAGAGTTGATGCTCGAGGATGTGAACGAGAACCTGGAGGCGTTCGAAAAACTGCGAACAGTCTCCATCCCCAACGACGTGCACCCGGCTCTCCTCTTCGACCCCCTGTTGCCGGGCACGCCCCCGCCGTCGGCAGGCGGGCGGTCTCGCAGAACGCGACTGCCCGACCTCGAGCGTCCTTCCGGGACGGAGGACCTGCCGTTCCTTTCGGTGACTCAGCTTGCCGAGCTCGTACGTACCCGGCAGATCTCGTCGATGGAGCTGACTCGCTTGTACCTGGATCGGCTTACTCGGCACTGTGGCAAGCTCGAGTGTCTCGTCACCCTCACCGAAGAGTCGGCCCTCACCCAGGCGCGCCGCGCGGACCAAGAGCTGGCCCGGGGCACGTATCGCAGCCCCCTACACGGGATCCCATGGGGCGCCAAGGATCTTCTGGCCGAGGACCAGTACCGCACCACATGGGGCGCGACGCCATACCAGGAGCAAGTCATCGACTACGACGCGACCGTGGTCCGCCGGCTCGAGGACGCAGGCGCGGTGCTCACGGCAAAGCTCACCCTCGGAGCCCTCGCCTGGGGCGACGTGTGGTTCGGTGGCAAGACACGGAACCCCTGGAACCCCGAGCAGGGCTCGAGTGGCTCCTCTGCCGGCTCAGCATCGGCCACCGTGGCGGGCCTCGTTGGCTTCAGCATCGGTAGCGAGACCCTCGGGTCCATCGTGTCTCCCTCAACCCGATGCGGCGCCACCGGCTTGCGCCCGACCTTCGGCCGCGTGAGTCGGTACGGCGCGATGGCCCTATCCTGGAGCATGGACAAGCTAGGCCCGATCTGCCGCAGCGTGGAAGACTGTGCCATCGTCTTTCAGGCCATTCACGGCGCCGACGGAAAGGATCCCACCGCCCGCGACCTTCCGTTCATCTGGAATCCGGACGTCGGAACGTCGGAGCTCCGCGTCGGATATTATCGGAGCGCGTTCGAGGCCGATCATGATTGGAAGCCCTTCGACAACGCCGCCCTCGAGGTGCTCCGGAGCCTCGGCGCGAAGCTCATCCCCATCGAGATTCCAACCCAGGACTATCCGCTCGACGCCTTACGGTTGATCCTCAATGTCGAGGCGGCAGCGGCGTTCGACGAGCTGACCCGCAGTAATCACGATGATCTGCTAGTTCGCCAAATCGAGAACGCGTGGCCCAACGTCTTCCGACAGTCGCGTCTCATACCCGCAGTCGAGTACGTGCAGGCAAACCGCATCCGCACAATGATCATGGGAGCAATGGAGGCCGCCATGGATGGGATCGACGTGTTCGTCACGCCATCATTCGGCCGTGGGGTGCTGCTGCTTACGAATCTCACGGGACATCCCGCGGTCACGCTGCCCAACGGCTTCCGAGACAACGGGACACCGGTGAGCCTCTCATTCGTTGGGAGACTGTACGAGGAGGACAAGCTCCTGACGGTAGCAAAGGCATATCAGGATGCCACCGGGTTTCACTTGCACCATCCTCCCGAATTCTCCTAAGCCTCCTCGTATCGCTCTGCCGGAAGTCTCTCACCGACCCGCACAAACCGTGGCCCGAGCTACCCGCCACCGTTACGTGGCTCACCGGCGGTTACCGGGCGCACCGGGTCAGACGCGACGAAGACGACCGCGACGCTGTCCTCGTACACGAGACGAAAACGGGAATCCGACGACAGAAGCGCGGTCAGCGGTACGTTCACGCTGGCTATCACGAGATGGGCGGCAGCCAACTCGGGATCTGTCGCCCACTCCCCGGCACCGGACCAGGTCGCCAGCGACCGGTCCACACGCTCCGGGAGGTGCACATTCGTCCGCCCGTCCATGGATACCGGATAATGGGGAAGGCGCCACATGAGGTACCCTCCCCAATTGAAGTGGTTGTAGAGAGGACCCGCATATCCCCGCCGTTCCACGAATGCCGCTGCCTGCACGGGGTATCGCCGCGCGGCGACTGATCTGAGCTGTCGCTCGGAGGTGCCTCTCACCAGGACCACCGTCGCGATGACCAGCGCAATGCCGATTGCGACTACGCTTCCCCTCAGCTTCGTGATCGCGACACGGTTCACCGGAAGCGATCGGGCGAGCGAGGAGGCGAGAATCGCACAACTGGCGCCGACGAGGAACCAGGCATCCCGCCGGGCGCGAAACGCCAAGGCTGCTCCCGCCAGGAGGATGAGCATCGGGAAGAGCTGGATCGTCCGCCGACGTCCCAGCGCAAACGCGGCTGCCACGGTCAACCCCAAGGTGATCCAGTCCGATGGATCGCGGAACTGCATGGCGACGAGCTCGTTGATCGACTGAAACACACCGGATTGCGCGACGAGCTCAAAGATCACTCGATAGAGATGCACGTGATACGGTCCTGCCAGCGTGGCGAGCGCGCAGCCACCCAGCACCAGAAGCATCCGGGTGGCGGGTATCGGGCTGGCTTCCACCTCGAGCCCCGTGCGCCGGGTAGCCGGCTCCAGGGCGGGCTCCAGCGCAGCGAGTGCCAGCAGTCCGAGACCATAAACGAACTGGATGTGCACGTTGGCCCAGAGAACGAACATTGGTGGAAGAAGCCAGAGAAGACGGGTGTTCCCGGACCGGCGTGCCGTGAGTAGCAGATGGAGCTCGACGAAGAAAAAGAGAATCGTGATCAGCCACGGTCGAGGGCTCAGCACCGGAACCAGCGACGCGATTCCAACCGCCGTAATCACCACAGACCCCGCAAAGTGAGGCAGTATGGCCCGCACGAGGGCGAACAGGCTCACTCCCACCGCCAATGACACGATGAGCGTGTAGGCCATCACCCCCATCAGCCCCCAACTCTCGTAGAGGCGATACATCAGGAGCTCGAACAACCAGCTATAGGCGACCCACGGCCTGCCCATGCCAAATGCAGAGAAGGGGTCGGTGAAGGGCAGCGCACCGTGCTCAACGATCCACCGCGCCGTTCGAAGGTGCCACCAGAGATCGGGCGTCGGCCACCAGGCTCCAGGGCCGATGGGCCGCAGGACCGCGATGCCGGGAATGGCCAAGAGCACCGTGATGATGATGAGGCGGCGAAGCGTACGCCCGTTCGCTACCTGAGATGGACACATGGGATTCAACGTGGGTTCGGGGTCGTCGCGCGGGGTACGCAGCCCCCTCGCGCTATGTTGTTCGTCGGCCGGCGCGTGCGGCTTTTCCCAAAGCGGCTCGCAATCGCAGCGCCTGCCCAGTCACCAATGAACCTCGGAGAATCCCCATGCCGGGTGCTGTGACAGCAGTCACGTTCCCTCGTCCACGCGCATCGCGAGGCGGGCGACGGGGCAACCGCACTCGTACAACCAGTCAACCCGCCCCACGCGAGGCGACAGGGGAATGTACTCCTATGTACCACAATCAGTTACAGACCGGGCCAATGGATCCCGTCCCGCCGCCGGGCCATGTGCGATGGGCAGGACATGCGCGGCGACTGCCACGATCCTCGGGAGGTGCGGGACCTCACGAAGCCGCCCGCGGGCGGCGCCGGCTCCGACCCCAACCTCTCATGATCCCCGTGTTCGGCGCGACTCCGGGCTGCCTCCTTCTTCAGACCAGCAGCCTTCCGCTATCTTGGAAGTTGAATCCGCATGTCGACAACCATCGTCGAAGTCCGCGATCTCTCCAAGATCTACCGCACGCGCCGTAAGGAGGTGCGGGCGGTGGATCACGTCAGCTTCACCGTCCAGCGCGGTGAGGTCGTGGGACTGCTCGGGCCCAACGGCGCAGGCAAGACCACGACGATCAAGTGCCTCTGCACCCTGATTCGGCCCACCTCCGGTCGACTAGTGATCGACGGTGTTGACGTACTCACCAGGCCAAGTAAAGCACTGCGAAAGATCGCGGCCGTCCTCGAGGGAAACCGGAACGTCTATTGGCGCTTGAGCCCCCGGGAGAACCTGGAGTTCTTCGCCGGAATACAGGGGATTCCCACGCGACGGGTGCGTGGTCACATAGAGGAACTGTTAGAGACGTTCGACCTGCAGGCGAAGGCCGCTACCGCTGCGCGGATGCTGTCTCGCGGGATGCAGCAGAAGCTGGCTGTGGCGTGCGCGCTGGTGAAACAGACGGAGATCCTCCTGCTGGACGAGCCGACCCTCGGTCTCGACGTCGAGACCTCTCACGAGCTGCGAGGCTCCCTCAAGAGAATGGCGAAGGAGGGCGATCGCACGATCCTGTTGTCGAGCCACGACATGAACGTCGTTCAGGACGTGTGCGATCGGGTCATCATCATTCAGGATGGACATGTCATCACCGACGACCAGGTAGCCAATCTCCTAGGCCTGTTCCGCGCGCGCGCGTACCATTTCCAGCTCGCGGAGCGATTGAGCGAACAGCAGCAACGCAAGCTCGAGACCTGTTTCCAGATGATCCATGTGAACAACACCGATCACACGAGCGAGATCGAAGTCGAATTTCTGCGCCCCGAGCAGCTCTATGAGCTCACCGACCTGCTCCGGGAAGAAGGTGCCGTCATCGAGGCCATCGACCGGCGCGATCCCAATCTCGAAGAGATCTTCTTGACGATTCTGCGAAGAGGGCGTTGAATGGCGACGCTCGCACTGGTAAACGCGATGTTCAAGCGCTACGCCATCGAGATGAAACGTTACTACTTCAACACGATCTCGATGCTGGCGTCCTTTTATCTGATCTTCGTGCTGGTGTTCTTCGGCGCGCGGAGCTTCGCAGGGAACGAAACGAACTTCGGCGGCACGCTTGCAGGTATCGTCGTCGGATTCGGCATCTTCTATTTGTCGATGTACGCGTACGCCGAGCTTTCCTGGGTACTAACGGGGGAAGCACAGCAGGGAACGCTGGAACAGCTGTCGATGTCCCCCCTCGGTCTCGGCCGAGTGCTCGTCGCTCGCGTCGCCTCCGCCATGGTCTTCCGGATCGTGATCATGTTGGGATTCCTGCTCCTCATGATGGCCACTTCCGGGAAATGGCTCCGTCTGGACGTCATCACCCTCGTTCCGCTGTTCGCGTTCACCGTCGCGAGCGTCCTCGGAATCGGCTTCGTGATGGGGGGCTTGGCAATCGTTTTCAAACAAGTACAAGCCGCCCTGGGGATCCTGCAATTCGGCTTCGTCGCGCTCATCGCAGCGCCCGTCGAGCAGTTTCCGTTCCTAAAGCTGCTCCCGCTCTCGTGGGGGACCGAGCTCATCGGCCGATCGATGATTCACGGCGTCTCCATTCTGGCGATGCCCCTCGATGACCTCGCGTTCCTCGCAGCCAATGGGCTGTTCTATTTCGGTGTCGGCCTTCTAATCTTCAAGTTCTTCGAGCGAGCGGCACGAAGCCGCGGGCTCCTCGGGCACTACTAGAGGGCAGAGGGCAGAGGGCAGAAGGCAGAGGGCAGAGGGCAGAAGGCAGAAGGCAGAAGGCAGAGGGCAGAAGGCAGAAGGCAGAGGGCAGAATGCAGAAGGTAGAAGACAGCAGAACCCATCGACGCTCTGGACAGCGGGCCGGTGACCGGACACGCGTCCTTCGACCGCCACATGCCGCCAACCGCGCAACGCTCCCAGCCGCTCGCTTTCCGCTCTACCTGCTCGGCCTGGTCATCGTGCTCTGTCATTCGCCCGCAACGGCCCAAGAGGCCCGGCGCTTGGAGCGAGACCACCGCGCCATGGTTGAGCTCATCGTCGCCCACGGCATCGAGCACGACGCCACCCTTCAAGCCATGCGGACGGTTCGCCGACACGAGTTTGTGCCGCCGGAGCAACGTCACCGCGCCTACGGCGATCATCCCCTTCCCATCGGGTACGGGCAGACGATTTCACAGCCGTATATCGTGGCGTACATGACGGAGATACTCCGGCCGGTTCCAGGCATGAAGGTACTGGAGGTCGGAACGGGCTCGGGGTACCAGGCCGCCGTGCTTGCCGCGATCGGGTGCGACGTGTTCACCGTTGAGCTCATCGGGGCGCTCGCGGGAGCGGCCCGACGACGCCTCCAGCAGCTGGGATACGGCAACGTCACCGTACGGCACGCCGACGGTCATTACGGATGGTCCGAGAATGCCCCCTTTGATGCCGTGATCGTCACGGCGGCGGCGGGATACATCCCCCCTGCACTCATCGACCAGCTCAAGGTGGGTGGCCGGATGGTGATTCCGGTGGGGAGCGTGTACGGCGTTCAGAACCTCATTCTAGTAGAGAAGCACGGCCCGGGCGACACGCGCACCCGGAATCTGCTTCCCGTTCGTTTCGTTCCCATGCTCCGCGGAGTCCGCTGATCGGCGTGCAAGGTCTCACCAGGGCGACTGCTGTCGCCTTCCTCTCCGCCGGAACCCTGGCTTACGAAATCCTCCTCGTTCGCGCGTTCGCGATCGAGCATTTCCATCACTTCGCCTATATGGCAATCGGCGTCGCGATGCTTGGCTTCGGCGTGAGCGGGACACTGCTTGCCTTGGTCCGCAACCTGCCCCAGGAACGCGCGGTGAGGTGGTTTCGACGGAGTGCCATGCTCACGGCGGTGTCGTTACTCGCCAGCCCGGCACTCATCCATCAGGTACCCCTCGACGCCACCCAGATCGCCGTCGCCACGGAGCAACTGCCGCGGCTCGCCGCCGTGTACGTCCTGGCGGCGTTGCCATTCGCTCTCGGCGCGTTAGCGGTCCTCCTCGCACTCACGATCGAAGCCCAGCACCCCGGCCGGCTCTACGGTGCGAGCTTCCTAGGCTCTGGTCTTGGCGGGATCGTTGCACTTGGCGCGCTATGGGCTGCATTTCCAGAGCGGGCGCTCGCCGTCCCCGCGATCGTCGCGGGCCTGGGCGGTGTGGCCGCCTACCTAGAGCGGTCCAAACGGCACGCTGGGGCAGCAGCCGGGTTCGCGGTGATCGCCTCGCTCGCCGTCCTGACGCCACCGTGGCAGTTCCAGATCACACCTTATAAGGAACTTCCCCAGGTTGAGGCCTTTCCCGACGCTCGGCGGATCGGCGAGCACACGAGTCCCGTCGGATGGGTCGTCGCGGTGGCGGCGCCGGCGTTTCGGTATGCCCCCGGTCTCTCGCTGGCGTATCGCGGCGCGTTCCCCCCCCAGACTGCCATGTTCGTCGACGGCCAGATCGCAGGTGCTGCTGCGCGGTGGGCAGCCGACACAGCTGCCGTTGCCATGCTCGGCTGGTTGCCGGGCTCGGCACCCTACGCATTCTCCCGGCCAGTCAACGTCCTCGTGCTCGGCTCGGGCGGAGGTACGGAGATCTGGAACGCTGTCTCGAACGGGGCAACATCGGTAACCGCCGTCGAGCTGCAACCGGATCTGGTGCGCCTCAGCAAAGAGTTGACCGCGGTTCCGCCCGCCTGGACCACAGCCGAGATCAACTGGCACGTCGCAGAGGCTCGCAGCTTCGTGGCTCGTACAGCGGCCCGCTTCGACCTCATCACGCTGGCCCAGGGAGGCGGTTTCGGACTCGCGGCCGCTGGCGTCCACGCCCTGAACGAGGACTTCCTCCATACCATCGACTCCTACCGCCACTACCTCGCTCTGCTGCGAGAGGGCGGCACCCTGGCCATTACCATCTGGCTACGCTCCCCGCCCCGGGAGAGCGTC
>JBDHDH010000014.1:0-49751 GCA_039591615.1 Gemmatimonadota bacterium | reverse complement strand
TAAGATCACGGTGGGTTACCAGGGGAGGGGGCTTGGCCTGCCCTTCGCCGACCGGTTTGACGCCGTCGGCTACTACCAAGACAACGAGCGGCGGTTCAATCTGGACGTGCTGGTCCCTGACGTCCCGTTCGGCGATCCCAGAGATCCCGCCACGCCGTTCGTCGACATTCGAACCTTCTCGACCAACTTCACGGACCTGTCGACGGTCGGTACCCGCATCGAAGCCTCAAAGCTGATCGGTGGGCGAGTGATGCTCACCTACGGTGCGGACTTCTTCAACGACGATTCGAACAACAATGATTCGAACCTGGTGGAGTTCGGATTCCCGGAGCCGGTAGGCACGGTTCCGGTCTCGGCCGACACCACCGCCTCCGTTCCCAACGGGAGTCTACAGAGCCTCGGTGTCTTCGTGCAGGGCGACATCCAGATCACCGATCGGGCTTCTCTGATTCTCGGGGCGCGGTTCCAAAACGTCCACGCCGAAGCCGACGGCGGCCTCGGTCTTTCTGATACCGACCGGACCATGGCGGCGCTGGCGTCGGTGGGTCGAGCATTTCGGGCTCCGAACCTGGTTGAGCGGTTCTTCAACGGGCCCACGCCAGAGGGACTGGCGTTCCAGGCCGCGAATCCCAACCTGGAGCCCGAGACGAGCCTCAATGTCGACTTTGGGCTACGCTACCGCGATCGGATCTTCAATCTGGAAGGTTTCGTCTTCCGCAACGAGATCAGGGATGGGATTCGGATCGCCCCTACGAACGATACGACGGAGTCTGGGCTTCCCATCTTCCAGGACGTGAACATCGAGAAGCTACGCTTTTGGGGGGTCGAGTTGTCCGGCGACGTTCGCCTTCCTGCGGGCGTATCGTTTGGAGGGACCTATACGTACCAGAACTCCAAGGATGTTCTGGACGAGAACAATCCGGTCGGCGACTCGTTCGACGAGAAGATCACAGGGCACGCGCGATACACCTATCCGGGGGACCGCTTCTGGGTGGAGTACGCCGTGCGACGCAACGGAGAACGTAAGGAAGCGGAGCTGCTCATTGGCAATCCGGTGGGAGACGTTTTCCCGGCGTTCACCGTACACACGATCCGAGGGGGCGTGACCGTGTTTCGACGTGGGCCGCACGTCCAGCGCCTGGGGATCGCCGTCAACAACCTGACCGATGAGCTCTATGCCGAGTTCGCCAACGCGGGGTTCTTCCGGCCTGAGCCCGGTCGCAGGGTGATTCTCACGTGGGACATGAGCTTCTAGTTTTCTGACAGGCATACCCGCTCTGGAATAGACCACCGCTGGCGCTTCTGCCTCTCCTGCCCTGCGAGGGGAGGCAGAAGCGGCCACCGCGGCTGTGACCCTCCCTCGGACATAAAGGGCCCCCATGCGAGAACCGGTTCACTTCATCCCGATTGCCACCACGATTATCGCGCTGGTCTTCTCGTATGTGATCCTCCAGCGCTACCGCGAACGGCGTACCGGTCCACACCTCGCTTGGTGGGCCGCGGGCGTCTTCCTCTATGCGGTGGGTACGTTCACCGAGTCGGTGGTTACGTTGTTCGGCTGGAGCGAACTCGTATTCCGAAGCTGGTACATCTCTGGCGCGCTCCTCGGTGGAGCTCCCCTGGCACAGGGCACAGTCTACCTGCTCCTCAGTCGACGCACCGCCAACAGGCTCACGTTGGTGCTCGTTCCTTTCATTCTCATCGCCGCCATGTGCGTCCTCCTCACTCCAATCGACCAGTCGTTCGTCGAGCCCCATCGACTCACGGGTCGAGTGATGGAGTGGTCGTGGGTACGTCTGTTCAGCCCCTTCGTGAACACGTACGCCTTCATCTTCCTCGTCGGAGGAGCCGCCCTGTCCGCATACCGCTACAGCAAGAGTCGCGATACGTACCATCGGTTCATCGGGAACACCCTCATCGCCGTGGGTGCGCTTTTACCCGGGATTGGCGGAATGGCCACCCGAATGGGGCATACCGAAGTCCTCTATGTGATGGAATTCTTCGGAATCACCCTCATTTGGCTGGGGTACCGATGGAATGTGCGGGCGCCGGCGACGGCCCGTGTGACCCCGGGGGGCACCGAGGAGTTCACGGGCGTCGTCGATGTCCCAACCACCTAGCACGTCTTTGGCACGTAGAGTTGTCAGTGCCGCCGGATGATGGTGAAGGTCACTGGCCATTCGACGGTGAAGTCCCAGGGCTCGCCACCGGCGGGCTCTACCAGATCGAGGTTCGATACGGCTTGTTGCATGCAATCGCCGAGGCCGGCGTTCCCCGTTTCATTCTGAACGATCGACGAGAGGAGCTTCCCACCTTTTCCCTGCATCCGGAGCGTAATCACCCCCTCCGTGTCGCGGGAGCGTCGTAGGACGCGCGCATAACAGGCCTCGAACCACGGGTCGAGCTGCTCTAACTGCCTCGCGAAGAAGTCGGCATCTACCTGCCCCTCGAGGACGACTTCACCCCCATCGACCCTCCCAAACGCTCCTCGACCTCCGCATGAAGCAAAGAGCATCGTGAGAACCACGAGCATGCGCATGATGGGCTCCCGCCGGTTGAGGTGCCAAGTCAAGGTGGAGTCCAAGTCCCACCAAAGCAAACGGGTGGCAGCTTCGACCCCATTAGTGAATCCGTAACTGTGGCAAGGTGCGTTGAGGCTCTCTTCACGATGCGTTCACGCTGCCCCATCGAGCTTCCCTTAGGGACTCGGGGGTTCGGATGCCGGAGATCCAGAACGCGACTATAGCGAGCCGTTTGGATGAGGTCGCCCTGCTCCTCGAGGAGCAGGGCGCGAATCCCTTCCGTGTTCAGGCGTACCACCGAGCGGCCATCACGCTTCGCGGAGAGCACCGACCCGTCGCCGCGGTTCTCCGCGAGGAGGGAATCGAGGGATTGGAGGCACTTTCTGGGATCGGTCCGAGCATCGGCAGAGCGATTCGCGACCTGATCGTCCTCGGTCGGTTCCCCATGCTGGACCGACTACGAGGTGAGCATGATCCCATCGCTCTCCTCATGTCGGTCCCGGGAATTGGTAAGAAGCTCGCCCATCGACTCCACGACGACCTGGGGATCGATTCCCTCGAGGATCTGGAGATGGCTGCTCACAACGGGAGGCTCGAGAACCTAGCCGGCATCGGCGACAAGAGACTCGCTGGGATCCGTGACAGTCTAGCAACCCGTCTCGGCAGAGTACGAGAGCCGAGTGTACAGCCGACACTGACTCTCCCACCCGTGGCGGAGCTGTTGGATGTGGATGCCGAGTATCGAGCCAAGGCGGAAGAAGGGGCGCTGCGCAAGATTGCCCCACACCGATTCAATCCCACCGGCGAAGCATGGCTGCCAATCCTTCACACACACCGGGGCCAGCGGGAGTACACAGCACTGTTCTCGAACACGGCCCGTGCGCATAAGCTCGGCCGCACCCGGGACTGGGTCGTGCTCTACCACGATGGCGGTCGGGGTGAGCAGACCAACACGGTGATTACCTCGATGTGGGGCCTGCTCGAAGGCAAGCGGATTGTCCGCGGGCGAGAGTTGGAATGCGAGCGTTACTACCGGAACCCCGAGCACCGCCAAACACGTCAAGGTGATCCGCACGACCAGGGAAACTCGGCGCCGTTGCCATCGGCGCTGGAATCGGCAGGATGACTCGAGCAATTCGGAGGACAACGATGGCTTCTTGGAGAAGCACGCTGGCTACTTTCGTGATGGCGAGCGTCGTCGGTTGGGGTACCGCTCTCTCGGCGCAGGAGACCCAGCCGCGTGGGCAGGGAATGCACGGCGGGCAAGGCATGATGCCTGGAATGGGCCTCATGCAGGCGTTCGCTCCGGCGAAGCTCCTGGAGCAGCGTGACGCGCTGGGTCTCACGGACGAACAGGTGGCGCGACTCACGGAGATCCGGCAAGAGATCGACAACGTGCGGGATGGGGCCCTGGCAACGCACGAGACGCACCGCGCAAAGCTGGGAGAGGCGCTCATGGTGCCACGGCCCGATCCGACTACCGTTCGCACGCATTTCGACGCCGCGCACGCGGCTATGGGACACGCGCACTGGCTAGGCATTGACGCAGCGATCCGCGCCATGAAGGTGCTCACGGAAGAACAGCGCAACCAGGTGCGGAGCGGTATCGGGCAACAGGATATGGGTTCGGCCATGCCGGGCGGTTGCTGCATGCAGGGACGGGGTGGGGAAGTGCAGGGAGGTGATCCCGGCATGCGGAGTTGCTGCCGCCCGGGGCAACGGCGAGCGGGGGCTGGATGCTGTCGCGGCAGACGGTAGCGTGAGCAGTGAGGGCGGGGATCAACGCGTGATCACCGCCCTCTGTTTTCGCAGCCAATCCCGTCTGGCTAGTGACGCGCGCGGGTTACGAGGACCGGTGCATGAGCGGCGCGCACGACTTTGTCAGCCACGCTCCCCAAGAGTAGGCGGGGTAATCCGCTCCGGCCGTGGGTCGTGATGACGATGAGATCGATTGCCCGTTCTTCGGCGTGTCGCATGATGCCCGACGCCGGCGATACACCCACCGTGACCACTTCCGCGGGGATCCTGAACCCTTCCTTCTCGAGTCGCGTCGCGACCTCCCGTAAGTACTCTGCCGCTTCTTTCTGGCCCGCTTCCAGGGCGTCATGCGTGTTTGCGATGGCGTGAGGTAGGTACGGTGACGAAAGTGGCAAGGGTGGCGGCACCACGCGCATCAACGTGAGACGCGCCTCGCAGGCTGTCGCGATCCGCGTCGCCCATTCGAGGCTCGCTTCTGCGCGATCAGACCCGTCTAGTGGTACCAGAACGTTGGTGAACCGATGCGTGTCAGCGATCTCCACTTCTGCCCCGTCCTCGGGCCGAACCAGCATGACGGGCATGGGCACGTGTCGGGTGACGTGGTCAGCGACGCTCCCCAACCACGCGCGGCTCACCGGACCCCGGCCGTGGGTGGACATAACGATCACATGGGGCGCGCTCCGGGTCGCGTGATCCTCGAGGCTCTTGGCTACCGGGCCGCTCACGACGCCGAACGACACCGAGATATCCGAAACCTCTCCGACGCGCTGACTGATCGCCTTCAGATACTCGATGAGAAGGCTCCGCATTTCCACGGCGGACAATTGCCACGTGGCTACAACCGGCTCGTCCTCGAACACGGAGATCAACTCGATCTGCCCGTGGAGGCTCTTCGCCAGCCCGAGTGCGACGGGAATCGCCGCCTCAGCGAACTTCGACCCGTCGAGAGGAACCAGAATCTTCATGTCGGTCATGGCCCTTTCTCCTCCTCACCCCGGGGCTGCCCTCTTGCAGCTGAGCGTCGTTCCGCAGGGGTACATGTGTACTCTCCCTGCTTCGTCGCCGACAGGAAATGATCATGAAGCGGGCTTCACATCCTGGTTCTGCAGGCCTACAGGGGGGCCGTCACGAGGCGGTGACGCGCCTGCGGCCCCACCATTACAAAAGCTTCACGGTGCGTTCACTCAAAAAATGGTATAGTGCAAGCAGCCAGCCGGGGGCTGGTGTCGGTGAGGTTTGATGTCGCAGACTTCACCCGGCCCGAATTGGCGCGTCGGGCCGCCCTGTGGGGGGTTCGAAGCGACCCGACCCACTGCGCCCGCATCGGCCGCGGCCGACCAGGCCTGCATGCCCCTGGCCCCTGGCCGATGTGCGAAGCGGCTCGCGCTCCAATGGGAGACGCGAGCCGTCTTCTATTTCTCGCTGCCCAGCTGCCCACCTTCATCTC
Source organism: Gemmatimonadota bacterium (assembly GCA_039591615.1). Lineage (GTDB taxonomy): Bacteria > Gemmatimonadota > Gemmatimonadetes > Gemmatimonadales > GWC2-71-9 > JBDHDH01. Next base: position 44,024 of record JBDHDH010000014.1, on the reverse strand, counting down.
GGTGAGTGTGATTCCATCTCGGGCTTTCCGCGTGAAGGGGATATGAAGTTCGCGCAAAACCCGGTTCACGTGTTTTCACCAGCTGTTCATCCGGGCTTCACTGGACCAGGGTGAACTTGTTAAAAGGGCCCAACTGGCGGATGTTGGGCCGGGAGGATCTCGAGGCCATCATCGCCGGACGGCATTCTGAGGGCCAAAGCCTCCTGGCGACCGTGCCGCCGCAAACCCCACCGCCAGCCACGTTGCTTCCTAGAGCCGCTGCTCGGCCACCGCGCGCACGATGTCGGTCGTCGTGATGATGCCTACGAGTTCGGACTCGTCGGTGACCAGCAGCCGGTGGACTCCTGCTCGGAGCATGTAGGCCGCTGCCTCCGCCGCGTCCGCGTCGGGCCCGATGGAGCAGACGGAGCGGTTCATGGCCTCGCTCACGGTGTGTTCCACGAGAACATCCCATTCGGGCGAGCTGACTTCCTGAAAACGCTCCACCAAGTCGGCCCCGGCGTCCTGCCACCACTCACTGAAGTACGTTCCGGGGGCATCCGATCCTTCTTCCCATTCGGACGGCGCCTTGAGCTCCCACTCCTGTTGTCTCGGCCGATCCCGGGGGATGCCCGGGGTGGCCGCTTCGAAGCTCATGAGGTCGCTCACCGAGATGACGCCAACGACCTGTCCGTTGCTCACGACAGGAGCGCCGGTGATGTGGCGGTCGTCCAGTAGCCCCACGGTATCTCGCAGCGATAGATCGGGGCTGACCGTCACCACGTCGCGGGACATGAGGTCACGTACTTCCGCCATAGGCGTTGTCTCTCGCTATCTCCCGAATTCCGTTCGCTCTTCGATTTCGACTTTGAGATTGGCGACCTCCTGTCGTAGCCGGTCGAGTTCCGCCGCATGTCGAGTGATATGCTCGATCTGTTCCTCCAAATGTGCCATACGGTTCTCGAGCGCTGCGATACGACGATCTGGATCTTGTGTCATCATGGTCGTGTCCCCTTCCGATGTCCCCACGCCCCCGAGGTCGACGGGGCCCACGTTGCGCGACCGCCGCCGGTCGACTGGACATGTCAGTAGAAGGATCCTGGAGGCTCTCACCCACGGGCAATCGACAATGAGGAAAAGTTGTGTTCCGCGCTAGGCCATGGCAAGAAGTGCCCCGCGCTGAAGTCGAATTGACCACCCCTTCACCATTCCTTCACCGCGGCTTACTGATATTGCCAATGAGAGAAGTCTAGGAGGGGACGTGATTTTCACGAATCGCTGCGACGCCGGCCGGCGTTTGGCTGCAGCTTTGGCGCGATACCGAGAAGCATCGGACACCGTCGTCCTCGCTCTGCCCCGCGGGGGTGTTCCGGTGGCCTTCGAGGTCGCGCATGGCCTGGGCGTGCCGCTGGACGTTCTCGTCGTGAAGAAGCTCGGGGCTCCTGGACAACCCGAACTGGCCGTCGGTGCGGTTGCGGCCGATGTCGTGGTGCTGGACCAGGAGATCATCGCCCTTCTTGGGGTGCCTGAGTGGTACGTTGACAAGGCCGTGGCGCGGGAGCGACCGGAAGTTGAACGACAAGCCCAGCTCTTCCGTGGTGAGCGACCGGCGCTCAACGTTCGGGGCGCAACGGTGATCCTGGTGGATGATGGGGTCGCAACTGGGAGTAGCATGTCCGCGGCCGTCGACGCCGTCCGGAAACTGGGTGGTGTGCGGGTAATCATCGCGACACCCGTAGCGGCGCCGCAGGCCGTCGAAAAATTACAGAACCGGGCGGACGAGGTCATCTGCCTCGAGGCGCCTCACGGGTTTGCTGCGGTAGGCATCTACTACGAAGACTTCACGCAGACAACCGACGAGGAGGTCTGCCGCCTGCTGAAGCGTGGGCAGCTCGAGCGGATTACGCATTATCATCCTGCCGAGTCCGCCGGTTGAGAGGTGCGTGCCCAGGCGTATGAGTCACCGGGAGGTGATCGTTCGGGCGCGGACGGTCACGCTCGCCGGCGATTTGTCCGTGCCAGAGTCGTCTCGTGGACTCGTGCTGTTCGCTCACGGCAGCGGGAGCAGTCGACTTAGTCCCCGCAATCATTACGTGGCGGGAGCTCTCTACCGCCGCGATTTCGGCACCCTGCTCTTCGATCTCCTCACTGAAGCGGAGGCCGTGGATCGTGCCAAGGTATTCGATATCGCATTGCTCGGTGAACGGTTGCTCGATGCGACGGCCTGGATCCACGCGGAGTTTCCCAACGCCTCCATCGGATATTTCGGGGCGAGTACGGGTGCCGCCGCCGCCTTGATGGCCGCGGCGCGGTGCACCTATCCTGTTCGAGCCGTCGTCTCTCGGGGAGGTCGGCCGGATCTGGCGGCTCCGATGCTTCCCGAGGTGACAGCACCCACGCTGCTCATCGTCGGTAGCCTGGATGAGACCGTGCTCGAGTGGAACGAGAACGCGACGGAGGCTCTGGGCGGAACGGCGGAGCTCGCGGTCGTCCGCGGAGCGACCCATCTCTTCGAGGAGCCAGGCGCGTTGGAGCAGGTTGCGAGCCTCGCAGCCGACTGGTTTCAGCGGTACATGGCTGGGGCTGAACCGGCCGACCAGTCATCCGCGCCACGCGCGTAGATCCGGGCGTCGGTACCGACTGTGGAATCCGCATCTCCATATCGATGAGAGGAATGCACGATGCAAGTACCGCTGGAAATCGCCGCGCGCAGCGTGGAACTCTCTTCCACCGACGAGACCGTCATCAGCGATCGAGTGAGAAAGCTCGAGGGTATTCATGCGCGCCTGATGAGTTGTCGCGTCGCGGTTGAGATGCCCCACCGGCACCGGCGCACCGGTGTGGTGTACGGCGTTCGCATCGACCTCACCGTACCAGGAGGGGAGCTCGTGGTCGACCGAAAGACCGGCGACACCCTTCTCAGCGCTATTCAGCGTGCGTTCAACGCCGCGGAGCGCCAGCTTCGGCGTCACGTTCAGCGGCAGCGGGGAGACGTGAAGCAACACGATGAACCACAATCCGTCGCCCGTGTGCACGAGCTATATCCCCTCGGGCAATACGGCTTTCTCGAAACAGCCGATGGCGACCGGGTCTATTTCGATGCCAGGAGCGTTGTGGATGGGGGTTTTGGAAGGCTTTCGATCGGGTCGTCGGTGCGTTACGTGACAGTGGAGGGGCACAAAGGGCCACAGGCCAGCACCGTCATCCCGATCAAGTAGCTCCACCCGAGCTGGATCTCGTGCACCCCCCATGGGCGTCCCACGTGGCCCGCGCTTCGAGCGTGGTCGACGTGACGAGGACGCCCAGCTAGTATCCCGTCCGGGAGACTACGGCTGTCGTGAGCGGCAGTCGTGGCATCGCAAGGAGCGTCCGACGTGCCCGCATGGCTCATCTTTGCTGTCAGCGCGGCGGCGGTTGCCAGTGCCGGCATCCGCCTGGCCAAGGATGGCGATACCATCGCCGAGGGGACTGGATTGGGTGGGATGTGGGTGGGCGCGATATTGGTGGCGGCCGCGACGTCCCTTCCAGAGCTCGTCACGGACATCAACGCCGTCCTGCAAGCCAATCCGTCCTTGGCGGTCGGCGATCTGTTTGGGTCGAGCATGGCAAATATGCTCATCCTCGCCATCGCCGACCTCATGAGCCGGCAGCCCAGATTGCTGATGCGGGTCGCAATCAACCAGTCGCTGATTGCGACGCTGGGGGTTTTCCTCACGGTTGTGGCTGCCCTGGGTGTCGTGACCGGCCGGGTTCTCGGTCCCCTTCCCTTCGGATGGTCCACGGCGGTCATCGCGTTAGCCTATACGGCTGGGATGCGGCTCCTCCATCGCAATCGCGAGGCACCACCTTTCAGGACGCCGACCGAGGTCGCCGAGGCAAGACCCGGCCGCGCGGCGCTTCGCCGCGCAGTGGTCGGGTTCGCCGTGGCGGCGCTCGTGATCCTGGTTGCGGCGCCGTACCTTGCTTCCTCATCGACGGAGCTGGCGGACCAACTGGGTATCTCGCAGGGCTTCGCCGGGATGGTCTTCCTCGCCGTGACGACCTCGCTGCCGGAAGCGGCCGTGTCGTATGCCGGTGTGCGGGCCGGGGCCTACAACCTGGCCGTTGGCAATCTCTTGGGAAGCAACTGCTTCAACATGGCGGCGCTCGTACCGCTCGATCTCGTACACGGGCCCGGGGCGATGTTGGCGGGTGTGGACCCTGGTCTCGTGGTGGGTGCACTCTTCGGCGTGCTGCTCATGAGCCTCGCGATGCTCGACCTCATGAACAAGGCGGAGCGTCGGATTTGGATGCTCGAGCCAGGGCCCGTGTTCATGATCCTCGCCTACTTGGCGGGACTGTTCGCGACCTATCGGGTCACGGGTCCATGACGCAGACGCCATGACTCCCTCCCGGCGGGCGACTCCTCCCCAGGGTCTGTCCACCAGGGAGGCCGAGGCCCGGCTTGAGCGTTTCGGACCGAATGACCTGCCAGCAACACCGCCGGAACCGAGTTGGCACCGTTTCGTTCGGCAGTTCCAGAGCCCACTCATCTACATTCTGCTCTTCGCGCTCGCAGTCGACCTCGTGGTGTGGGTGACCGCAGGAAGGGAACGCCTCCCTCTCGAAGCCGTCACGATCGCGGTGATCCTGGTGTTGAACGCCGGTCTCGGAGTCTGGCAGGAGCGGAAGGCCGAGAGTGCGCTGGAGAAGCTGGAGCAGCTGACTGCCCCACGGGTATGGACGCTTCGGGACGGGAAGCTCGTACAAATAGACAACCGAGAGATCGTCCCGGGAGACATCATTCGTTTGGAGGCCGGTGATCGTGTGCCGGCCGATGCGGGGGTACAGTCGGCGGAAAACCTCTCCGTCGACGAATCGGTGCTCACCGGCGAGTCGCTGCCCGTTGAGAAGTCGGTGGGTGACGAGGGCCTCGCCGGAACCCTGGTGTTTCGTGGGAAAGCGTATCTCGAGATCACGCGCACGGGACCCCGGAGTGCGATGGGACGGCTCGCCACCCTGCTCGGCGGCGTGAAGGCGGAGCGAACGCCGTTGGAGCGCCGCCTCGAGGCGTTCGGGCATCGAGTGGCTCGCTGGATCCTGGGCCTGGCCGTGCTGATCACCGCAGGCGGTATCTGGGTGGAGGGCATTGATCGGATCGGCCATGTGTTCCTTTTTGCTGTCGCCCTTGCCGTGGCCGCGGTTCCGGAGGGGTTGCCGGCTGTGCTCACTGTGACGCTGGCACTCGGCGTGGAACGCATCGCGAAGCGCAAAGCCGTCGTCCGCAAGCTCGCGGCGGTGGAGGCGCTGGGCTCGGTGACGGTCATCGCCACGGACAAGACCGGGACCCTCACCGAAAACCGCATGGAGGTTCGCGAGCTCGACACGCCCGAGCTGGAGCGCGCGCTTCGGACGATGGTGCTGGCGAACGAAGCAGAGGCCGACACCGGCGCAGGGGATCCGCTCGAGATCGCCCTTCTACGGCACGCTCAGGACCGTGGTCGTCATCCCGAGGCGATGCGCGCGGACTGCCCCCGCGTGTCCGGTCGCCCTTTCGATTCCGCTTGGAAATTCATGCGTACCACCGTGACCGAGGACGGACGCAGCAACAGCTACCTGAAGGGCGCGCCCGAGGTGGTTCTCGGGCGGTGCGACATGGCCGAAGATCAGCGGGTTTCGTGGAGTGAGAAGGTGGAAGCATACGCCGCCGAGGGATACCGGCTCCTCGCTCTGGCGTGGGGAGAAGGGGAGCGCGAGACAAACCTCAACTGGCTGGGCCTGGTGCTGCTCTGGGATCCGCCCCGCCCGGAAGTACCCGACGCGGTTCGCCGGGCGCGGGAAGCCGGGATCCGCGTCATCATGATCACCGGGGACCATCCGGCAACCGCCCTGACTGTGGCTAGGACCGTTGGCATCGTTGACGTGAAGGTCGTGAGCGGCGCCGATCTCGAAGCCCTTCCGCCAGTCGAGCTGCGCCGTGTGTTGAGCGAGGTGCACGTTTTCGCTCGCGTCAATCCGGAACACAAACTCCGAATCGTGGAGGCCCTCAAGGCGGACGGTGAGATCGTGGCCGTGACCGGAGATGGTGTGAACGACGGCCCGGCGCTCAAGCGTTCGGACGTCGGCGTGGCCATGGGGGAACGCGGGAGCGATGTCACGCGTGAGGTCGCTGACGTTGTGTTGTTGGACGACAACTTTGCCACCATCGTCGCGGCCATCGAGGAGGGTCGGAGTATCTACGAGAACGTCCAGAAGTTCATTCGCTTCCTGTTCTCCACGAATCTCTCGGAGGTGCTGGTCGTCACCCTCGGTGCGTTCGCGTCTTTCCTCATCGGTCTGCGCGACGCGGCAGGAAATCTCCTCTTGCCACTCACGGCGGCACAACTGCTGTGGATCAACTTGGTCACCGATGGCGCTCCCGCGCTTGCACTGGGTGTGGATCGGAACCCTGGGGTGATGCAGCGCACGCCCCGGGACCCTGCCTCGCCACTGCTCGACACACTGTCTCTGCGATTCATCGTCCTCTCGGGTACCGTCAAGGCCATGGCGGCCTTCGCGATCCTGGGACTTCTGCCGGCCCTTGTGGGCCAGTCGCTGGAAGTCACCAGAACGTCGACATTCCTCTTCATGGCTGCGGGACAGCTGCTCTTCGCCTACCCGGCACGCCGTACAGACCTCCGGCCCCCGACCAACGTCCTCTTGCATCTTGCCGTCGTGGTTAGCTTCGCCATTCAGTTGCCCGTCGTGTGGGTTCCCGTGCTCATGGAGGCCTTCGATACCGTGCGCCTCTCCGTGGCCGTCTGGGCATGGGTGGCCGGGACTGTCCTCGTGGCTTGGGGGTTTGCAGAGCTCTTTAGTCGCGCGATCTGGTGGCGACGTGGCTCTCGGTCTTAGTCGACGGCAGGTGCATCGAGCGCCGTGGGCTTCCCCAGGACCTTGTCGATCCGGCGCCGATTCCTCGGAAAGGCTCGGGAGGCCGCTGGTGGTGAGCTCACGCATCGTTTCCTGCGGGCTCTCTGCTGAACGGTCGAGAAGAAACGGCTTGGCGACTTCATCAGCTCCAGCGCGGCATGCGTTCCGGTGTCGCCTTCGTCCGCGCGTTGCTCGAGTCGAAGTCGTTTCGCCGACACCACAGCGATCTCGGACATGGCAAAAACGCCGTTCGCGACAATCAACAGGAGAATGAAAGCGATCTGGATAACGGCCGGATCCATGGGTCCTCACCGGCACAGGTGGTCTCGAAGCAGCCGTGCCGTGCTGCACATTCCCGGGTCTGCGCAAGTACGGATCGACGCGATAGGATGCGACGATTGCGCTCGGTCGAGCACGTCGGGCGAGGAGATGCTACCGATGTTCTAGACCACACGATAGCGCTCGCCATCGCGATCATCACTCTAGGCTGGCGAGTACCCAAAGACGTGGTGGCGGGGCCGGCTCAACCTGGCAAGTAGCATCGTGATATTGGAGCTGGGGCTCGCCTTCGTCTTGAAACCCGAGCGGCTGCGATGAGGGCAGCTATGAAGATGCAGTGCTCTCACGATCGCACATCGGCACGACCAGGAGAGATGTCGGAAGTGAGCTGATCAGCTGCTCCGTCACACTCCCAAGCAACAGTCGATCCACCCAACCCTTCCCATGGGATCCCACCACTACCAGATGCGCTCCCCAGCGATTCACCTCACTTTTGATGGCAGCTTTCGGGGCGCCATGTCGAATGACCCGCTCGGCACCTGGGTAGGTGATCTCGGGCCACACGGATTGCTCCAGAACTTCCGATACCCGTGCCGTGAGGGCGTCGGGGTCGACCAATGCCGGATAGTCCAGGGCGAATGGCACATCCTCGATGGCGTGCATAACACGGAGCTCTGCGTTGAACAGCCTCGCGTAACGCTCGGCCGTCTCGAGCGCGATGGCTGCCACTCGGGAGAGATCCACCGCCACGAGAATTCGCTTGATCGCCGTGGCGGTATCTGTCGTGATCAGGACGGGAACGTGGGCAATGCGGACCGACTGGTGTGCTGTACTTCCACCGAGCCATCGCAACGTCGGGTGTCTTTTCCCCCCGACGACGATGAGTCCGGCATCCCGCTCTGCCGCGACCTCCGATAGCACCCGCGCCGCCGCACCGACGCGGACTTCGACCGACCCCAAGCTGTCTTCGGGTACGTTGCCTTGCAGAGTCTCGAGTAGTCGCTCCCGAGCGCCGCGGAGTATCGTGTTGCGGAGCAGGCTTTCATCGGCCATCCCCGGAACCCCACCCGGGGGGATCATCAGATTACGCACGGCGTGGATGAGGAGGCACTGGGCGCCTCCCATCTGGGCCATACGCCAGCCCACCGCGCCCGCCAACGCACCGGCGGGCGAACCGTCAACGCCGGCAACGATCGGCTGGAATACGTTGACCATCCCAACTCGCTCAATCGTCATGTGCGGACACCGGAAACATGCTCACGTGTTCGTGAAGAACGGTTCAACGGGCTCTTAACGCCAGTTAAGCTCCCGTGTACGAGGTTGATGCGAGTCATCGAAGCGCTACCCGGGCCAGTCACGTGAAACCGAGATCATCGGCATTGCGAGACGCATTCCTCGAGGACCATCGACATCTCACCCGTGGATTGATGAGGCTCCTCGGCGCGTTGAAAGAAAACGACGTCACGGCGGCAAGGACGGCGGCGAGTGAGCTGGACCGAGCTGCCGGTCCTCACATGGAGTTCGAGGAGACCGTGTTCTACCCGACACTCGAAACGCTGCTCGGGTCGGACTTCGTAGACCAACTCTATCACGAACATACGCAAGGTCAGGATGCCATTCGCACCTTGCTCGCTCGTGAGCGCACCACGCCGCGTCTGCACGGAGAGCAACGGGCCCTCGTGGCGCAGGTGGAGACGGCACTGGAACACGCCCTCAGCTGTGGGAGTCTGCTGGGTCACGTTGATGTCCTCGATCCCTCCGTACGGCAGGCTATGTTGGGGCGACTGGTTAGCCTGCGCGCCCAGGGCCGTCACTGGACCGAACTACCCACCGAAACGAGACACCGCTCGACCTGACCCTGCACCCGAAGAATGTGTCGGCTCTACGGATTCCGGGCAAACGAACCCACGAAGGTCGAGTGCACGCTCGTCTACGCCCAAAACGCTCTCATGTCCCAGAGCCGCGCCGACCTGAGAGGGACCTCGCATCCAGACGGGTGGGGCGTTGGGTATTACGAGGATGCCACGCCCAAGATGGAGCGGCGGGATAGAGCGGCCTACGAGGATCTCCACTTCAGTGTCACGGCTGAGCGTCTGTACGCGAAAACGGTCCTAGCCCATGTGCGCCGGGCGACGGTGGGCGGAGCGGCATTGGCCAACACCCATCCTTTTGTGTATGGCCACTGGGCGTTCGCCCACAACGGGACTGTTCGGGCGTTCGATCGGGTTGCTCCGGAGCTCGAGCGAGAAACCGCACCGCGACTCCTCTTCGAACGCTGCATTCGGCTCCGCACAGCTCGCCACCATGTCACCGTCGGTCGCGCGAAGATGGGTACGGTCCTCGAGAAACGTCACGTCGTAATAGCGATCGAGCTGAACGATCGTGCTCAGGTCGTCAAGATGCAGCGTTGGCGCGTCACCGATATGCTCCGGGACCAGGGAGCGGAACGCGTCCCTGATCGTGAGCTCGGGCTGCTCGCTGGCCAGTGTGGTCGCGAGCGTTTCAGCACGGCTGACTTGCCGGCTGGTCGGAGCAGCGGTGTGGTGGGCGATGATGGGGATGTGTGTCAAGTCTCTGCTCTCGGTTCCAGTAGCTCCGCCTTGCGATCCTCCACGTGGCCTATTCAAGGAAAATAGAGGAATCTTTCTAAAGACAGTCTTAGGAGTGGATCACCGGGACTTCATTCGGGCTTACCGAGATTACGCTTGTTACATCCTCTTCACACGGAGGTGCGTTCATGGGTTCCATCGTGAAGGTGATCGAGGTGATCGCGCAGTCGGAAAAAGGGTTCGACGACGCCGTTCGCACTGCAGTGAAGGAAGCGTCAAAGACCGTCAAGAACGTCAAGTCTGTGTGGGTGGACAACTTCTCATGTACCGTGGACGGTGACAAGATCACGGAGTACCGAATCAACGCAAAGATCTCCTTCCTCGTCGAGGAGCATCGCTGAGTCAAACAGGAGCTCGGGCCGGTTTCATGAGTTTCTCGATCACACGTCCGAGCTCCAGCTGCGCGTACGCGCCCCTTCTTTGGGGGCGTTGTTTGCAGAGGCCGGCAGTGCGTTGAGCCAACTGCTGCTGCGCGGGGCCGCAGCGAGCCGGGACGATCGGGTGCGAGAGATCATGGTGTCATCCCCCGATCGCGAGGCGCTTCTGGTGGACTGGCTGAACGAAATTCTCTACGTGGCCGAGACCGAGTGCTGGGTCCCGGTGCAGTTTGATGTGGTGGAAATCTCGGAGACGAGTGTGCGGGCACGGATCCGGGGTGTGCCAGTCAGGGAAGCACCCTCGCTTGTGAAGGCCACCACGCATCACCGTCTGCAGGTGGAAGAAGTCGAGGGGGTGTTACAGGGGGAAGTGATCTTCGACCTATGACAACCGTCACGGCAAACCTCCCATTCGTCCGGTTGAGCCCGGTGCTGGTCGAGATCCCGATGTCGGCGCGCGAGGATATGCGGGTATCAGCGCGCGTTTACGCCGACGGCGAGCTCTGGCCGAAGGTCACGATGGATCACTCGCTCGACCAAGTGGTGAACGTATCAACCCTACCTGGCGTTACAGGCTACGTCTACGCGATGCCGGACGTTCATGAGGGCTACGGGTTTCCCGTTGGTGGGGTCGCTGCGTTCAAAGCTAGCGAGGGAATTGTCTCTCCTGGCGGTGTCGGGTATGACATCAACTGTGGCGTTCGACTGCTTGCCTCGGAGCTGCGCGCTTCGGCTTGCCACGACAAGATCGAGTCTCTGGTGCACGATCTGAGTCGCAGTATCCCTTCGGGAATGGGTCGAGGCGGTGCACTGCCGCTCAGCGACACAGAGCTCGACCGGGTGCTCGGAGAAGGGTGCAGCTTGCTGGTGGATCGCGGGCTGGCCGGTGACGACGATCTACCCACGATCGAGGCGAACGGTAGCTTCAGTGCCGCTGATCCCAGTGCCGTCTCGGTTCGGGCCAAGAACCGGGGACGGAATCAACTCGGCACGCTTGGCTCCGGCAACCACTTCGTGGAAGTACAGGTCGTGGAGGAAGTGTTCGACGAGCTGGCGGCCGCCATTCTCGGCCTCCGCAAGGGTCAGCTAACCGTTCTCATTCACACCGGATCCCGCGGGCTCGGCCACCAGGTTTGCACGGACTACGTGCGGTTGATGGACACCGCGATGTCGCGCTATGGAATCCAGCTTCCCGACCGAGAGCTCGCGTGCACACCGTTCACCTCCACGGAAGGGAAGGCGTACTTCGGGGCGATGTGCGCCGCGGCGAACTTTGCCTTCTGCAATCGACAGGTCATCACCCACACGGCACGCAGGGTGTTCGAGCGGGTCCTGGGCAGCCAGGGGCAGCTACGCATTGTGTACGACGTCGCCCACAACATGGCGAAGCTCGAAGAGCATGAGCAGGAGTTGGTGGTAGTTCACCGGAAGGGCGCGACGCGAGCGTTCGGCCCCGGTCATCCCGAGACGCCCGAGCCGTATCGCCGTGTGGGCCAGCCCGTCTTCATCCCCGGCAGCATGGGAACGGCGTCGTACGTTCTAGCGGGAACCGAAAAGGCCATGAGGGCGAGTTTCGGCAGCGCGTGCCATGGTGCTGGGCGCGCCATGAGTCGTCGAGCAGCGAAACGGATAAAGCCTGGAAGTCAGGTGCGAAAGGACCTCGAAGCGCGAGGCATTGTAGTCCGCTGTCCACGAACCCCGGAGCTCGCCGAGGAGGCACCGCACGCGTACAAGGATGTGGACGCTGTCGTGGACGTGGTCCACCGCGCGGGGCTGGCGCGTAAGGTCGCGCGACTCATACCCCTGGGCGTCGTGAAGGCGTGAGCCAAACCAGGCACCTGATCATACCACGAGAGATGTCGCCATGCGGATTGAGGCGGTGTGCGCTCGCTCGACGCCATGTCAGTAGTTGAGGAAGGGCGTCGTGAGGCGCGGCTTGGCCGCCGGCATGAGCGAACAAGCGTCGCACGACAACAAAATCCCCAAATTCGGAAGCGTCATCATTGGCGGCGTTCGCGGCGAGGTGGAACACCACGGTGTCGTCGCCCTCGGTTGGTCCCTCCCACTCAAAGGTCCAGGTCACCGTGTCGGGCTTCGTAACCACCGACCCGGAACGGGTGTGCTCGACATACTGGATGCCTGTGCTGTGATCCCACGTGACCTGTACCCTGCGGTCCAACGAGCGGAGCGTGCCTGCCTGCCGGCCGGCCTGTTTCGTTCCGAGGAAGCGAGCGGCCATCTGAAACCCCCCGCGGCCGAGGTTCGGCCGATGCAGCGTCACCGTGATGCGGTACCGCTCACGGGCCACGTACGTGCCGGGGATTCCCCCGACTAGTACCCGAGTGCTTTGATCGTTGATGGGTTGATCGAAGTGGCAGCGACGGCAGGTGGGCTCATCGAAGCCACCGGTGTGCCCGAGCGGCGGTCCCTCGCTGTACAGCGGTGGGGCGCCCCCTGCGGCCGACAACCCGAGTAGGCTGCCGCAGAGGGCGCCGATGCCGCCGGCCCGAAGGGCGTTACGGGACCTGCGCCCGCCCGATGGTGTTTGCGTCGGTGCCAAACCAGATCGTGCGAGTGGGAGCGTGATAGTACATGTGACGAACCGTGCCGCCTCCGGATGCGATCTCTGTAGTGTCCAGATACTCTCGCGACTGCGTGTCGAAGCCGACGAAGCGATTGGGATCGGGGCCCGACTCGACGAACCACACCCGGTCCCGGTCATCCACGGCCATGCCGTAAGGTCGTGAGGAGGCGCCGCTCGGTGTCGCCCACTCTTCGACCGCTCCCGTTGCGGGGTCGTAATGGCCGAGGTAGCCCTCAGCGTAGTCCACATACCAGACCGTGCCGTCGGACGTGATTTCGAGGCGGCGCGGCCGGGCGCCTTCCCGAGGCAGCTCGATCTCCTCGAGTTCCATCGTGCTTGGATCGACGGTGCCCAGCTTGTTCGCCCCGAACTCCGTGAACCAGGGACGGTCATGTTGATCGATGACGATGCCGTAGGGACGAGCGCGAGCGGTGGGAACGCGGACGAGCTGTACGGCGCCGGAAGACACGGTGAGCTTCCCGACGAAGTTCCCTCCTTGCACCGAGAACCAGATGTCACCCTCGCTGTTGAACACGAGTGTGTGGGGATCCCTGGCAGCCGCGTCTGGCATGGGGAACTTGGTGATCTCGCCGGTGCGCGGATCGAGCTTGCCGATGTGAGCCGCCCGGTTACCTGCGTACCAGACATACCCATCGGTGTCGACGATGAGGTTGTGCGGGCCAGCGCCGGATTCGAGTTCAAACCGCTTGAACTCCCCTGACTCCGGATCGAGCATCGCCACATAATCGGCGCGCTGGCCGACGAACCAAACGCGATTCTGACCATCTACATAGGGGTCGCGGGGGCGACTGTTCTCCCATGGAACCTGCCACTCCTGGATGTCGACCCCGGTTGCCCGGTCGACGATGACCCAACTAAGGAACACAAGGGGAACGAGCAGCAACGCGGCAACGGATCGCATCTTCAGCCTCCGAACTGGCGGTTCCGGGAAGGTACATCCTCGCCGGACATTCCACCAAGTCGCTCATCTGCGTGGTGACGTGTCTCCAAGTGTCGAGGGCGAGCAACGAGCAGGCGCCCGGATGCGGTCGTGAATCGGGCCGTGTCAGTGGGCCCGGAAATTGCCAATTGCTGATCCAAGCGGAAAGGCCCACTCGCAGCGCCGCGAGCGCGGTCCCTCCGCACCGGGAGGCCAGCCATGTCTTGGTGCGATCGGTGCTTTACTGATCACGACGGTCCGTGTCTCGAGGAGCGCAAGCGACTAGAGTTCGGCCGTGAGCTTGCGGCCTTTCTGGAGCGCAACGAGCCCTGCCCCTTTTGTGGTGGGCGTGGTGCTGGCGGGCCGTACGGCCTCCGACCCAGGCCGGGGCGTTGCTCCTACTGCGGCGGGACAGGACGCATGACCGCGTAACTCCCGCCCGGATCGTCAGCCCTCGGTGCGCCTTAGGGTCTCTCGTCCCGAGGGCTGACGGCCCGCAACCCACCTCGTTCGCCTCTCTGCGCCTCCCGGTTCCGACCGTTATCATTCAGGCAGTTCCCGACGTTGGCTACGAGACTCGCACATCGTTGCAATCCATAATCGCTTCCGGAGCAACTCATGGGGATCACCCTCACGTTCCTTGGGCACGCGGCAGTCCTGGTGGATGACGGGACGCTCGGCCTGGCCATCGACCCCTTTCTCACTGGTAATCCGGCGGCTGCGATCGAGCCGGATGATGTCCGCTGCCAGTACATTGCCCTGACCCACGGGCACGCTGACCATTTCGGCGACACCATCTCCATCGCTAAGGCCAACGGGGCCACGGTGTTCGCGGCTTTCGAGATCGCGGAATACCTCGGTGAGGAGGGAGTGAACGCCGACCCCGGTAATCCCGGAGGACGCATTACCACGGACTTCGGCTGGATAGCGTTCACGCAAGCGTTTCACTCGTCTTCCTACGATGGTCGGTACATGGGCATGCCCTGTGGCGTCGTCGTGAACCTCGGCGGGGTGACCGTCTACCACTGTGGAGATACGGCACTGTTCGGGGACATGAAGCTGATCGGCGAAATCTACCGGCCCGATATCGCTCTCATCCCGATTGGCGACCGGTTCACCATGGGTCCAGAGCTCGCGACCAAAGCCGCCGAGTGGATTCAGCCCAGGATCGCTGTCCCCATCCACTACAAGACGTGGCCATTGCTCGCGCAGGATGCCTCGGGCTTCAGGCCGAAGGGTGTTGAGGTGAAGGTGATGGAGCCGGGCGAGACGCTACGGTACGGAGATTAATGACGGAGCTTGGGCGCGGCACCCTCGAGCTGCCGAGCCACCAAGCCCATGCTCGTGCGTGGCTTCTCCTCTGTGGGGCTCTCGCGGTTCACATCCTGGATGAAGGGCTCAACGGCTTTCTGGAATTCTACAATCCCGCCGTGTCGGCACTGCGGGAATGGGTCCCTCTCTTTGCTCTCCCGACCTTCTCTTTTGGCACGTGGCTGGCCGGCCTGATCGTGGCGGTGGGGGGTCTCACAGCCCTCACGCCCCTCGTCCGACGAGGCGCTCAAGGGATGACGCCGCTGTCCCATGCCTTTGCAATCATCATGTTTGCCAACGGGCTTCTTCACCTCCTGGGGTCCCTCTATTTTGGCGAGCGGCTGGCCGGGATCTACTCCACGCCACTGCTGCTGGTAGGATCTGTGCACCTGGCTATGCGCACCCCCGTGTCCTTTCCCGCCTTGCCGCACGGGCGGCAACATGCTAAACACAAAGAAACACCAACATCATGAGTAAGAAGGCGATCGGAGGGTTCAGACCATGGCTCAACGCTCAGCACTGAATCTCAAGCAGTGGGTAGAGGACCACCGGGATTACCTGAAGCCGCCCGTTGGAAACCGGATGGTGTGGAAAGACAGTGAGTTTCTCGTAATGGTCGTCGGTGGGCCGAATCAACGGAAGGATTTCCATGTAGAGGAAGGTGAAGAGCTGTTCTATCAGCTCGAAGGAGATATCACCGTTCGGGTTATCGAAAACGGTGAGAAACGCGACATCGAGATTCGCGAGGGCGACATCTTTCTCTTACCAGCTCGCGTGCCCCACTCGCCGCAGCGTCCTCCGAACACTGTTGGACTCGTCGTTGAACGTCAACGCCGCTCTGGTGAGCTCGATCATCTCCAGTGGTATTGTGATTCCTGTGATGGTCTCCTCTTCGATGCGTCGTTCGAGCTGGTGGATCTCGGGACACAGCTGAAGCCAATCATCGAGAAGTTCTACGGCGAGGAGAAGTTGCGGACCTGCAAGAGCTGTGGCACTGTCATGGAGGTGCCCGCTCCGGCGAAGGCGACCTGAGCGCCCGGCGGGTGGCGACGCGCCTCAAGATCGACATCCACACGCATATCCTCCCGGAACGCTGGCCGGATCTGCGAGACCGGTACGGTTACGGGGGGTTTGTGCGTTTGGAGCACACCGGTACCGGCTGTGCGTGCATGATGATCGATGATCGCCGGTTCCGGGAAGTGAAGGACAACTGCTGGTCGCCCGAGCGACGCCTCGAGGAGTGCGACAGCCACGGCGTCACCGTGCAGGTTCTTTCCACGGTGCCCATCATGTTCAGCTACTGGGCGAAGCCGGAACACGCGCTCGATCTCGCCCAACTCCTGAACGATCATATCGCGGGAGTCGTGCGCGACCATGCGAATCGTTTCGCGGGCCTCGGTACGCTGCCGATGCAAGCTCCCGGGTTGGCGATCCGAGAGCTGGAGCGCTGCGTCAATGATCTGCGTTTTGCCGGCGTCCAGATCGGAACTCACGTGAACGAGTGGAACTTGGACGCTCCCGAACTCTTCTCCGTATTCGAGGCGGCGGCTGAGCTCGGTGCAGCGGTTTTCGTGCACCCCTGGGACATGATGGGGCGCGATCGAATGCCCAAGTACTGGCTCCCATGGCTGGTGGGGATGCCCGCGGAGACGGCCCTTGCCATCTGCTCGATGATCTTCGGTGGCGTGTTGGAACGCCTTCCTGAGCTCCGCGTCGGATTCGCTCACGGTGGGGGCTCGTTTCCGGGCACCGTTGGGCGTATCGAGCACGGGTTTCGGGTTCGTCCCGACCTTTGCGCCGTGGACTGCCATGGGAACCCCAGGTCCTACCTTGGATCGTTCTACACGGACTCCCTGGTGCACGACCCCGATGCCTTGCGGAATCTGATCAAGTTGATTGGCGTGGAACGCATAGCCCTGGGGTCGGACTATCCGTTCCCGCTCGGCGAGGAGATACCCGGAAGCCTCATCGAATCGATGGACGACCTTCTGCCATCAGTCAGGAACCGCCTGCTTAGCGGGACGGCGCTGGAATTTCTCGGGCTCGGGCACGATCATTTCGTGCGCTGACATGGACGCTCCAAGACCGTCATCAGAGCGTGCGTACCAGGCGGACGAAGCATTCGCGCGGAGGCTCGACGCCGACGACCGTCTCGCTTCGTATCGTGAGCGGTTCGCGATGCCTCGCGGCGACCGCGGCGAGCCATCCATCTACTTCTGCGGCAACTCCCTGGGGCTCATGCCCAAAACGGCTAAGGCGCTGGTGGTCCAAGAGCTCGACGACTGGGCGACACTGGCGGTGCAGGGGCACTTCGGGGCGAGGACCCCTTGGTACTCGTATCATGAAGAGTTCCGGCAGCCCTTCGCCGAGCTGACCGGCGCACTGCCGCACGAAGTGGTGGCAATGAACGGCCTCACGGTGAATCTCCATCTGATGATGGCCTCGTTCTATCGACCATCACCGGACCGACACAAGATCCTCGTAGAAGACAACGCGTTCCCTTCCGATCGCTACGCCGTGCAGTCTCAGATTGCCTGGCACGGGTACGACGTGGCCGACGCGCTGGTGGTGGCGGCGCCTCGAGAGTGCGAGAACACCCTCCGCACCGAAGATGTCGAGGCCACGCTCGAGGAACGAGGGCGAGAGATAGCTCTCGTGCTGTTGGGGGGTGTGAACTACTACACGGGGCAGCTCCTCGACATGCGGCGGATTGCCGCTGCCGCTCGGCGTCGGGGATGTGTCGTCGGGTTCGATCTCGCCCACGCCGTTGGGAACGTTCCTCTGGCGCTCCACGAGTGGGATGCGGATTTTGGCATTTGGTGCTCGTACAAGTACTTGAATGGAGGACCCGGATCGATTGGTGGGGCCTTCGTCCACGAGCGACATGGTCGGAACCCCGCGATTCCGCGGCTTGCCGGCTGGTGGGGGATCGATCCGGAAACGCGATTCAGAATGTCCACGGAGTTCATTCCGCGAGAGGGAGTAGATGGCTGGCAGCTCAGCAACCCCCCGATTCTGTCAATGGCCGCGCTGCGCCCCTCGCTTGCGATTTTCTCAGAGGTCGGCATGTTGGCTCTCCGCGAGAAGTCGTTGAGGCTGACCGGCTTCCTCGAGTACCTCGTAGACGGGACCCAGAGCACCACCCTCGAGGTAATCACCCCTCGTTCTGCCGAATGGCGGGGATGCCAACTTTCTCTCCGCATCGAGAGAGATGCTGCCGCGCTGTTCGACGCCCTCTCAGCACGCGGAGTTATGGCGGACTTTCGAGAGCCCGACGTCATTCGTGTGGCACCCGTACCTCTCTACAACACCTTCCATGAGGTCTGGCGCTTCGGGCTGATCCTGCGGGAAGCACTGGCACAGTACTCTGGCTCGCAGTCGCCCCGAAAAGGATGACAGGACGAGGCGATCAGCGGTTCACGATCCTGGGTGCGGGCCTCGCCGGTGCGCTCATGGCGAGCTACCTGGGTCGCGAGGGGTATGAGGTCCTGGTGTATGACATGCGGCCCGACCCCCGCGCCGACCCACTCGCCGGCGGACGCTCGATCAACCTCGCCATCTCCACCCGCGGCCTCCATGCTCTGGGGCAGGTCGGCCTCGCGGACCAGGCGCTCGATATGGCAGTCCCCATGCGGGGCCGGATGATGCACGACGAAGGTGGAAAGCTCACCTTTCAACCGTATGGCGTTTCGGAGTCGCAGGTCATCAATTCGGTCTCACGAAACGGACTCAATCTACTACTGATCGAGGCGGCCGCTGCGTATCCAAACGTGCAACTGTGCTTCGGGAAGAGGTGTGTCGACGTTGATCTGGATTCGCGTGCCGTGACTTTGGTCGACATTGCCAGCAGCGAGTCGACGACGGTGGAGGGTGGCGTCGTCGTGGCGGCCGATGGAGCATTCTCCGTCGCCCGCCGCCAGATGTACCGCGTCGACCGCTTCGACTACCAGCAGGCGTACCTTGAGCATGGGTATAAGGAGCTTACGATCCCGGCGGTCCCTGGCGGGACATTCGCGATGGAGTCCAACGCACTCCATATCTGGCCCCGAGGCGGGTATATGATGATCGCCCTCCCCAACAAGGACGGATCGTTTACATGCACGCTCTTCTGGCCCTTCGACGGTCCGAATAGCTTCTCAGCACTCCAGACTGCGAGCGATGTTCGAGCCTTTTTCGGAGGGGCCTTTGCGGACGCCGTCCCGCTGATGCCCACGCTGGCGGAGGACTACTTTCAGAATCCCACCAGCTCGTTGGTCACCGTTCGATGCCATCCATGGTACTATCAGGACCGCATCGTGCTCATCGGAGACGCCTGTCATGCCGTGGTTCCGTTCTATGGACAGGGCGCGAACGCGGCATTTGAAGACTGCGTCGTCCTCGATCGATGTCTCCGGGCGCACGCCCCCGATTGGGAACGAGTATTTGTTGCGTACGAGCGAATTCGAAAGGAACATGTCGACGCGCTGGCTGATCTCGCCATTGGGAACTTCATCGAGATGCGAGACAAAGTGGCATCTCGGGCTTTCCTCGCGAGGAAGAAGCTCGAGAAGGTCCTGCACCGCGCATTCCCTCGATGGTTCATCCCCCTGTACTCGATGGTGACGTTCAGCCTCACACCCTACGCAACAGCGGTGCAGCGAGACCAGAAACAGTGGGCTGTAGTGAAGATCGCCACTCCGGTGTTGCTCGCAGCGGTAGCCGTCTTCGTTGGGTTTCTCCTGCTCAGCTGAGGTGGTATTGATGACGGATGGGAGCCTCCGTAAGGGAAGCGAAAGGGTCGGCAGCACTCCCTGCATGGCGATTCGCCCGCTTGGGCACTTTGGGTTGAGGGGAGAGTGGTGATGGATTTGACGTATTCTCAGTACCTCAAGCTCGACGCCTTGCTCGATCTGCAGGAGGTCCGCTCGGATCCACCCGAGCACGACGAGTTATTGTTCATCATCATCCATCAGGTCTACGAGCTCTGGTTCAAGCTCGTGCTTCACGAATTCGAGAAGGTGAAGCGCGACCTGTCGTCCAACGAGCTCTTCGGCTCAATTGCCACGTTCAAACGTATCCGGACTGTCATGAAGACGCTCGTTGGACAGCTCGATATCCTCGAGACCATGACCCCGATGTCTTTCACCGCATTCCGCGATCGCCTCGAGACGGCGTCGGGGTTCCAGTCGTGGCAGTTTAGGGAGGTGGAGTTCCTGTTGGGTTTCAAGCGGCCCAAGATGGTTGAGGCGTTCGAGCCAGGGACGCCGCAGCGTGTTGGCCTCGAGCAACGCCTCGAAGAGCGCTCAGTCGTGGATCATTTCTACGACTTCCTGGCTCATCAAGGTGTCACAATCCCAGAGCCGTTGCGAACCAAGAATCCGAAGTTGCCGAACCGACCAGACCCTCGAGTTCAAGACGGGATCCTGCGCCTGTACAGAGAACGTCCCGACGTGGCGATCCTGTTCGAGCTCATGACCGATCTGGACGAGGGATTTCAGGAGTGGCGATACCGCCACGTGAAGCTCGCGGAGCGGGCGATTGGCAACAAGCGGGGGACCGGAGGATCTACCGGGGTGGAGTTCCTCAAACAGTCACTGTTCCGCCCTGTCTTCCCAGACCTCTGGGCGGTCCGGGAGCGGCTCTGAGTGCTGTACGATATCTCTCCGCCCGTTTCCTCGGGCACGAGCGTATTCCCAGGCGACACGCCGTTCTCCCGAGAAGTCCTCATGGACATGAGAGACGGGGATCACCTCACGCTGTCGACCATCCATTCCACCGTGCACATAGGCTCGCACGCCGACGCCCCGAGCCATTTCGGGGCGAGAGCGCCATCGGTGGATCAGGTAGACCTCGAGCGCTACGTCGGACCGTGTCAGGTGATCAGAGTAGACGTGAAGCTCGGGGGGTTGGTCACTCCTGAGAAGATCGGCAATGACATCGAGTCACCTCGTGTGCTCGTGGCCACGGAGACCTTCCCCGATCACCAGACCTGGAACGACGATTTCGCGGCGCTCGCCCCCGAGGCCATCGACCACCTGCACCGACACGGGGTGGCTCTGGTTGGGATCGACACTCCAAGCGTGGACCCCGCAGCCTCGAAGGACCTCCCCGCACATAAGCGGTGCCTCGAAAACGACGTTGCGATTCTGGAGGGACTGGTGCTGACCGATGTGCCGGCCGGGGTCTACGAGTTGATCGCATTGCCCATCAAGCTGGTGGGGTTCGACGCGAGTCCCGTCCGGGCGGTGTTGCGCTCCCCCCTTCCCTGACCTCGCCGCAGGGGCTCTGGTGTGAGGCGCCTCTGGCCCCGCACCGTCGCCAGATACCAGCCACCCGTGTGGCTGGCGTCTACCCTATCGTCGCGATCACCTTCAACTCGATGGCGATTGGGGTGGGCAGGCGATTCACCTCCACTGTGGTTCGCGCCGGCTGATTGCTCTGGAAGTATTCGGCATAGAGGCGGTTGAAAGTGGGAAAGTCCTTCTTCATATCGGTTAAGAACACCGTGATGTCCACGATATTGTCCCACCCGGTACCTGCATCTTCCAATACGGTGCGGACATTCTCGAACACTGCCCTGCACTGGGCCTCGATATCGTAGTCGACGACCCTACCGTCGTGATCGACGGTCGCTCCCGGGATCATCTTCGTGCCGCGCTGGCGCGGACCTATTCCCGAGAGAAACACGAGATTGCCGACACGCTTCGCGTGGGGGAAAGCTCCAACAGGTTCGGGGGCGCGGGAGCTCGTGATATCGGCGGGACGATTGGTCATGCAACGAGATGGAGCAGGACGCAGGTGCCACGAGGTGTCGTGAAGGCGAGCGGAATCATCGTGCCCCCCTTTTTGCTTCCTGCTCCCGGGGCACTCCGAGCCCTGGCACCTGCACACAGACATTCTTCGGCTCGGTGAAGAACCGGAGCGCCTCTTCACCGCCCTCCCGACCCACCCCGCTGTGCTTCATGCCCCCGAAGGGCACCCGGAGGTCTCTGAACAACCAGCAGTTTACCCACACCGTGCCGCACTCCAGCCCCTCCGCCATGCGATGGGCGCGGGAGAGGTTTTGTGTCCAAACCGAGGCGGAGAGTCCATACGGTGTACCATTGGCGAGGGCCAGAACCTCCTCCTCGGTCTCGAATGGGATGATGGTCACGAACGGGCCGAATACTTCTTCCTGATTGGTGCGGCAGTCGATACCGAGGTCGGTCACGACTGTAGGCTC
The DNA here is from genome assembly GCA_039591615.1 of Gemmatimonadota bacterium. GTDB lineage: Bacteria > Gemmatimonadota > Gemmatimonadetes > Gemmatimonadales > GWC2-71-9 > JBDHDH01. Next base: position 21,853 of record JBDHDH010000014.1, on the reverse strand, counting down.
GATGAAGAACCCTCTTCGGCACCGATCAGGAAGCTCCACAGCTGAGCGCCCACCGCACCGGATGGTGCCTCCTTCCTCGCGCGCGAGCTCGATGTACCCCATCACCTTTTCGAAGTGTCCCCGCGAGACCAGCGCCCCTTGTTCCGTACCGTCCTCCAGGGGATCCCCGATTCGCAAGGACTTGGCACCCGCGACGAATCCTTCGACGAAGTCATCGTAAATAGGCCTCTCGACGAAGAGGCGGCTGCCACAGAGACAGATCTGCCCCTGGTTTGCGAATGCAGCTCGCAGGCTACCCTGCAAGGCCACGTCGAAGTCGGCGTCGGCGAACACGATGTTCGGGTTCTTCCCGCCCAGCTCGAGGGCGAGTTTCTTGAACATGGGTGCCGCGTTGGCCGCGATTCGCGCACCCGTCGCCGTGCCGCCGGTGAAGGAGATCGTCGTGATGTGTGGGTGGGCGACGATGGGCTCGCCGGCTCCCGGACCCGTGCCGTGTATCACGTTGAGCACACCAGCTGGGAGTCCTGCTTCGATTGCGGTCTCGCTCAGCATGTGCGCCGTCATCGGCGTGAGCTCGGACGGTTTGGCAATGGCCGTGTTTCCAACGCTGATGGCGGGAGCCACTTTCCACGAGAGCAAATAGAGAGGCAGGTTCCACGGGGAGATGAGACCGACCACTCCTCGGGGGCGCCGCAGGGTGAAGTTGAGCGCAGCGTAATCGGTGGGATGGGCCTCGGACCGGAAGTGCACGATTGCTGTGGCGAAGAATCGAAAATTCTTGATCGCCCTCGGGATGTCCATAGATCGCGCGAGGCTCAGTGGTTTCCCGGTGTCAACAGACTCGGCCCGGGCGAACTCCTCCAATCGGCATTCGATCTGACGGGCGAGATGCAACAGAATCCGGGAGCGCTCCTCCATCGGCGTCCGCGACCAGTCGCCAAAAGCCGCTTCAGCTGCGGCCACCGCGCGGTCGACATCCCTCGCGTTGCTGGCCGGCACCTTGGAGTAGACATCCCCGGTCGCCGGCTCCACGTTGTCGAGGTATTGCTTCGAGGCTGGCGCGACCAGCTCTCCGCCGATGTAGTTCTTGATGTGGATCATTGCACGTCGTCCTGGTTCCCCGTCGCTGCTGCCTCTTCTTCGCCCCTTCCTATAGACAAGTCGTCCTTCCGCCATCCACCGCCAAGCTCACGCCAGTAATGTATGCCGCAGCCGGGCACGCGAGGAAGCCAACGGCGGCAGCGATCTCCTCCGGCCGCGCGAAACGCCGCGCTGGAATCTCGGCTTTCATCGTGTTCTCGATCTCCTCGACCGTGACGCCCGCCGAGCGAGCCCGCTTTTCCATCAACGAGTGAAGGCGCTCCGTGCGCGTCGCACCCGGGAGCACGTTGTTCACTGTGATTCCGTGGCGCGCGACCTCTCCGGCCAGTGTCTTGGCCCAGCTCGCTACAGCCCCGCGCACGGTATTCGACACGCCGAGGTTGGGGATAGGCTGCTTCACCGACGTCGAGACGATATTGATGATCCTCCCGTACCTCCCGTCTCGCATACCGGGAATGAACGCCTGCGCGAGCAGTTGATTACAGAGGAGATGAGCGGAGAACGCAGCCTGGAAGTCTTCCGGCTTCGCCTCCGAAATGGGTCCTGCGGGGGGGCCCCCGGTGTTGTTGACGAGCACCTGAATGGACCCCACGTGCTGCGCGTAGTCCCGAGATACCCGCTTCACCTGCTCGGGCTTGCCGAAGTCGGCGACGAGATAGTCGTGCTGGGGTGTCGGCCACGTGGTGAGCAGTTGGTCCCGAATGCGCGATAGGGCGTCTTCATCCCGTGCGAGCAGTGTGACAGTCGCGCCAAGGCGCGCGAGCTCGAAAGCACAGGCCCGCCCAATGCCACGAGTGCTGCCGGCAACCAGGGCGTGCTTGCCGGTCAAGGGAAGCGAGTCGATGGCGGCCTCCAGTTCGAAGCGTGACGCCAATCTTACCAGTCGGCGCCCCCTCTGACGAGCAGGACGGGTCGAAGCAGATGAGCCGACCCTCTTGCGGAAGCCGGTGCCGACGGGTAATGTGACTCTCCTAATGAGATAGTTAGATGAACCTAATATCTCTTCTCCGGCGTAACGACATGTCATGCAGATGGTTATACGTACTCGGAATGCTCCAGTTCACGACTTCGGCCGCCCTGGCCCAGACTGGTGAGCCCCTCGTCGCCGATCGCCCCGATCAAACGGAGTCCGCGGTGACGATCGAGCCTGGAGTCGTGCAGATTGAATCGGGGCTCGCGTTCACCCATGCGGCCGAGGATGGGATCCGGCTTCGAACCCTGACCCTGCCCTCGACCCTCGTTCGTATCGGTGTGCTCGAACGGGTGGAGGCCCGCTTGGGGTTCGCCGGGTGGCAGCGAGCTGAGGAGCGCGCGGGCGGTATCTCGGCCAGCGACGACGGCTTTGGCGACCTCGACCTCGGGATCAAGGTCCGACTCGTCGATGAGCAGCGCGGCCAGCCACAGGTCGCCGTCATTGCCTCGACGACGCTTCCAACCGGCGAACGTGGATTTGGGAGCGAACGACTGGATCCTGCATTCCTTGTTGCCGCCACGAACACCCTCTCCGATCGTGTGTCCGTGGGTTACAACGTCGGGTTACGGTGGACGACCTCCGGAACCGACGACGCGTCTCTGGACACGACGGCCGAGGGTCTCTATTCGGTCGCCTTCGGCTTCTCCCTCGCCGACCGCGTCGGAGCATTCGCGGAGGTGTTCGGATCGGCAGGGCTCGAGAAGGATTCTCCCGATCCCGTGTCAGTGGACGGCGGGCTGACGTTTCTGGTTCGTGATAACGTCCAGCTCGACGTCAGCGGCGGCCTCGGGCTCAACGATGCCGCCGATGACTGGTTCTTGGCCGGGGGCATCGCGATCCGGGTACCGCGGTGAAGGTCGCGACTTGGAATATCAACTCCGTCAGGGCGCGAATCCAGCGCCTCCTTCCGTGGCTGGAGCGGCGTGCGCCGGATGTGGTCTGCCTCCAGGAGATCAAGGTCGAGGACGAGAAATTCCCCTTCGATGGAATCGAGCGAGCCGGCTACCACTCGTCGGTGTTTGGCCAGAAGACATACAACGGCGTCGCCATTCTCAGTCGGTTCGAGCCCACCCGGCTCGAGCGCGGACTGGGCGATGATACCCCCGACGAGGAGGCGCGTCTCATCGCAGCCACCATACAAGGCATCCACATCCTCTGCGCCTACGTGCCTTTGGGCACGGCTGTTGGTACTGAGCGGTGGGTGTACAAACTCGAGTGGTTCCAGCGGCTCAAGGGTTACTTGGAACGCAACCTCAAGCCCGGCGATCCGGTGCTGCTCTGCGGTGATCTCAACGTGGCACCGGAGGACCGTGACGTGGCGCACCCAGATGAGTGGCGTGACACGGTGTTGTGCCATGAGGAAGGACGGGTGGCGATGCGAGACCTCATGAGCTGGGGGCTCATCGACACCATGCGCCTCCATCACGAGGGGCCTGGCCCGTACTCCTGGTGGGACTATCGCATGCTCGCATTTCCCAAGGGGAACGGCCTGCGCATCGATCACATTCTCGCTTCGCAACCCTTGGCCGATCGCTGTTCCGAAGCGTTCGTGGACCGGGACGAACGCAAGGGGAAGAAGCCCTCCGATCATGCGCCGGTGGTGGCAGTGCTCACCTAAAGCGGCCAGCGGAGGCGAACCGCGGGGCATGCTCCCCTGCCTTTTCGTGCACACACCGACAACGAGAAAGGCCGCTCAGGGGAGCGGCCTTTCTCGGCTGTGAGAATGTACTATCTGCTCTTCGCCGGGGACGCCGGTTCTATCTCCTTCCGACCATGGCAGCGTCTGCTTCAGATTCAGTCGGCACCAATCGGCCCGAGGTAAGCTCCAGGACGATTCGATCGGCGTCGTAGATGTCGTCCAATGCTTCGAGGATGCCTCGGGTGTCAACCGCGACCGCGCGATTGGTGCGTGGGTCGTAGATGTAGTCCCCCGGCAGGCTCTCGATATTGCCGTCGAAGATCAACCCGACGAGCTCGAGATTCCTGTTCACTACCGGCGATCCCGAGTTCCCACCGATGATGTCGGCCGTCAGGACGAAATTGAGCGGCGTCGACAGGTCGAATGACGAAGGTGGGCTCAGCCATCGCATGGGCAGGTCCCATTCGGTGCCACTGTGCGCGTAAAAACGATCGTATAGACCGTAGAAAGTGGTGTGCGTGGGTGCCAGCGTCCCATTGTATTCGTACCCCTTCACTACACCGTCAGCAATACGCAGTGAGAATGTGGCGTCTGGCGGAATCGTGGTGCCGTATACGTCGAAACGCGCCCTCCCGAGACTGTTTGTTACCTCGCCCTCCTGCTGGAGGAGTGCGCGGAAGCCCCTCTGGTAACTGGCGAGACGCGGCAGAAAGGCCGACAGGGCTTGAATGGCCGGATCCTGCATCGAGAGCGTACCCTCGTCGAGCGCTGTCTGCGTCATCGCCTGGCTACTGAGCGCGGATTCCCTGACGATTGCCTCGGCGGCCGCCTCGGGCGTCCGGCTCGTTAGGACTTGGCGAACGATGGGGTCGTCCTGTCCGAGCGCTCGCTCGATATCGCGCAGTCGAGCGGCCAACAGACCCACCTGCACTTGGGTGGGCTGGTCTTCCAGGTCCACCATCCCATCCTTCAGCTCGGCCACGACCTGGGAGGGTGCTCCTCCGTCCCTAGCCGACAGATACTGAAACGCGTTGAGGGCGCGGAGAAGCACCGTGGAAGTGAAGGCAGGACTCCCCAGGGCCACGAAGGCCCGGTAGTCGGCGGCCAGCTCCCCCTTGTGTTGCTGGGTCTCCGCCATACGGTCGACCAACCCACCGTATTTCGCTTGGAGATTCGGATCGTCGGCGAGGGACTGCTGGAATCGGCGCTCGCTGTCACGCCGCTTTGCCATGATCACAGGGTCGTGCAGCCCCTCCCACATTCCACGGTAGGCCTTCTCCGAATTACGGAGGCTGAAGATCTGATTCCGGAGATCGAGCTCTTCCGCTCTCTCGGGGTCAGCATCGGCGAATGCCTGCAACGCGTCGGCCCGACTGCTGAAGAGGTCGAGGATCGCTTTGTCCTGCACATCGCGGCGAAACTCCAACTGGGCGACGGTCTGCAAGCGATTGGTGGATCCTGGATTTCCAATGACGAAGACAGCATCGCCTCGCTGAGTCCCACTCTGGCCCCAGGGAAAGTAGTTCTCCGTCTCGAGGGGCTGACCATCGTCTCCATAGATCCGGTAGAACGACATGTCCAGGTTGTAACGCGGGTATGTGAAGTTGTCGGGATCACCACCGAAGAACCCGATCTGCAGCTCCGGAGCGAGCACGAGACGGACGTCCTCGTAGCGTCGGAAGATGTAGGCGGAGTACTTCGCCCCGTCCCACAACGAGATCACCTCCACGACATGGCCGCCGTCTTGGCCGCCGTACTCCTCGAGGATCCTTGCCTGGACGGCCTCCGTCGTTTCCTCCCGGATCCTGGCCCGCGTGGAGTCGTCCACGATCCCCGTCAGCGCCCGGGCGACCTCGTCGGTTACGTCTCGAATGGCGATCAGCTGATCGGCGTGAGTTTCTCCGGCGGGACGCTCGTCCCCAAGCGAGGCAGCATAGAAGCCTTCGTCCAGCAACACCTCGCCATCCCTGGAGACCTCGGTGACGCTCTCCCGAGCGCAGTGGTGGTTCGTCAATACCAAACCATTGGGAGAGACGAACGAGGCGGAGCAGTTGGGGAGCCGGAGGGCGCCGAGGCGAGCCCGAGCGAACCACGAGGAATCGGGGGCGAAGGCGTACGTTCCGCCGAAGTACTCGAGCGGGGGATACTCGAACGTCCACATCTTCCCATCGTCGAACTCACCGGCGCGGATGGTATCCAAGTCGACGCCGAGGGCAGTCATCGGCTGCTCGCGACCCGTGACGACGGTCATCGAGTCGGCCTGGACAACCTGCGTCGGCACTTCGGTGGGCACGACTGGCCCTGGAGGTTGCTGAGCGGCAGTGCCGCAGGCGGTCAAGAGGACAAGGAGCGCTGGTACGGCCGTCGCGCTCGACTGACTCGGTGATGTCGACTGGGTCATGGCAAGACACTCGGTTGAGGTCAGAGCTGATCGTGCGATTCAAGAAAAGTAACGGGTCTCATGCTTGGTGGGCGGACCGTGATCAACCGGCGCGGAATGCACGCCACCCGGCTAATCCTGGAGCGGCTCTCCAGGCCGAGAGCAGGTGCGGGGTGGAGCCCGGTGTGGCCCGCGGCCGCTCTAGGACGAATCCAGTCACAGGCGTGCCAGAGGGACATAACACGACATCAACATGCGCTTATCAAGAAACAAGTCCAATGTTAGCTTTCCTGTCACTTCGTTCGCCTGTTCGGGAGATGTGAGGCCTTGTTATCTGGAACGGCAGAATACGCGCTTCGGGCGGTGGTCTACATCGCCCGGCACCCGAGCGAGCCCGTTCGCGCGGCCCAGCTTGCCGAGGCCATTGACGTGCCTCGTAACTACCTCTCGAAGATCCTCCACGAACTCGTGAAGACGGGCATACTCAAGTCGACTCGTGGGAAGCGCGGAGGGTTTCAGCTCGCCACCGATCCCGAGACGCTGTCACTGCTACGGGTCGTCTCGCTCTTCGACCCCCTTCGAGGGCGCCGCCGTTGCTTGCTGGGTCGTCCGGAGTGCAGTGACGCCCATCCCTGCCCTGTACACCACAGGTGGAAGAGCGCCGCCGAAGAGATCGCTCGCTTCTTCGACGAGACCACCGTGGCCGACGTCCTCGGCTGAGCGATCAGCAGACGGGGCTCCCTGCGTTGTGAGGGCGCTGAAGAACGCGGCGCAGGCCGAACACGGTTTCCTGGCGCCAAGCCCCCAAGAGGCCCCCACCGGCGCCCGTCCGCGCAGCCTGCGCCCCGTTTTTTTCCGCGCGGAAGTAAGCAGCGGGGCCATGAAAGTCATGTGGCCGGATTATGAAGAAGCCTTCATGTAGGGTGAAGACGGGCGTTTGGGGCGGATAGGCTTCCAGCCACGCCAAACTGCCCCAGCCTGCCCGTCCAACGAGCGATGCGCCTCAAAAATGCAGATACGACTGCAGCTTGACCGACAACTCCGTCTCGCCGACCGCGGGGGACCAGACATCGACGTTGGCTGCGAGCTTATTGCGACCAACGAAGTGGAGCACCAGGCCTCCGGTGGTGAGGACGCCCTCGTCGTCCGCGAGGTCCCTGTCGGGGTCGGCCCAACTCACCCTGACCACGGGCTCTATCGCTGACGCGAAAGGGTTTTGTCGCAGAGGGGCCTTCCAGGTCAAGATGCCCTGGGCGGTCAAGAACGTGGAGGGCTGGTCGACGATGAGGTTGAGCCAATTGTCGCCAGTCGCCACCCCCCCCTGGAAGTGAAGCCCGCGGTCAAAGTTGCCCAGCTCGACATCACCGCCAAAGGCGACGGCGTACTCGTTGTCCGCGATATCCGGTGCCACGGGCATGAGGTAGTCGTGGGCGGCCACATTTCCCGCGATCGTAACATCACTCACGGGAGTGATCTCGATCCGTCCGGTGTAGGACTTGGAGCCGTTCTCGTCCGGCTTGTTTGAGCCGGTGCCATTGGTGACGGAGACCATATATCGAAACGTCCCTCCGTCGTTGCGGCCATCAAACATGACGCCGACGTCCCGGTCACTGAACTCTAGCTCTTCGGTGAAGCGGCTGAACGAGCACGTGCCACCCAGCCCGGTGCAGGCGTCGACGCCTCGGATCTCCCCGTCGCGCTCGATCACGAGGATCTGGGTCGAGCTCGTGAGCTCGAACACATCGAATGGTCGCTTGAATTGACCGACCGTGGCGCGAAACGCTGGGTGGAACGTCAATCGGACATAGGCGTCCTTCAGGGAGATCTTTCCTTCACCATAGTCCGGTTGTATCCGACCGCTGACAAAGTCGTTCACCTTCACGTCCGCCGTGAAGCGCGCACGTCGGATGAGAAACTCCGCTTCAGGCTCGTCCGTCACGGAGGTCGTGTTGAACTGACTGTGTACTCGTCCGGTCAGCGTGATTTCGACGGCCCTGGCGTTGACCTCGACCTGACCCACCGCCCTCGCCAGCGGTGCCGCGAGGAGTTGCAAGAGTACGAATCCGGCACGGAAAAGCGAACCGCGCTTCATGCAGAGCCTTAGCAACATCATTGGTTGTCCCCCTTTTGCTGGAAATCCCCCCGGGGCGCTAAAGCTCGCACGTGTTCGTCACATGCATGTCACGACTCTGCAACAAACGTGTTCCTCTTCGGTCCCGCGGTCGCAGCGCGCCGCGTGGCGCTTACTCAGACCGGCTCAGACTCCAGACGTAGGCTGCGACGGCTTTGAGTTGGTCCTCGCCCAGACTGCTGCCACCTTTTGGTGGCATGGCGGCGCCAGTCGTCGACTTGTCAGGGGTGACGCCGTTCGTGATGGTCTCGAGGATCTTCTCATAAGATCCATCGCTCTGGCTCCACTCCTCGTCCGTGAGATTGGCGCCGAGATTAGGGATCCCTTTGGCCTCCGCGCCGTGACACGCTGCACAAATGCCCGCTCCCGTGAAGAGCGCTGCCCCTTGGGAGATCATCGCGTCGGTTACTCCCGGCGGAAGCGAATCGGGTCCCTGTTGGGCGCTCGCGACTCCAGAGAAGATCGCGGTAAGGCCCAAGACGGCCATGAAACGGATGGTAGGTGTACTCACGGGCATTCCTCCTGTGACATGAAGCGGGGATACCTCGGCTGGCATCAATCCAGGGCCAGCTCGGGTGCCGTGGGTCGGCGCGTGATGCACGCAAAGTAGATGTGGGCGACGGGTTGGCGCCACCCGCCGGTGGGCTATGTGATCTACATCACATGCCCTGCGGCTTTGGCGTTGTGGAGTCGACGTGCAACGCCCGGTACAGGGGACAACTCCTGGTCAACGCGGTGCCCATGAGGATGAGGGCCAGGAGGGCGGCCGCCAGCGAGATCGCGGGGGATCGATTGAAGACGACGGCGACGACAAACAGCACGATTGCCAGCGCACCCCGAATGCAGGCGTCCAGCCTGCCAACGTTCTTCTGCATCGTGACGCTCCCTGCTCGAGCTTTCCTTGCAGTCGTTCCTCGAAAGTTGAGCGGGCCTTTCTGAACCGCGTTGAAACCGTCTATGAAGAACACCTCAGCAGGCACCTACAGGTTGCGAGCTTCCAGAGGAAGTTGGATGGTGATGCGGAGCCCCCCCCGTTCGCTGCCGCTGGCCTGGATCGTTCCGCCATGGGCTTCGACTATGGCCGATGCGATGGAGAGACCGAGACCCGCGCCCGCGGCCCTGGTCCGAGCCGCGTCGTCTCGATAGAAACGTTCGAAGAGGTGGGGGAGCCGATCCAAGGGGATCCCTGGGCCGGTGTCTTCCACCGTTATTGTCACACGCTGCCGGGACTCCTCGACGCCGACGTCGACTTCCGTGCCCTGGGGGGTGTGGCGAACGGAGTTGTCGAGTAACAGGTCCATGACTACGGTGAGCATCCGCTCATCCACGTCGGCGGTCGGGCTGCCCACCGAAGGTGGACGCCACCGGATCTCGCGCCCGGCGCTGTGGGATTGCGCTCGTTGAACGGCCTGCGCGACGAGCGGGGCGATTTCCGTTTTGACGCGGTTCGGTTTCAGTGCTCCGCCTTCCACCCGTGCCAGGAGCACCAGGGACTCGCTGATCGACTCGAGCCGCTGCACCTCCTCGAGCACACTGTGAAGCACACTGCGGTAGTCGGAGGGTGACCGCTCACCGCGGAGGGCAATCTCGATCTCTCCTTGCATGGCGGTGAGCGGCGTGCGCAGGTCGTGCCCGGCGTCGGCGATCATGCGTCGCTGAGAGGCCAGCACCTGATCGAGCCGCTCGAGCATGCCGTTGAGCACGCGGACGAGGCCCTGAAACTCCTCGACGTCACCATGCGCTGTGATGCGCTGCCCAACGGTGGCTGCCTGAATCCCCTGTGCTTGCTCGGTGATCTCGAGAACCGGGGAGGTGGCCGAGCCAGCGATCCACGCCGCACCGATGGTCGTCGCCACGGTGCCGAGCAGCACCGTACCCAGCATCAAGAACAGGATCTCGCGATTGGCCGCCTGCAAGGGAACCAGCGACGCCGACACCTGGATCACGTTGCCAGTGGCGTCACCATGTCCGAGCGTCGTGTAAATCGAGCGGATGGGGGTGCCGTTCCACGTCTGCGTCGTCCATGCGCGCGACCCGTGACGCGCCTGCTCGATACTCTCGAAGTTCGCGGGAAGGTCCGCTGCCAGCGCGGTGTTCATGGCGAGGATGGTCCCGTCGGGATTCCGCACGACAACGAACCGATTGACCGTCGACACAAAGGCATCGAAGTCGCGCGGCGTCGAATGGCGCGGCATCGCGTGGCCTGCCGCGAGAACGTCTGCCTCGAGCTCGGACGCGGCCGCGAGTCCGCTATCCAACTCACTGCGCAGAATGCGCTGTGCGCCGAGGTAGGCCCACAGTGCAATGAGGAGGAGTGCGAAGAATACCGTGATACAAAACCGCACGGCAAGCGTGCGGCGGAGGGAGCGCATCAATCCCCGTCGGTACTAGGCGCCTTCAGTTGGAATCCTACTCCGCGGATGGTTTGGATCATCCGGTCGTGTCCGGCTTCCCGCAGCTTGCGACGTAGGTTTCCGACGTGCACGTCGACGACGTTGCTCTCCGGGTCGAAGTGCATGTCCCACACCTTCTCCAAGAGCTCTGTTCGCCTCACCACCTCTTCAGGGTGGAGCATGAAGTGCTCGAGGAGCTGAAACTCACGCGGAGTGAGATCGAGCGACGACCGTCCTGCAAACGCCTTGTGCTTCAAGCGATCGAGGTCCAGCGGTCCATAACTGAGGCGCTCGAGGCGGGCCGCTCCGCCGCGCCGGACCAAAGCTCGAACACGGGCCAGCAGCTCGTCGAATTTGAAGGGCTTGGTGAGATAGTCGTCGGCCCCGGCGTCGAGCCCGCGGACGACGTCCTCAGTCGCATCTCGCGCCGTAAGCATCAAGATCGGTGTCCGGCGACCCTCGCGGCGCAACTCGGATGCCACCTGTAGCCCATTCTTCTTGGGGAGCATGAGATCGAGAAGGATGGCATCGTAGTCGTTGACATGGGCGAGGGTTGATGCCTCGTCGCCGTCCTTTGCCACGTCAACGGCGTAGCCCTCCTCACGGAGGCCCATCTCGATGAATCCGGCGACCTTGCGGTCGTCTTCGACGACGAGGACTCTCATGGGATGAAGCCTATCGCGGGCCCGCTGAGCCACCACTGAAGCATCCGTGAACCAACCTTCATAATCGTTGATCTCAGAGATGACGCGGCACCTCGAGCGTGAACCGAGCCCCGCGTCCTCGCTTGCTGTCCAGCGTGAGATCCCCACCCAGCAGAACGGCGAGCTTCTTGGAGAGGGTGAGACCCAACCCCGTGCCTCGCTCTTGATCGGTGCCGGCCCGCTCGAATGCCTCGAAGATGCGGGCCTGCTGCTCTGCGGGGATGCCCTCCCCGCGGTCAACGACATCGAAACGCAGACCCGTGTCGTCGGCCGTCACCTCGACCGTCACCTCCCCCCCCTCAGGGCTGTGACGAACCGCGTTGCTCAGGAGATTGATCAAGATCTGCCGGATCCGCACCGGGTCGGTGCGACATAGGAGTCCTCCGTCGATTCCCTGAGTCCGGATCACCACCGCCCGGCGCTCCGCGGCGGGTTCCATGGTGCTCACCGCCTCCCGCACGACTTCGCCGGCATCGGCCCGCAGCACCCTCGGTTTGAGCTTCGAGGCATCGAGGCGGCTGAGGTCCAGCATGTCCTCCAGCAGCGTGACGGCCCGCTCCGCCGAGTCGGCCACCTCGCGCGCCGCCCGGGGAGCGGCGGGCCCGGCTTTCCGGAGCCAGAGCTCCATCCAACCGTGCACTGCCGTGAGAGCATTACGCATCTCGTGGTTGATCATCGCAAAGAAGCGCTCGCGAGATACCTGCAGGCCGCGGAGCTTCTCCAGCAGCCCTTCGCGTTCTTCGTAGAGGCGGGCGTTCTCGACAGCCACGGCCACGTGGGCAGCGAGCATCACAGCGAGAGCCTCGTCCTCCTCTGAGAATTGCTCGGCGTCCTTCTTTTCGGTGAGATAGAGGTTCCCGATGGGACCGGAGCGCCCCACGATGGGAACCCCCAGGAAGGATCGCATCGGCGGATGGCTCGGAGGGAAACCAAAGAAGGCCGCGTGGGCTTGGACATCCCGGACGCGGAGGGGTTTGGGATCTTCGATCAAGATGCCGAGGACCCCTCTCCCGCTTGGTGGGGGGCCGACCCGGCGCGCTTCGTCGTCGGTGAGACCGCTCATGACGAAGCTCGCGAGCTCCTTGCTGGAGGGATCGAGGATGCCGAGTGCGGCATACCGCGCGCCGATCACCGCTCGAGCCGAGTCGGCTACCTCTTGAAGGACGAGCGCCAGCTCGTGCTCGGCGGTGATGCCAGTGGCGGCCGTACACAGCCGCTGCACCCGTCGCCAGAGATGGCTTCTTGCCTCCCGGGCGGCCGCGACCGCCTCGGCGGCAAACCTCGCCCGTTCTTCCTCCGCCCGGCGCTGTTCGGTGATCTCCCCACCTGAGATCAGCGTCCCGACCACCTCGCCTGCTTCATCTTGCAGCAACGTATTGTGCCACCCGATGAGACGATGCTCACCGTCGCGGGTGATCACCGCGCTCTCGGAATACTCCACGGGCCCCACCTCGCCGGCCATCAGCCGGCCGAAGGCTTCTTGCGCCGACTGACGCCCGGCCTCCGGGACGAAGCCCTCAAACCAGTCCCGACCAATGATGTCGGCTTCGTGGTAGCCCAAGATCCTGCAGGCCTGCCTGTTGACCAGCGTAACCCGACCCTGGACGTCGAGGCCGACGAACATCACGCCCGCCACCTCGAGGCACTGTTGTGCCGTCATAGTGCTCTGGCGAGCTTTCTTTTCGGTCGCTGGAGAGTTCTTCAGCGCTATCTCCCTTAGGTCTCTATCCTTAGCTGTCCCGCCGGCCCCAACGGAAAGCCACCCTTAGATGCAAGCTACCCGGGCCGGAACGCGGGTGCTAGCGTTGAGATCGCCGCGTTCGTGACTTCCTGGCGGGACCGCGCTAATCTCCCTACGCAATGGACCCAACGCTGACGGTGCTCCTCTACTCGTCCGTCGCAGCCGGGATGGCAGGCTTGGGACCTCTGCCTCTCGCGTGGCGCCACCGGCCCCCGGCCGCCTGGATCGGCTGGGCGAACGCCCTCGCGGCCGGGCTCATGCTCGGGGCGGCCTACGCCCTCACAGCGGTGGACTCCGACCACAGTGCCGTCGTCGGTACGGTGGGAGCCGTCCTGGGAGTGGTATTCGTGTACTCCACACATGCGGCCTCCCGAACCTCGGATCTGGAACTCAACCGCCTCGACGAGACGAGCCCGGAGTACGGCTACAAGGTGTTGCTCATCAACACCCTCCATTCGGCACCGGAGGGTGTTGCGATCGGCGTCGCGATGGTCGTGAGCGTTCCCTTCGGTGTGTTCATGGCCCTCTCCATCGCCGTGCACAACATACCCGAGGCAACGGTGCTGAGTGCCATTCTGGCGAGCCGCGGCGTCAAGCTTCTCGAGGCGGCGGGACTGGCAATCGTGACCAACGTCGGCCAAATCCTGCTCGCGGTGTTCACGTACGCGATCGTGGAAGCGGCGCCCGGGATGCTGATGTGGGCCCTCGGGTTCGCTGTCGGGTCACTGGTCTACCTCGTCATGGTCCAACTCCTACCGGAATCGTATAGGCAGGCCGGTCAAACCACGATCGCCCTGGTGACGATTGTCAGCATGGGAATCGTCGTTCTCTTGGGTGGGGCGGCTCCGTGAGCGCGCACGGTCCCGCGTGAGGCCCTGAATGTCGCCGGCGGCAGTCGTCTTGATGTACGGGCTCATCACGGCCCTGGCGACGGGACTGGGTGCCCTACCGTTCGCGTTCGTCCGATCGGTCTCCCCGCGCCTCGTCGCCTACGCCAATGCCACGGCTTCAGGCCTCATGCTGGGTGCAAGCTTCGGTCTCGTGGCTCAGGGAACGCGATTCGGGAGCTGGCAGACGGTGACCGGTGCCACCGTCGGGGTGATTTTCATCCTCCTCACCCAGCGCATCTTGGGGCTCTATGACATTCAGTTTGGCAGGGCCCGAGGGGCTGGCGCGCGCCGGATGGTGCTCATGGTGGTCGTCATGACCGCCCATTCATTCTCGGAGGGGGTGGCCGTGGGCGTCGCCTTTGGCGGCGGTGTAACTCTGGCCATCGTCATCACCGCCGCCATCGCCGTTCACAACGTGCCCGAGGGGCTGGCAATCAGCGCCGTGCTCAGGCCCCGCGGCGCGTCGGTTCTCGCCTGCGCAGGTTGGAGCATCGTATCCTCGCTGCCACAACCGCTCATGGCTGTCCCTGCGTTCCTCTTCGTCGAGGCGTTTAGGGAGGCGCTGCCCTACGGAATCGGTTTCGCCGCAGGCGCGATGGTGTTCATGGTGTTGGTGGAGTTGCTGCCAGAGGCCTACGGACAAGCACGAAAGCCGACCGTGGCGCTCCTTGTGAGTCTCACGATGGTGGCAATGGTGTTGTTTCAACGGTATCTGTGAGCCCTCCCCAGCCCAGGCTGTCCTGTTCGGCCGGATCGAAAGAGAGGGCCGACGGAAGTTTCTCCCCCCAAAGCCCACTCGCCCTGTTCCTCAGAACGGCGTGAATCCAGGCGATCCGAATCGTTCGAGTTGGAGGTGCTGGATCAGAGGATAGGCGTAGGCGATTACCACCAGGGCGATCGCCACCCCGATCCACAGACCGAAGCGATCCCAGATACCGCGTCGCTCCGGCTCGCCCTCCAAGGGCTCTGCAAACTCCAAATCCGGCTGCTCGGCCCGCCTTCCTGCCAGGACCGTTCCCAGCATGACGAGGAGGAAGAAAGCCGCGCTTATGAACAGCAAAATGCCGCCCACCGCAGAGATGAACGTGAGGCTGCTCCACTCGGCCGCTATCGCGTTGCCGCCGTAGCTGGCATCGAACACCCTCCGCGGCATCCCCAAGAGACCGGTGGCGTGGTTTGCGATCGAGAAGAGCAGCATACCCAGAAACCAGAGGTAGGGCTGCACCCGTGCCAGCAGAACGAGTTCCAGGTCGCGACCCACGAGTTTGGGGACCAGCCAATACGCGACGCCCATGAAGGTCAGGGCCGTGGCGGTACCCACCGTGAGGTGGAAATGCCCCTGAATCCAGGCGGTGTTGTGCACCGCGGCGTTCATACCGTACGCCGCGTTGATCGCGCCGCCCAAGCCGCCGATGGCAAACAACAGCATGCTGAATAGCACGCTGGAAACGAGAGGGTCGCGCCATGGCAGCTTCCCGAGCCAATCGAACCAGCCAGTGGCACCCCGCATTCGACCGGCCACTTCGAGGGATGCCATGACGGTGAAGGCAGTGACAAAGCTCGGAAAGAGAATGCCGAACGTATTGAAGGTGTGGAGCAGCTTCCAGCCTGCGGTGACGCCAGGGTCCATGAACTGATGATGGAAGCCCACTGGCGTGGATAGCACGATGAAGAGCACGAATACCATTCGGGCGAGCGGATCACTGAATAACCGTCCGCCGGACACCCTTGGCAGCACCGTGTACCAGATGACGTATGCTGGGATCAGCCAGAAGTAGACGAGGGGGTGGCCGAAGTACCAGAACAGAATGCGGGAGAGCATCGGGTCTATCTTGTCGGTGAGCCCCAGCGACCACGGGATCAGCTGGAACAGCATCTCGGCTGCTACGCCCACAGTGGCGATGAGCCAAACGATGATCGTGGCGAGGGTGCCGTGGACCGCAAGCGGTACGGGTACGTCCCGGTGGTCCCGGCGCCATCCCAGGTAGGTGCCGATAATCACCACGCTCCAGATCCACGATCCGACGACCAAGAGTGTGAGGCCGATGTAGAACACGGGGTGAGCCTGGAGGGGTGGGTAGAACGTGTACAGGACCGTTGCCTTTCCCCAGAAGATGGCCCACAGGGCACCTAGGGTACCGACTACCGAGATCCAGAATGCGGCCCACCCCGTCCGAGGAAACCGAATGGGGCGTCCCAGCGCGCGAGTGGTGAGGGCGATTCCCAAGCCCATGATGAAGAAGGTGGTGAACACCAGAGCCATCATGACGCCGTGGCCCGTCACGGACAGGTAGTACATCCTCGCCGTACGCCCGGGCAGCTCCAGGTTTGCGCGCGAAAGGGCCTGCATGAAGGCCATGAAGGTTGCGACGCCGAAGGCTCCGACACCCACGCCGAGATTGGCGGTAGCGAGAGGGCGGTTGTGAATCACGCCCCCTCCTCTACGATGAGCGTGCCGAACATCCCGTGGTGTCCGGTCCCGCAATACTCGTTGCACACGATCAGGTATTCCCCAGGCGTATCGAAGACTGTCGTGAATTGGCTGACGTAACCGGGCACGACCATCGTATTGCCGTTGGTACCCACGATCTGAAATCCGTGAACGACATCGACCGCAGTGATGCGGAACGTCACCTGTCTCCCGAGTGGGACCCGGATCTCATTGGGCTGGAACGCGAACATCATCGCGAGAATGCGGACTTCCACGCTCCCGTCGGGCTGCACGAAGACGCCTCGCTCGGTGAATCGCTGGTCGCCCCAGGCTGTCTCTGGGTCGATCGTCTCGACGTGGCTCGGGGGAATGCGCCCTTGCGAGGCTGTGGCAAACGCGATGGCTCCCAGGAACGCCGCGATGATCACCCCGGCCCCCCACATCCAGATCTTCTCATAGAGATCGACGTGCATGCTCACCTCGTGACGGCGCCGCGGGGCAAATACACGAAGAAAAACATGGCGAGCCAGCCCAGCAAGAAGACCAGGCCGTATGCACCCACGAGGGCCAGCGTGCCACGGGGGTGCTTGCCGACTTCGCGATCAGGATCGCCCATATAAACCCTCTCATCTTGTGATGCGTTGGACTCGGACAGTTGTCAAATCTTGGCGGTCGCCACCGCTCGCACAATATCGCTCTGGGACACCACCCCGACCAGCTGTCCATCGTAGACGACGAACAGACGGTGAACTTCGAGGTAGAGCATTCGCTGGGCGACATCCTTCACGTCGTCGTCTGGCTCGACCGTCTGTGGGTTTACGGTCATAATGTCGCGGACCAACGTTTCCCGGAAGAGGCGCTCCCGCTCATCGGCATCGCGACATTCCGCCTCAGCCTCGAGGATGTCGGTCGTGGAGAGGACCCCGACGAACTGCTGGCTGCGGTCGAGAACCGGCACAGCCGAGACATGGGCATCCGCGACCGTGACGATCGCCTCTCCAACCGTGGTATCGGCGGTGACCGTCTTGAGCTTTGTCTCCATCAACTCGGCGACTTTCATGGCGACCTCATCTCTCCAGCAGCAGCGTCAGCGGACAGGTCAACGCCCACGATCACTGGCGTCCAACCGATCTCAACCTCGCCCCTCCATCCGTGGCTTGGTCGCATCCACCCGCACGCCGCAGCGTAGACAGGCCGGAATGAGCCATGAGTGAAGGGTGGTTTAATGAACTCTTAAGACCCAAGTTGCCGAGTCTGGCCGGTGCGAACTCTTCGCAATGCGAGAAAATTCAACCGCCGCTTCAATGCCGCTCATGGACCGGGCTTGCCGAGCAAAGAGCGGCCGTCAAGGCCCGGAGCGCGGGCTGCAACGGCCCCGTGCGGATGAGACCGCGGGTTGGGCCGAATGAAGCAGGGTCGCCCCCGTCCAGGCCATTGGCAGTCCATTTGGAACGCGAGCACCAAGCGCCTGTTGTTGGGGCTCAGGGCGATAGGGTAGCTTTCGGCGTAACGGCGAGGCTCGTCACGCAAGAGGAGCAGGTGGCGTCGGCATGAAATGGTCGTGGAAGCTCGGACGGGTGTCGGGGATCAAGATCCAGGTGCACTGGACCTTCTTGATTCTCATCGGTTGGGTCGTGCTCCTCCACATGTCACGGGGAGCGGGCGCCGGCGAGGTCGCCAGCGGGGTGGCGCTGGTGCTCGCCGTCTTCTCGTGCGTGGTGCTGCACGAGCTCGGTCACGCGTTGACGGCGCAGCGGTTCGGGATTCACACTCGAGACATCACGCTCCTTCCCATTGGGGGTGTCGCCCGTCTCGAGCGAATGCCCGACAAGCCGGGTCAAGAGCTCCTGGTGGCAGTCGCCGGGCCAGCGGTGAACGTCGTCATCGCTGCCATCCTGTTCGGCTTCCTCGCCGCAACAAACGGCCTGAAGCCGATGCAAGAAGTGGCCGTGGTCGGGGGGAGTCTCGTGGTCCAGTTGGCGTGGTTGAATGTGATTCTCGTGGCATTCAACATTCTCCCCGCCTTCCCGATGGACGGAGGGCGCATGCTCCGCGCGCTACTGGCAATGAGGCTCGACTACGTACGGTCGACGCAGATCGCCGCCAGTATCGGACAGGCAATGGCCATTCTCTTTGGGTTCGTAGGGCTGTTCGCGAACCCGATCTTGCTCCTCATTGCAATCTTCGTCTACCTGGGCGCTCAGGCGGAGGCCCAGCAAGTCCAGTTACGGGTCGCCTTGGAAGGGGTGCCCGTTTCCGAGGCAATGCTCACGCGATTCCGCGCCCTGGGGCAGACCGAAACCCTGGACCATGCAGTGGAGGAACTGCTGGCCGGCTCGCAGCAGGATTTTCCTGTGCTGGACGGCGGCAGGGTTGCCGGAATGTTACTGCGCAAGGATCTCGTCAAGGCGTTGAAGGAGCGCGGCCGGGAGACTACCGTCGGCGAGATCATGCGGAGCGGTGTTGTGCTTCTCGACGAAGACGAGCCGTTGGAGCGGGCTCTCACACAAATGCGACAAGGAAGCTTCTCGGCACTCCCCGTGGTCCGTGACAGGATGCTCGTGGGACTCCTCACCCTGGAGAATGTTGGTGAGTTGATCATGGTCAACACCGCGCTCCGGGGAGCCGGCAGCCGAAGCGACGTTGCAGATGCCCTTGCCACCGATTGAGTAGGGGTTGTGGGTCGAAGCTGCGCGGGGCCGGCACTGGGTGCTGGCCCCGTTGTCGTTTGGCCTTCGACAGTTGTGCCGGGTTGAATGCGTGAATCGTGCCGTGCGAGGGGTGCGTACCCGACTCCCATCTTGGCATTCCCGCCGAGGGCTTCCGTGTTCGGAGCCCACGCCTGCCCCATGAACGTAGCGCGGCGCGAGCAGGAAGGCGGTCAATTACCTCAAGCGCACTCCGACGCCACCCGACCGCCGGCTAGTTGTGCTGTTTGTCACACCGACTGATCATCTCGGCCGACATCTTGAGAGTGCGCGCCACACGCTCGGTACGTCGTGGGGCCTGTCCGCCCGGGTCCGTCCATTCGGCCCCTGCGCGCCTTGGGGTTGGGTGGCTGTGCTGCGTCCCCCAGGGGTGCCGGACGTGGCTGTGTACTGGGACCGGATCTCGTTCCCGTGGACCTCGCCATGCCCGAGGTGAATGGTCAGAAAGGGACCCGACGCACCGAGGCGATGCACCATCCGACCCGCGTTCTGATTCCCACCTTCAAGGAGGACCCCGTGTGTCGCGATGCGGCGACCGACGAGGGCGCCGACGGTATCCCGAGGATCACGCACCGGAATCGGCGTATGGCCCGTGCGATTCGGGGTCCTGTCAGACCCGACAGGCGGCGGGTTCCTGGGACGGGGCGCCGCGGCGGGCCATTGTGCTGCGGCCCCACAGGGGGAATCGAGTGACCGGATGAGCACGATGCCCCCCTTCCGGATGCCGGATCCTGCTCGCGACCCCGCGCTGGCCGGGGGATATGGCGAGGCCGATGTGGCAAACTGGGCGCCCACCGTCGCTCAGGACGTCTCGGCGATGGTGGCCGAGGTCGAGAGGCTGCTGACCCTCGGAAGCCCCCGGGTGCTGGTGATCGACGACCAGGAAGAGGCCCGTCGGATCCTGGATCGAGTACTCAGGTCCTTCGGCTACGAGACCGAGTTGGCGCATGACGGAGAAGAGGCGCTGCGAATGCTCGAGGCAGGGATCGACCTCGTCATCGTGGACGCTCGGATGCCCGGGATCAGTGGCTTCGAGCTCACACGACGCATTCGGAGCGACACCCGTTACTTCGATCTCCCCATCGTCATGGTCACCGGACTCGACAGCAAGGAGGATCGGCTCCACGCCGTGGAAGCCGGTGTCAACGACTTCATCTCGAAGCCTTTCGATGTGAGCGAACTCCGGCTCCGCTCAACCTGGCTGCTCCGCATGAAGGAGGCCAGGGACGCCCTCAAGCGGCACCGAGCGGAGCTAGAACATGCGGTGGAGGACCGGACCGTCGAGCTCAGGCAGGCACTTCGGCTGACGGCGACCGCACAGCAGCGGACCTTCGAAGCGCACTTGGACACAATCCGCCGTCTCGTGCTCGCCGCCGAGTACAAAGACCGCGCAACTGCTGGCCACATTGAACGCATCGGACGCTTCTGCGAGCTGATCGCCCACGGTATCGGGCTCCCTCAGAACGATGTCCGCGTCATCCGGTACGCGAGCATCATGCATGACGTTGGCAAGATTGGGATACCCGACGCCATCCTGCTGAAACCCGGTAGCCTCACGAAATCTGAATGGGAACTCATGAAGCAGCATCCGGTCATAGGTGCGCGGATCCTTCATGGATCACCCTCGGAGCTGCTCCAGTTGGGTGAGGTGATCGCCCTGTCCCACCATGAAAAGTGGGATGGAACAGGATACCCCCGCGGTCTCGCGGGCGAGGATATCCCGCTTGCTGGTCGGATCTGCGCCGTTGCCGATGTGTTCGACGCCCTGACGAACGAGCGGCACTATCGCGAGGCCCTGCCGAACGAAATGGTCTACGACATGATGGTGGCGAAGCGGGGTAACCATTTCGACCCCCATATTCTCGACTCCTTCTTGGAGTATCGGCGCGAGGTCGAAATCATTCAACGTGAATTCGATCCGGGGAGACCATGACACTGCTCGCCTCGATCGTTGGAACGGGAATCTTGGGGCTCGTGCTGGGTCTCGCGGCAAGACCCTGGTTGATGAGCCATGGCAAGGTGGCGAGGCCAGCCGGCCAGTCGAGGCGGCCCAGCTTCGCAAGAGCATTCGAGGACAGCCGGCTCGGTGTGGTCATCGTAGCTCCGGACTTCGGGATCGTCGAGGTGAACGTCGCCCTCTGTCGGATGCTGGGGTTTTCGCGGAAGGAGTTCGTCGGCCAGTCGTTCTTGGAGTTTTCGGCCCCGGAGGACACCGAGCAAAGCGCTCGGCGTGTGCGCCGGATCTTCGCGGGCGAAGTCGAGCACTATCAGGTCGACCGTCCGTGTGTTTGCCGGGACGGACACACCATTTGGGTGAGCGCCACGGTCTCTTCGGCTCGTGATGTGGACGGCACCGTGTACCTGCTCGGCATTCTAGAGGACATCACGGGCCGAAAGCAGATGGAGCAAGCCCTCCGGGACAGCGAAGCGAAGAATCGTGCGCTCGTTTCAGCCATTCCTGATGCGATCTTCCAGCTCACCGGTGAAGGTGTGTGCCTCGATTTCGTGCCCGCCATGGGCTCTACCAGCGTTGCCCCGCCGGATCAGTTTCTCGGACGTCCGCTCGACCAGGTGCTCCCTCGGGAGTTAGCACTTCGGATTCTGCGGGTCGCCCGAGAAGCGCTCAAAACGGGCACCCTGCAGTCCTTCGAGTATGACCTCGATCTTCGCAAGGAAGTGCGCAGCTACGAGGCACGCATTGTTCCGCACGGCGAAGAGAGTGTCACTGCCATCGTGCGCGACATCACCGATCGTCGAAACGC
>JBDHDH010000013.1:0-64040 GCA_039591615.1 Gemmatimonadota bacterium | reverse complement strand
CTCGCTCAACGCGGCGGCTGCGTATCGCTTTGGCAGTCGCGGGTCGGCCAGCGTCGACGTGAACGTGGTGGGTGGCCGGGATGATCTCGACTTCGCCGAGTTTCCCGCAACCCGTGTGGAGCTTCCGCCTTATGTCACCGTGGGTCTCGCAGGCGAGCTGAGCGTTGTCCGACCGCGGGGTCATGCACCGGGATTCGCCGTGACGGGCCGCGTCGAGAATCTGTTCGACGAGGACTATCAGGAAGTGGTGGGCTTCCCGTCGCGCGGCCGTGCCGTGTTTGTGGGAGGAAGGGTGGTGTTTGGGGGGCGGTGAAAGCTTTGTGGTGGAGGGCGCGACGGGAGACGCTGGAGGAGGGTTGTGAGCGTCCCCTTCTTGGCCATACCTCGTCGAGAGTCTCGGCCTCGTACACGAGTCTCCCCTTCATCACGTACAGGATGTCCATCGTGTTCCGGATGTTGTCCAACGGGTTCGCGTTGAGGACGAGTAAGTCGGCCAGCTTGCCTGCCTCCAGAGTGCCGAGGTCTTGCTCAACGCCGAGGAAGTGGGCGCCGTGTGCGCTGGTGACCCGCAGCGCCTCCAGAGGTCCCAGCGCTGACGCTGCCATCCAGATCTCCCAGTGGGCTGCCGGCCCGTGGTGCTCCCCGAGCGAACCGATGGCCCCGACCCCCCTGCCTTCCTTTCCTTCGGGATCTTGCTCGTGCGTCCTGGTGGACGCTTGGTCGATTTCATTGTCAGGGCCGACGTAGTCGCGCCGTGCGAGAGGCAATCGGGGCGCATCCGTTCGTGCTTTTCACGGTCGGTTTCCCCGCGGCCGGGTCTTCGGGCTACAGCGGCTGGCCCTCGTCGTCGCGCCCGTGCGGTACAAGTTGAAACACGCGATCTGAGCCTTGCGCGTGCCGGGCTCCTGATGTTAACTGTCTCCAGTAAGGACCTAGTAAGGACCTACTTAAGGACGGATCCATCCCGAAACCCCCGTATTGGGACTGCGGTTCCACCGGCGGGTGAGTCCGGAGCAGGCCTTCCAGTGCCGAAAGGAGGTGCCCCGGCTGACGTGATTTGTTCGGATGATGGAGCGTAGCGGCAATGTGGGCCGACGTCCTCCACAGGGCGTAGCGTCTTGTCTACGGCATTCAACCAGCCATTCCAGTCTCAGACGCGCGCACGCGGTTCGGACCCCTCTCCTCGAACCGAGCGGGGTGGTTGTAGGGTGGGGTAATCCCTCGGCCTGCCGCGGCTCCTCACCATCTCCAAAAAAAACGAAACAAGCCCTGTCGCCGAGGCGGTGTGTATTCGTCTGGGCACTCCTGAGGCGGCACAGAAAGCAGCGGGAGGCCTGTGCTCTCGCTCGCAGCGGAATCCGTTCGCCATCCGTGGGCGGCCTGTTGCGCCGTGGACGGACGCGCCCGAACGGCAGATTGAAACGTCGCTCCCCAAGCGGGGAGGATGTTCTTGGAAAGCGGCAGCCGCCACGGTGGTAGGCGATGCCGCTACAACCCCTCACAGGAGGCGGACATGTATCCACCTAAAGGGCGATCTAAAGGGCGATTCCGGATGCTCGGTGCCGTCGCGGCGCTTGCCGTCTGGCTTGGCGCCGCCGGGCCTCTGATGGCCCAAGTTGGCGGGACCGTCCGTGGCACGGTCACGGACGCGGCGACGCTCCGCGGGCTCGCCAATGCCCGTGTGATCCTGGTCAGCGAAGGCTTCGTGCAGGAGGAGACCCGGACCAACGCGGACGGGGTCTACGTGATGCGCGGGGTTCCTGCCGGCCAGTACTCTCTCCAGTTCACGCTCATCGGCTACTCGCGGATGGAGCAGCCCGTCACGGTCACGGTCGGGCAAGAGACGGTCCTCGACGTCGCAGCCACTCAGGCGGCGATCCAGCTCGATGCGCTCGTCGTCACCGGCACCGCCGGCCGCACCGAAAGGCGCGAGATCGGGAACGCGGTGACGAGCATCGATGTCACCGATCTCACAGAAGTCTCGCCCATCGCCAACATCCAGGAGCTGCTGAACGCCCGTTCCCCGGGCCTCACGATGTACAAGCGGTCCGGGCTCACGGGTACGAGCTCCAACGTGCAAATCAGAGGGGCGGGTTCGCTCAACGCGTCGTATGCCCCGGTTTACTACATTGACGGGATCCGGTTCGACGGGAACCCCCGTCCACCACTGAACGACAACCTCTCCAACGCCACCGTCCAGTTCCGCAGTCCGCTCGAGTTCATCGACCCGGCGGACATCGAGCGGATCGAGGTCATCAAGGGTCCCGCGGCGTCCACGCTCTACGGCGCCGATGCCGCCGGTGGCGTGATCCAGATCATCACGAAGAAGGGAACGCGCGGAGCGGATCGCGTGCAGTGGTCGGCCAGCTTCGAGCTGACGCAGTCGGAGTGGGTCAAGGAGACCCCGACCACGTACAAGGAATGCACGCCCAGCCGCCAGACGTCCTCCTCCTACCCCGGTTGTGTCGACCCCAGCTCGGTCGTCTGGGAGGGACCCGACGGACCCGTGACCGGGATCCCCGAGCAGGACATTCTGCGCGACGACGCGTGGGGCGGCTCCTTCGTCCTCTCGGACAACCCCCTCCAGCGGCATCCGCGGGCACTGCGGGAAGCCAACGGGTACGACGTCAAGTTGTCCGCGCGCGGCGGCGGGCAACTGTTCAACTACTACATGTCGTTCAACCGGATGGACGAAGAGGGCGTCTTCTTCAACAATTTCCAAGACCGCACGGGTGGGCGGGCCAACTTCGAGTGGACGCCTACCGGGACATTGAGTCTGGGGCTCAACATGGGTTACACCCGATACCACGCGGCGTTGCCCTTGAGCGACAACGCCTCGAGTGGCCTGCTCCGCAATGCCTATCGTGGTGAGGCCCGCGCCCGGGTTCGGGACGACTCCGACGAGACCCCTGGGTTCCGCGGCGCGAGTCCCGACAAATCCAATTCCTATGACTACCAGATGCGGGAGGAGCGCACGACGCTCGGCCTGACGGCGAATTTCAATCCGTGGCCGTGGTTCGAGAACCGGTTTGTCGTGGGGCTGGACAAGTACGACGTGAGGGAGACGGAGTTCTACCGGGTCGATTCGCTCTGCTGGTGGGGCGAGCCGGAGTGCGGGGGGCAGATCACCCAGCGCCTGCCGCTCACTCACACGTGGACGGCAGACTACAGCGGATCGATCCGGTTCCGCCTGTCCCCCGCGCTCACGTCGCGCTTCTCGGGCGGCATGCAGCTGAACTCCCGACAGTACCGACGCTTTACGACGACGGGGACTGGCCTCGTGGCCAGCAACATCAACCTCGTCGGTTCAGCCTCGACCACAGAGGCTAGCGAGGGCTTCGAGGAGCAGACATCCCTCGGGTTCTTCGTGCAGGAGCAGATCGGCTGGCGGGACAAACTGTACGGGACCGTTGCCCTGCGCATCGACGACAATTCAGCCTTCGGCTCGGACTTCTCGTTGGTCGCCTATCCCAAGTTCTCCCTCTCCTACATCATCTCTGAAGAGGACTTCTTCAACCTGGGGTTCGTGAACGACCTGAAACTCCGCTTTGCCTGGGGGCAGGCAGGAAACGCGCCCGCGCCGTTCACGGCCGACCGGACCTACCAGCAGGAGAAGGCAACGGTTGACGGAGACGCCTCGGGTGGGCTGGTCACGTCCGAGTTCGGAAACCCCGATCTCAAGGCCGAGACCGGTTCGGAATGGGAGGCGGGGTTCGACGCGTCGCTGTTCGGCGGTTTGCTCGGCCTCGAGGCGACGTACTACAATCAGCGCACCAATGATGCGCTGATGAGCATCCCGGACGCACCGTCGACCGGCTTCAACGGGACACACCTCGTGAACATCGGTACGGTGCAGAACGTGGGCTTCGAGATGTTGGCTACGATCAGCCCGGTGCGCAGTCCGAACTTGTCCTGGGACATGACGCTCACGTTCGCCACAAACAAGAACGAGCTCGAGTCGTTCGGAGGAACGCGGGACGAGGTGCAGTTCGGAGCCTTCACCAACTCGCAGCGGCACCGCGAGGGGTATCCACTCGGAGGATTCTGGAGCGTGGATGCTCGCCGGGACGCCAGCGGCAACATCATCTTCCCCATCGATCTGACGGACACGTGCGTCTGGCCCGACAGCGAGGACCCCGACGGGCGCGGCGGCAGCTGTGAGGAGGCGTATGTCGGGCCGCCGACGCCGACGCGGGAACTGGGACTCGCGAGCACGTTCACGCTGTTTGGCAACCTCAGGGTGTTCGCGCACCTGGACTACAAGGGTGGCCACTACCAGTTGTGCGCGATCTGCTCGATCAACAACCGCTCCGAAGAGAACACGTGGATGCGGAACGATCCTCTGAGGTCAGACACGTCAGACGCATACTGGGAGAGCCGGCAGACGGTGGAGTACATCCAGCAGGCGGACTTCCTGAAGCTCCGCGAGGTGGCGCTCAGCTACACGCTTCCCGCGAGTTGGGGCGGGCCGTTCGGCGCAGGCAGGTGGACCATCAACCTGGCGGCGCGCAACCTCTGGACCGCCACGAAGTACGATGGGCCCGGCGATCCGGAGGTGCTGTGGGCACCCAGAGGAGGTGGTGAATCCGGGAGGAACAGTAACTTCGAGACCTTGGATTACGCGTCGGTGCCGCCGCCACGTCGGATCTCGGCGTCCATCAGCGTGAACTTCTAGGAGGAGGGGGCATCATGCGTACGAGACTCGCAAAGTGGGCGGGGATACTCGCCGCAGCGTTGCTGTTGCTGCCGCT
The DNA here is from genome assembly GCA_039591615.1 of Gemmatimonadota bacterium. Lineage (GTDB taxonomy): Bacteria > Gemmatimonadota > Gemmatimonadetes > Gemmatimonadales > GWC2-71-9 > JBDHDH01. The sequence goes on along the minus strand of JBDHDH010000013.1, from coordinate 59,289 downwards.
CTCCGCCTGCAATGAAATTCTGGACGTGAGCAACCCAGAGGAGATCCCGGTCGGCGATCTCGACAACGAGGCACTGCTCGATGCGCAGTTGGCGGGTCTGATCGCCCGCTTCGCCGAGAACATGGCTGGGGACGAAGAGGGGGTGGTGCAGGGTGGCACATTCATGACCGACGAGGAGGTCACCGGCCTCAACTGGGAAGACTGGCAGCGGGAGAACCAGCGCATCGTGGAGTACAATGAAGGTTCAGTGGACCTTATCTGGTCGAACCAGTCCGAGATCGTTCGCCTCGGGGAACAGGTATTGGACCAGCTGGAATCCATGGCGTCGGACCCGGCATCAGACGACCGGGTGGCCCTCGCGTCCGCGCTGACGGGATATGGCTTCGTGTTCATTGGGGAGCACTTCTGTAATGCCGTGTTCAGCACGCCGGACAACCTGTCGGGGGACCTGAGGAGCCCCAACGACGTGTTCCAGATGGCGATCCCGCATTTCCAGCGGGCGATAGACGTCGGGACGGCCGCCGGCGAGACCGACATCGCCAACCTGGCGCGTGTCGGAATGGCACGGGCGCACTTGAGTCTGGAGGATTGGGGCCAGGCAATCTCATTTGCGCAGGCCGTACCTGCCGGGTTCGTGTACTGGGTGGAGTACTCCGACGCGGACACGGATCTGTACAACAACCTGTTCAACGAGGTCACGGGTTCGAACCACACCATTGGGGTGCACCCGGCGTTCCTGAACGGCACGTACGGGGATAACGGGCTTGTGGCCGGGCAGACCGACCCGCGGATTCAGCACATGTCCGACTTCAGCACGGGCCATGACGGGTCCACCAAGCTGTACAAGCCCTTCCAGGGGCGTCGGTACAGCGGCTACAGCGGAGCGACCATCGCGGGTGGTGCGGTGGAAGGAACTGACGTCATCCTGTTCGAGCAGGCAACAGATGTCATGCTTGCCGACGACGTCGAGGCGCAGCACCACATGTACGAGGCGATGTATCGGAGTGGGGCCGCTGAAGGACCGATCCTGGCCTTCGTGAATGCCCGGCGTGCCGTGGGCAACGAGGCTCCGGCAAGTTTCGCCGGCGCTGACCTGTTTACCGAGTTGCGGCGCCAGCGCGCGCGTGACCACTACATGGGTGGGATGCGGCTCGGGGACCTGCGGCGCTGGGCGCGGCAGGGCGTGGGGGATTTCTTCCCCACGGGCGCGCACCCGAATCCCGAACGCCCGCCGGCTGTTTATGGCCCATGGACGTGCTTCCCGTTGCCGATCGAAGAGTATGAAGGCAACCCCAACCTCGAGAGGCCGGCCGATCCGTTCACGCCGCCGGGTATCTAGTAGGGAGTATTGGGACGGAGTATCGGGCAGGTGAGGCAGTGGGAGGTGCTTGCGCACCTCCCACTGCTGTATTCTTCAGAAGGTCGAGCCCGTGGCCCTGGATCAATCCGATGCCGACGGGGCATTATATCTTGCGGGTGCAGGGATGAGGTGGACCACCGCCTCACAGTAGGAGGTGAACGGTGCGTGTCTGGCCCATTGTCATCGGAGCCGTGCTCCTGCTCGGGCCAGTACAACCTGCCGAGTCCCAAGTGCTGCGCGGTCGCCTCCTCGACCTCGACACCGACGAGCCGATCGAGGGCGGCGTCATCACGCTTATGGACAGCACGGGCGGGCGTCTGCGGACCTTCGTGACGGACGCCGACGGGCACTATGAGCTCAACGCACCGAATCCTGGCATGTACCTCGTCGAGGCGAGACGCCTCGGGTACCGGGCGTGGGTCGACGGTCCCATCGAGCTCTCCGCCGACGAGGTCTGGGATAGCGCCTTCCATCTGCAGGCCACTCCCGTGCCGCTCGATCCCGTCGTGGTGGTGGCCCCGGCCGCCGTCCAGCAAGCCTACCTCCAGCGCGTGGGGTTCTACGAGCGCCAGAAAGTGGATTACGGCCACTTCATCACGCGCCCGCAGATCGAACGGCGGTCGCCGGAACGCATGACCGATTTGCTACTCACCGTCCCCGGGGCGCGCGCGGCACCGTCGAGTAGTGGTCTGAACCGCTCGGGTATTTCGTTCGGGGGCTCCCTTCAGCAGCGCGGTGGTCCATGCCACCCGCGTGTGTTCGTCGATGGGCTCGTGGTGATCCGCGGCGACGCGCGCCCGCACGGATTGGACGTGCAGGGTTACCCGGAGCGCGGCTCCGAGGCGGCGGGAAGGGATCCGACGACGCGACGCGAGATTGCGCTCGATGACGTCGTGATGCCGGAGGATGTCGAGGCGGTCGAGGTATACCGGCGAGGCTCGGAAGTGCCCGCGCGCTTCGGTGGCATGAGCACCGAGACACAGTGCGGCGCGATCGTGGTATGGACCCGACGGGGGTGGCAGTCCTCGCAGTAAGACTTCCTCGGCTCGACGCTGGGGCGTGCGCTCCCGTGAACAAGACAAATCGTGGCTCCGTGGGTGGAGTAGTCCGAGAGGACTGAAATGAGAGAGCCCGACCCAACTCATGCGAGTAACTCCTGGACGCGGGGTACCCGCCACGATGATGACACTCGTGGTTACCTGTGCTATTGCCTGCGGCGGCAGCCGAGAGGTAGAAATCCAGCACGCGGCCGTGCCGATGGTGAACGACAGTGTCTATGTTCGAGTGATCAACGATCACTACAGCGATGCCCGAGTCTATGTCGTCTACGACAGCGGTGCCCGATACTCCCTGGGGTTGATTGTCGGAAAGACGAAAGCTCCCCTCGCACCCATCCTGTGGCAGCCCCGCCGGCTGGCCTTCGAGATCAGCTTCATTGCGGCCGAAGGACTGTTCTATTCCGATGACCTGCTCCTGGAGGCGGGAGACGTGATCCAGCTCCGCATTCCGCCCAATATCGCATCCTCGGCGTTCTTTCGACGAGGTTCCCAGTAGCGACGATGTGAGAGGGGAAATTGATATCCCGATTTGTGCGATTGTGCACCCTGGTGGCCGTGGTCTCGATCCTGCTCGCGGCGGGCTGCAATATCGGTGGCGACAAGGCGTTCGAGGTGGGGACCCTTCAGGTCGTTCCCAATCCGGCGCAGGCAGGTGATGTCGTCAGCTTCAACTTCTTCCTCCTCATGGTTCCGGAGCGCAGCTTCACGGTAACGGCCCTCATCGACAACACCGTGCACGGAAGCCAGGCACTTCGGCAACTGTACGACGGACCGTTCGAGTTCCTTGTGGGGGATGCCGAGGATCTGATCACCCAGTACGGGCTTGGCTCGCACGAAGGGCGCATCGAGGTGACGATCACGGGCGAGAGCACCGTTCTTACCACCTCGTCCAACTTCGAGCTTCAGGAGGTCTCCCCTTCGCCAACCGCCCAATCACCAGTCATGCAAACCCCTGCAGTTGAAGCGGGGGCGCGGCCTCGGCGATCACAGGGATCTCAGAAAGACCAGTAGGTCCAGTTGGGCTCTCAAACTCAGCGCCGCAAACGCATCGGCGGCCGCCTGCGCCTCCCCGGCGTGGCGCCGGATCGCTGCCGGTAAGTCGGCCGAGGCGCGGCCGTCGTGGAGGTACACGTCGCGGTAGCGCAGCCCCATCAGCATCTCCGTGCGAACCTCCGACGGGGTAGCACCGATCCCGCAAACGTCGGCCAAGCCAGGCCCCATGTCGTGCAGCAAGAGATCCGAGTAGAGGTAGACCGTCTTGCGATTCAGGGCCTCGACGTCGCTGGGGCCCGTCGTCATCGCTGGGGTATGGCAGTCGGCGCATCCCAGCGACTGGAAGAGACGCTCTCCCCGCTGCACCGAGTCGCGGTGCGCTGCGCCGCGGTCAGCTCGCTCAGGCAGAGCCAAGAATCGCACGAAATCCACGAGTCGCGCGGTCGTCGTCGAATCGACCTCTGGTTCCGGGACCGGGTCCGTGCCCGACGGAAGCGGCCCACCGCTGAAGCCGCTCTCCATCGGTGTTAGCGGCGTGGTGAGCCCCATCTCCAGGCGCAGGGCCGTATCGTTGAATTCCGGCAGCGTCGCGATTTCGGCCTTGCGACCGAAACGCCCCAACCGTCCGTCGCGGGTGCGACCCGCGCGTCCCGAGATGCCGTCTCCATCCGAATCGTCGGGATCCGCGCGCTCCAGGATCGTCCGTTCCGGAATGGCCTCGACGAGACCCAGGCCAAAGAGAAACGGCGGGGTGAACCTCCCTCGCTCGGTCGCCTCGCTCGGGAAAGGCTCTCGCTCGATCCCGTGCGCTCTCACGAGGGGTGTCGCTTGTCTGCGGACATTTTCACCTCCTGATCCCGACAGAAGGTCACACGAGTCGGGTGGCACGAACCGCGTCGCCTTGTCGACTCGTACGCCGCCCGACCCGCCACTCGCGGGGTCGGTGTGGCAAGCACTGCACTGATTCTCGTTGAACAGCGGCCCTAACCCCTCCTCGGGGGTGAACACTCGGTCGAACAGGACGGCACCCTGACGGAAGCGCGTCAACTCCTCCTCGGTCAAGCCAGGCAGAGGCTCTCCCGGTGCCGCGGTGGGGGGTCGGTCCGGCGCGCAACAAGGGGTCAGCAGCACCGCCGCCAGAGCCAGCGGTATAAATGAACGGAAAGACCCGAGCGTTCGAGCCTGGGTATTCATGATTACTCGATCCCGATCGTCAAGGCGGACCGTCCCTTCATTCCAGTTGTCGACAGCGTTGTGCGATTGTTCCTCGCATGCTCGGGCGCCGCGTGGGGCTAGCGCTCAGCCTTCTGTCCTCTGCCCTCTGCCTTCTGCCCTCTGCCTTCTGCCCTCTGCCCTCTGCCCTCTGCCTTCTGCCTTCCCTCACCTCTCTTCCGACGTCACCCTTTCAGTCACAGGCTCAGCTTTCTTGACGTACTTGTCGAGCCATTCCTGCGTCTCCCACAACATGTGGAGGATGGACTCCCGTGCCCGATAACCGTGACTCTCGTGGGGGAGCATCACCAGCCGGGTTGTCTTCCCGAGACCCTTGAGCGCCTTGTAGAATCGCTCGCTCTGCATTGGGAATGTGCCCGAGTTGTTGTCGGCCTCGCCGTGAATGAGGAGAATCGGCTCGTTCACTTTCTCGGCGTGCATGAACGGCGACATGCCGAAGTAGATCTCCGGCGCCTCCCACACGGTCCGCTCTTCCGCCTGAAAGCCGAACGGGGTGAGCGTACGGTTATAGGCGCCGCTGCGGGCGATACCAGCGGCGAACAGATCGGAATGCGCCAGGAGGTTGGCGGTCATGAAGGCTCCGTATGAGTGCCCTCCGATGCCGATACGGCCCCGCTCGGCGACGCCACGGCGCACGACTTCGTCCACCGCCGCTTCCGCGCTCGCCACGAGCTGCTCGACGTACGTATCGTTGGGTTCTTCGTCGGCTTCGCCGATGATCGGCATCGTGGGGCCGTCCAGCACGGCATAACCCTGGGTGAGCCAGATGACCCTGGACCAGCCGCCGAGGCGGTCGAAGCGGTACGGCGAGTCGGTGATCTGGCCCGCGGCGTCAGCGCTCTTGAACTCGCGGGGATATGCCCACATGAGCATTGGGAGTGCGCCATCCCCTGGCTCGTAGCCCGGCGGCAAGTACAGCGTGCCGTTCAGCTTGACTCCGTCGCGCCGCTCATACTCGATCAGCTCCTTGTGCATCCCCGCGAGCTGGGGCGTCGGATTGGTGAACTGGGTGATCTGTTGCAGTCGATCGCGTCGCACGTCCCGCAAGAAGTAGTTCGGTGGCTCTTCGACGGACTCGCGCAGTGTCAGGACGCGGCTGCCCGCATCGTCGAGGACCTGAATCGGTCGCTCAAAGGATGGCGCGGCGGATCGAAACAGGCGCTTCGTCTCCTTTGTTCTGATGTTCAGCGCATCGAGGAACGGGCGATTCCCTTGCGGTGAGGCACCGGTCCCGATGAGGTAGAGTGTTGATCCGTCGCTTCCGGTGTTCATGACCCAGCGCCCGGCGGTATTGCGTTTCATGTCGGGGCTGCCGGGGTCGTTGTAACGATCCTCCGAGGATCGGTCGAAGAGCAGTTCCGGTTCGCGGTCCGGTTCCCCCGGTTTCACCACCCAGGTTCGAACCATCCTCGTCTTCCGCCACCGCGAGTACACGAGGGCGATGCCGTCCGTGCCCCATTGAATGCCGGCATAGCGAAGGCCGAGCGTCGCCAACGGTGAGGGTTGAGCGGTGAAAGGAGCCGGGAGCGCGAAGACCCGGTCTCGAACCTCTGCCTCCCGGCCCGCATCCCCGCCGTCCTGGGCTTCCGTCCATACCAGAGTCGCAGGTGCGTCAGCCCTCCACCCCACGCTTCGCGGTCCGGTGGGTACGCTCCCGAAGGCGATGGGCACCTCTTCCTGGAGCGGGAGGTCGGCGAGGCTGTAGACGTGTCGGCCCTCGACGTCCAGCACGTCGATTCGGCGCGGGAACCGATACGCCGGGACCAGGTAGGAAAACGGCCGGTGCAGCGTCTCCACGAGCAGGAATCTCCCGTCCGGTGACGGGTCGGCGCGCCAGACGAGACCCGGTTCGCCGACCGGATCGATGGTGCCGTCGGTGCTAACTCGCGCCAGTTGCGCGGTAGCGTAGTGCTCGAAGACCCGTTCGTCGTGCGCGTTTTTCAGCAGGTCTTGATAGGTGCGAGCAGGGGCGGTCTTGCCGACGTTCTGTTGAATCACGGGTCCGGTCGGTCTCCGCGGCGCTTCGGGCTCCGGACCCCGGCCGTCGGGGACGAGGGTCGCGAGGAGGCTGCGGCTGTCGGGAAGCCATTCGGGCCCGCTGCCCATCGTGAGATTGAGGACCGGTGGGGTCAGACGCTGCGCCGCTCCCGTAGCGACCTCCGCCATCCACAGTTCGATTCCGTCCGGAGTGGTGTGCGTAAAAGCGATGCGACTTCCGTCGGGAGACCACTCCACGTGTTCCAAGCGCGCCTTCTCGGGCAAGCCGGTGATTGACCGCTCCATGCGATCTCGGAGACGGAGCAGCGCGAGACCCGTGTAGTGTCGCGTCCGGCTCCGGCCGTTGATCTGCGGCTTGAACCGCATGCCCGCGAGCCTGAGCTCGCGTTCCGCCAACTCCTCGATGGACGGAAGGCTCGGCACGTCCAGCAGCAGGAGCCAATCGCTCCCGGGACCGAGTTGGGCCGCTGGAGTTGGGGTGGCGTCGACGATGTCTACCAGCACTTGATCCGGCGTGCGGTAGACCGCGGCGAGTTCCGACTGCTGCGCATGGAGCGACGTGCCGCCAACGAGCAAGGCGAGCACGGTGAGTGCAATGAATCGCTGCATCGAACACCTCGGTGAATTCGGGTGATCCAGGCTAGCCGGTGACTTTCTTATCGATTCACACGACAAAAGGGGCCAGCGTCTCTGCTCGGCGCGCGCCCCCTTGGGGTTGGTTCTCTATTGATCCGCACGGTCACTCGCGCGGCTTCACGAACTCCTGAAAGGCTGGGTCCTGTCGTAGTTCCGCAAGGTTGAGATCGACCTGGAAGAGTCGTGGGAGGAGCATTCCCTCCGCGACGGCCTCCCGAAGGAGTCGTACGGCGTCGGCGTTTCGTCCCAGGGCCGCTGCGATGTGGCCGCGCCAGTACGTGTTGGTTCCAAAGACGTACGGCCCCGTGTCTCCCCCCAACCACGTTGCGATCAGCTCCGCTTCGTCCGTGTCACCGTCCCGCGCCGAAGCAACTGCCAGGCGGCCACGGTAAGTGAGGTCCTCGGAGAAATCCTTGACCAGCCTTCGGTACGCCCGCCGCGCTTCCGGCCACCGTCCGTCGCTGTAGAGCGTCCACGCGACCAAACTCCGATGATCATTGGAGAGCTTGACCTCACGGGGCTGCAGGTCGAGCCATTCGAGCGCCTGGTCGAGGAGCCGACGGGCGGCTCGCTCGTGCCCGCGCGCAGCCAGGATCGTTGCGGTGTTGGTCATCAGCCCGCCGAGATTCAGCCCGGCCGCGGGCTGGAGCGACTTGCCTTCCTCGACGAGCCTCTCGATGTCGTTCTCCCTCCCGATGGCAGCATGCGCTTCTGCCTCGAGCAACAGGGCCGCCATGCTCGTCGGATAGAACTCACGAGCCCTGCGGGCCGCGGCGAGCTGGTTGTCGTACTCGCCCAACATGTAATAGGACCAGGTGAGCTGGTTCCAGTAGGGAAACCAGCCGCGCATCGGTTCCGTGGCGGGGTCGAGGCTCTCCAGCGCCTCGCGAGCCTGTCGGGCTTTATTGAGGCTAATGGCGATCCACGCCTGGTTGTACACCGCCTTGGTGCCAGGCGCTATCTTGGCGGTGCGGCTGATCGCACGCAGCGCCGCTTCGTTGTCGCCGGTGATCCGGCCGGTGAGATAGGCCAGCCAACCCGTGTGGTAGTCGTCCAGGTGATCGCTATGCTTCTCGAGCTCCTGCACGAGGGAGTCCGTGTTGGCGTATTCCTGTAAGTTGTTGTGGCTCAGCGCCGCAAAGACCAGCGGAACGACGAAGCTGGTGTCGAGCTCGTACGCCCGGTAGAGAAACGGAAGCGACTGGCGATACTCGGTGTCGAGGTAGAGCTCGTGGCCACGCTCAAAGGCGGCCTGCGCTGCGGGGTTGTCCGACGCAGCGGCTTGGGCTTCGAGTCCGGGCACGACGACCAGCATCGTGACGACGAGGCCAAGGACGGCGAACGCTCGCATGACAGCCTCCTCGGGGGGAGCGGCACGCGACGAGCATCAGGTGATTCGCGGGCCCGGTTGGGGTGCGACTGGGACCCAGACGCCCGCCACGCCCAAGTCGATACAGCCAAAACTCTCGGCCGGGCCGCTTTGGCGCAAGCGAGCGCCGGCCTGATCCCGGGACACAGTCCGGCGCCGCCTTTGTAACGTCCTACAGCGGCGGAGGTTGCGAATGCCAGACGGCGGCCTGAAGAACCCTGTCCAGACGGTCCGCCGCCCCGTCGCGCCTGTGGGGCTATCCCCTCGCCCGCGTGGGCGTCCCCGGACTGGTTGGGGAATTCCTCACCGGAAGGAGGTGCCGATACTGTCCAGCTCCGTTGAACGGCTTCCCCCGGCCTTCGCCGTGGCCGTGGTGCTGCTCTAGTCATGGGCGTTGGACGTGCTGTACCGTCGGCATATCTTCATTACGGTCTGAGGGCGTCTTCGCTCGGAGGAGCCCAGATTGGTGGCTACGCATGCCGCTTTGCGTTCGCCCGTCACCGAACAGGGGGTAACGACCATGTACCGGCTGGATCGTTCTTGGGCGCAGTGACCATGCAGCCACGTTCGCCGGTGGCCCCTTGTCGCCGAACGCGTGCCATCCCTTGGCACGTCGTCGCCGTGGTTGGTCTGGTCATGTCGTGCTTGACTGGGTGTGCGGGTAAAACGGTCGAGGTCGCGGCTACACCCGTGCCCGATACGGTGGTGGTGATCGATACGGTAACGGTCGAGGCTAGTGCGGATCCCAATCCAGCGCTCGAGCGGCGAATCGCCCAGCTCCAGCTGCAATTGATGGAACGCGATGCGCAGGTTGTCGAGCTTCAGCGGCGCCTCAACGAGGCGATTCAAGAGGTCGTGCGATCGATGGCCAGGCTACAGACCACGGCGAGTCGTGCGGAGGCGGCCTCCGCCATGGCGGAAGCCGAGATCGCTCTGGACGCGCTCCGCGCGGCAGGCCCGGACACGGCTCCCGAGATTGGGCAGGCCGAGCAGCTATTGCAGATGAGCACTGCGGAGTTCAATCAAGACAACTATGGCGGCTCGTTATACCTGGCCAGCGAGGCGCGGAACATTGCGCGAGCGGGAGAAGGGCGTTTGGCGGGGGGTGACGGCGGAGCGATGCGTGCGGGAGAGGTGCGATTCGCGCTACCACTATCCCTCGAAACGGTCCGCCGGAGCAACGTTCGGAAGGGCCCCGGTCTGAGCTTCGAGATCCTTTATACCGCGAGCCCGGGCACGGCGCTCGTCGGCCGTTCTCATACCGAGGAGTGGGTCCGTGTCTCCGACGAGCAGGGCAGAGAAGGGTGGATCTTCCACAGCCTGGTGCGGAATCGGTCGGAGGTCCCGTAGCCGCTACGCCTCGCGCTTAGCCGTCCCGGCTTCGGGGCGCCGAGTGCGAGCCACACGATCTCGCCCCTGTCGCTTGGCCTCATAGAGCGCGGCATCCGCATTGGAGAGTACGGCGTCGGCGACCTCGCCGTCGGTGGGGAACTCAGCTGCGCCAATGCTCACAGTAACCGTGACCTCGTCCTCTCCCACCGAGATCGTTTCTCGGGCAAGACGCGTTCGGATCCTCTCTCCAGCTTGTACCGCTCCCGCCAGATCAGTTTCCGGGAGGAGCACGACGAACTCTTCTCCGCCATAGCGGGCCGCGCTATCGATCTCGCGCATCGTGCGTTTCAGCAGGGTGGCGAGTTTCGTGAGGATGCGGTCTCCCGCGAGGTGTCCATACCTGTCGTTGAAACGCTTGAAGTGATCGACATCGACGACGAGTATGCCGAAGGGGCGCTTCATGCGTCGCGAGCGCCGGGCCTCTTGGTCGAGGAGCTCCATGAGGTGTCGTCGATTCGACAGGCCGGTGAGCGCGTCGGTCACCGAGAGGCGGCCCAGCTCCTCGTTCTTGAGCCGGAGCTTCTCGTTGATGGAATCGAGTTTCTGTCGCCCCTCATGCAGGCGCCGAACCATGTCGTTGAAGACCTCGGTGAGGATTCCCACCTCGCCGCCTCCGGCCACCGGCAGGTCGACGGCCAGATCTCCGCGAGCGACCTCGGCGGCAGCGGCGGTGAGCCGATCCAGAGGGCGGACGATGAGCAAGCCAAGGCCGTAGGCAATGGCGCCCACTCCCAGCAGCAGCCCGGAGACCACCATCACCGTCACGTTTCGCAGCCGGGCAACGGGTGCAAACGCATGTGTTCGCGGGATCTCGGCGACGATCGCCCAGTCGAGTTGAGGAACGCGCCTGAGCGTGCCAACCACATGGTCTCCACCGGCGCCCAGGTACGAAACCACGCTCCCCTCGCGGGCCAACAGGGCGTCGGTTGCGGCGAGGACCGCTGTCGAGTCGTGTTGGTCTGGCCAGTCTCCGACGACCGGTGTCCCGGCTGACGTGACTAGATACACGTATCCGGCGTCTTCCGGTGAGAATCGCGTGAGGATCTCGTCTACCGATTCGAAGTTGAGCTTTGCCACGAGCGCACCGAGCAAGCGTGCACCAGCCGCTTGGATAGGGACGGCGACCGGTAGAAGCGTGCGTCCAACGTGCTCATCCCATTGGGGATCGCCGACGACGGGACGACCCGACCGAATGGTTGTCAGCCAATCTGGAGGGAGCCGCACCTCTGATGCGACGTGCTGGGCACTCGACGCAACAACCCGCTCAGCCTGGTCGAGCACGAACAGCTCGTCATAGTCGGTGAACCGCTCTTGCACGGCGTTGAGGTAGTCGCCGAGCCGAGCCTGCATGTCGTTCCCGCCCATAGGATTGCTGCCCAGGAGACGGATCGCGTCGAGATTCTCGGTGACTTCGTACGAACTGGCAAAGACTTTGACGTCGTAGACGCGTTCCTTGAACCAGAGGTCCATCTCTCGTGCCGCGGAGGTACTCGCCCGCTGGAGCTGCTCGGTGATCTTACCGGTAATCGCCCGGCTGCTGTTCGCGTAGGCGATGACGGCGGTGATGACGGTAGGGATGAGCGTGGCCAGGAGAGCGAAGACCACGATCTTACTCTTGATGCTGTCGAGCCGAACGTTCATCGGCAAGCGGGCCACCACGTAGCGCCGCACGTCCGCGAGTGCCCGAACGCCCCGAGAGACAGCGGGAAGGGTCCGCTCGCCGAGTGTCTGCATGCCGCGGCGTAGCCGTCCGAGGGTCGTCTGGCTCAGCCGCTGAGCCCCCTTGACGGCACCAGGCAGCTTGGCGGCTGCCAGGCTGCCTAGCCTGCCAGCCGCCTCGACGCCGTGACGCCACGCTCGCTCCACCCAGGACCGCAGATCTCCTCGCTCGCCGGACATGGGGGCAAGATAGAGGGACGGGGCACGGCAGAATGGGTGATGAGTCACATATGGAGGGTGATTCGGATGGCAGGGACGACGCGGCAGGTAACCGGGAGCCGGAGGGCAGCAGGGGTGCCCCGCCCCGGCCTAATTCCGGCCCCGCATCAATCGGCGGAGCAGATCGGCCACCAGGTCGCGGAGCTCCCTTGGGAGGCGGGTAGGGCGCCGCCGGTCGCGCCAATCGGACGCCCAGTACGGCGAACAGCTCTCCTGGGGTGCCGTTCCTCGGAGGAAAACCTCTGGGTCGCCCCGGCAGCCCGGTCCGGCCCGGAGGCCCGTGTCCCGGTTTACCTCCACGACGTCGATTCCGGCGGGGATCGTGAAGTCGAGGTTGCCGTACGGCCCGAGTGCTGCCTTGAGGAAGCGGGCGACGATCGGCAGTGCGGCGCGCGAGCCGGGGAGTTGGAGGCTGCGGCCGTCGTCGAATCCCACCCAGACCCCGACAGCCATCGAAGGCGTATAGGCAATGAACCAGGCATCGCGAAAGTCGTTGGTCGTGCCCGACTTCGCCGCCACCGGCCCACCGTACCCTAGGCCGCGCAAGCCGCGACCGGTCCCGCGCTCGACGGCGCCCTGGAGGGCCGATGTCACCAGATACGTCTCGGCGGCATCGTAGACTCGCTCGCCGGTGAACTCGAAGCGACTCAGCTCCTCGCCGCTAGCGTCGAGGACCTGGAGCGTCGTGTGCAGGTCAGCCCGGAATCCCTCAGCAGCCAGCACCCCGAACGCCCTGGTCAATTCGAGGGGCGACACCTCGGACGCACCGAGGGCAAGGCTGGGTACCGGGTTGAGCGGACCCTCGATGCCGAGCTTCCTGGCGCTCTCGACGATGTGCTCCGGTCCGACGTCCATCCCCAGTCGGGCGAAGGGCACATTCAGGGACCGCTCCAGCGCCTCACGGAGCGACACGCTCCCACGAAATCTCCCGTCGTAGTTGACGGGCCGCCATATGCCTGCGGCGGTCTCGACCGTGAATGGCTCGTCCCTGAGCGCCGTTGCCAGCGTGTAGCCACGTTGCTGCGTGAGGGCCGTCAGCGCCACCACCGGCTTGAAGGCGCTTCCTGGTTGCCTGCGTGCGTTGACGGCACGGTTGAACTGGGAGACGCCGTAGTCTCGACCACCCACCATAGCGAGGATCTCGCCGCTTCGTGGATCGAGTGCAATCAATGCTCCCTCGAGGCGTGCGTCGTCTCCTCTGAAACGAGGGTAGTCCCGCTCGAGGCGCGCGAGCCCGCGTGTCATCGCTTCCTCAGCGAAGATCTGCAGGTCCATGTCGAGCGTTGTGAGAACCGTGACCCCCTTCTCGAGCTCGCCGCGCCCATGCCGCTCCCGGAGCTCTTGCGCCACGTACTCGACGAAGTGACGGCCGTGTTGAACTCGGCGCGGACGTTTGGCCAAGCGAACCGGCGCGGCACCGGCGCGGGTACGCATGGCGTCGTCGATCACGTTCAGGTCTCGCATCGCCTTGAGCACGAGGTTTCGCCGTTCGGCGGCGCGATCTGGGTGGCGGACAAGTGAGTAGAAGCTCGGGCCCTTGATGATTCCGGCGAGGAGAGCAGCCTCGTGGAGCTCCAGACGAGTCACGTCCTTGCCGAAGTAGAACTGTGCTGCACGGCCCACACCGTGAATTGCCCGGGCGCCGTCCTGGCCCAGGTACACGTGGTTCAGGTATGTCTGGAGGATCTCCTCCTTGGAATGGCGGCGCTCCAGCGTGAGGGCCATGGCGACCTCACGGAGTTTTCGGAGAGGTGTGCGTCGCGGCGAGAGGAACAGGTTCTTGGCCAACTGCTGCGTGAGGGTGCTGGCGCCCTGCACGACGCGACGGGCACGGACGTTTGCGACCAGCGCTCCGACGATCCGCCGGGGATCCAGCCCTCCGTGATCGAAGAACCGTTGATCCTCGACCGACAAAACGGCGTCGACCAGCTGCCGGGGCACATCCTCTAGCGTCACGGGCGTGCGATCGATCAGCGTACCTCCGTGCGCGCCTGGAAGGAGCTCGGGCTCGAGCGCAAGAGAGCGGAGGCGTCGGCCGCGTTCATCGTTAACAGACCGGATGCGCCCGTCATATCCGACGTGCACGGTAGATACGGCCTCTGCGTCGAGCCGGTTGGCGTATCGGAATGTGCGGCGGCCAATGACCCAGGTGCGAGTGCCAGCGTAGTACTCGCCGATCAGCACGCGCGATCTACGAGATCTCTGATATCCTAGCCGATCGAGCTGACCCGCGAGCCGCTGACGGTCCACCGCCATCCCTGGGTAGAGCACCGTTGGGCGGGTGTAAAATCGAGGTGGCGGCTGGAGCACTACGTCGTCCAGATGGGCCCGGGTCAGTGCTTCGAGACCGATGGCGACTGGACCTGCCGCGGCGAGGAATACGAAGCCGAGAACGGCGACTCTCGCCTTGGATTGACGAAGGATCCAATGAGTCGGGCGCATAGCTGACTCCGGGGCGCTGACGCGCCCTGGTCTCTCCTACGGATTGGATGCACAGCTGTTTCGAAGCGTTGCGTTTGGAAACAAATGGGTAGGCAGGAGAGCTAGGGGGGAGATCGGTGAGCCCACCTCACGGGCAACGCCGATGGCGTGTACTATTGTTGACGGTTCAGCGCATCCGGGAGCCGACGATGAGCCGTACCAAGCGCGGAGCGACGTACGAATCGTTCTCCTATCTCGAACCTGGCCGGGACTATCGGGTCTTCGATCTCGCCCCCGCGGGAAACGTGCTATGACATCTCGATCGAAAGGAACTCGCTCTTCAGTGCGCCGGAGCACGGTCGCCAGCCTCCTGGTGTGTGGGTTCCTCGGGCCAGCCGTGGCCCTGCCCGTCAAGAGCCAGGATCCGGTGGAGGTCGTGAGGGAGTACATCGAGACCCACCAAGGGGAGATCGTTCTCGAGCTCCGAGATCTCCTGACGATTCCGAACGTGGCCTCGGACAGTCTGAATACTCGGCGGAACGCCGAGACCTTGGTGGCGATGTTGCAAGCCAGAGGGGTTTCCGCACGGATGTTGGAGACCGGCGGCCCCCCGGTCGTATACGGAGAGATCGGCGATCCGGACCGTCCGGTGATTCTGTTCTACTGTCACTACGATGGTCAGCCCGCTAACCCCGAGAAGTGGTCGCAGGAATCCCCATGGACGCCGATCCTGCGAACCGGCGCGATCGAGGGCGGCGGCGAACCGATCGATAACTGGCCTGAACCCGGAAGCAGAGTGAATCCCGAATGGCGGATCTATGCGCGCTCGGCCAGCGACGACAAAGCGCCCATCGTCGCGCTCATGCGGATGCTCGACGCCTGGCGCGCGGCGGATGTTCCGTTTCGCAATCGACTCAAGTTTCTCTTCGAAGGAGAAGAGGAGGCAGGATCCAATTATTTGGCGGCAATCGTTCGGGAGCACCGCGAGCTCCTCACGGCCGACCTGGTGGTGATGGCGGACGGGCCGATACACCCGTCGGGAAGGCCAACCGCGGACTTCGGGCTACGCGGGATGGTCGGCGCCACGCTCACCATGTACGGGCCGGCCATGCCGCTTCATTCGGGGCATTACGGCAATTGGGCGCCGAACCCCGCCATGCGCTTGGCACAACTCCTCACGACCATGAAGGCCCCCGACGGTCAGATCCTCGTCGCTGGCTGGGAGGACGACATGATCCCCCTCGGGTCGGCGGAGCGGGAAGCCTGGAACGCGTATCCCCACGATGACCGAAGCCGGCGGCTGCAGCTGCAACTCGGCTCGCTCGATGGCAGTGGAGCGACTCGCCAGGAGCTCATCGCTCTTCCCTCTCTCAATGTCCGAGGGCTTCAGAGCATGTTCGTCGGAGAACAGGCACGCACCATCATTCCGGACGTCGCCATCGCCGAGTTGGACCTGCGACTCGTTGCAGGAAACGATCCCCAGCGTCAGGTACAGAAGCTCATCCGCCACATCGAACGCCAGGGATACACGGTGGTCGACGAGGACCCCGACTCAACGACGAGAGTGAACACTCCGCGGTTGGTCAAGGTGACTGCCGAGCGCGGGTATCCCGCCGGTCGCACTGCTCTGTCTCAGCCCGCAGCGCAGGGAGTCATCGCCGCACTCGGTCGCACCGGTCTCGGTAGACCGGTCATCAGTCCAACCATGGGCGGAAGCGGACCAGCATACGTGTATACCGACATTCTCCACGCCCCGTTCGTCGTCGTCCCGACGGTGAATCACGACAACAACCAGCACGCGGCCAACGAGAATGTCCGCGTGGCGAATATCTTCCGGGGGATGCAGATCCTCGCGGCTGTGGCCAGTGCGGATCTCCGGCTCGTGCCATGAGTGGAAACCTCGAGCAACAGGAGGGACTCAGCGTTTCCGACCCCCGGTTTGTTGAGGCGATCTTGCGTGAGGACCTCATTGGTTCCTTTGCGCCCGTTCGGATCCGGCACTTTGCCGGCAGCACCCCAATCACGCAAGCGAGTGCCATCACGCTTCGCGCCGTCAGTCGGCATCCCGAGCTCTTCCATGGGGTCGGCGTGGACTGGGGGTGTGGCACCGGCTGCATCGCGGTTTTGCTGGCGAAGAACGTCGCTGTCGAGCGGATAATCGCGCTGGACGTGTCGGTGGACAACGTGTCGGCCACGAGAGAGAATGTCGCGCTCAACGATGCGACCGGCCGCGTTCACGTCATCCAGGCCGATTCGTTTCGACCGTTGGATGCAGCGGAAGGCCGAGTCTTGCGTTCCTTGCGGGGTCATCTGAGTTTCGTCGTGGCGAACCCTCCGGGCAGCTCGGGCGACGACGGATTCACTTATCGACGTCGTGTCGCCACAGAAGCCAAGGCATTTCTGAAGCCCGGAGGGAAACTCCTACTCCAGATCTCGGTTCAGTATGGTGAGGCGCGTGTTCGAAGCCTCGCGAGCTTGGGGTCCGGCCTTCGCTACGACGGGGTCCTCGCGAGCAGCGAGTGGGTTCCGTTCGATCTGTCGCGGACGGATCTTCGGCAACTGTTCGAGCAGTACGTTGCCGAGGAGCGGCGCGGCGGTCCGTGCTATGCGTTTGGCGATCCTCGCACGTGGGGTGGGGCGACACTCACTGCGGTTGACGCAGCGAGGATTCACCGAGACACTGGGCTCGATCCTCTTACGAAGTGGCAAGTGCATGAATACACGGTCACGCGCCCTGGGCGGTAGCGGAACCGGCATAACGCCGGGCGGAGTACGAGCCCGTCGTTATCTGTGCGGGGCGTGCATTGTCTTCGCCGTGAGTGCCGTGTCCGGGTGCGGGGGTTATGGGACCGGCGGTGCCAGCGACGGCGCGTGGGTCGACCGCAGACTCTCGCGGTTTTCCTATGTGGCCGAAGGGGTGGGTGCCACGGTGATCGTCGGGACGCAGGCGGCGCGCTTCCGCGAAGGTGAGGGCTTCGTTCCGATAGAGATCGCGGTGGCGAACACCGCAGGCGAGGCTCTGCGGCTGACTCGTGAGTCGTTCACTCTCGTGGATATCGAAGGCGGTCGCTACAAACCGGCGTCGCCACGAGAGCTCCTCGAGGGCTACGATTTCCTCGATATGGATCGTTCGGCCTTGACCGAACTCCCCAGTGTCGTCGCATCGACGTTCGCGGCCCACGATCCGTACCCGAGCAAGTTCAGCCCGACCCGTGAGGTGAGAGCAGCTGGACCCTTCACGCGCCGCGTGGTGCTCGACGAAGTCACGTTGCCGACTTTTGGCTACCTCGTCGATTTCATCTACTTCCCCTCTCCCGCCTCCGGCATCAAGGGCCGGCGATTCGAGCTCATTCTAGATGCCGCCGCGCTGCCGGAGCCTGTCATCGTGAGCTTCCTCATCGACTGAGTCGAAAGGGGATTGCAGCCGGTGGCGCGGGAGGCCAACGAGACGGAGCGGAGGGGGGCGGCGCTCCCAGAAACCAGCCTCGTCAGCGTCGGACGGCGGTGAGTTCCTTCAGCGTGGCACGAACGTCGGCAGCCTTTCCCGTCAGCTCGAGCACCAGCCAGAGGCGCTCAACGGTCGTAGGGTCCACGTAGCCGGGCGGGGTTCCCATGACCGCCGTAGCGAGTCCTTCGGCCTCGCGGAACGCGTCAAGGGCGCGGACTGCCTCCTGCGTATAGAGGAAGGCGTCCGCGTCACGCTCCAAGCTGTCGGCGTCGGGGCGGAAGTACCCCAATGTGTTGAGTATCACCTTGAGCTGCCAGATGTCTCGACCACGGAACTGTTGAAGCTCACGGTATCCGAGGGTTTGCGATATAGTGTCGTAGATGCGTCTGAGCTCTGCCACCGGAGTCGGGTGCTCGCATACATTGATATGGACGGTGATGCCATCGGCACGACGCGATCGGCCAGGACGGGGATCCGCGACGAGCACGGCGGCCGATTGCATTCGGCCCTTGCGCGCGTCACCCCCCGCCTGTTGCCCCGCGGCGAGTGCTTCGATGAGACGATCGGCGAGGTGCCGGCCGGATGGTGTCGTAGCCTCGAAACTCCGTGCCACAGACTCCAGCACCTCTGGGCCCACTAACAGATTCCCCTGCGTCACGTAGTCGGGACCGGCACGGTGTCCGGCCCATGGGTTTGTTTCCCCGCCGGTATGCTGCGCACTTCCGCCTTCCAGGCCGATAACGCCAACCTGACGCCGTGCAGCGAGGGTGTCCCGACTTGCGGCGGTGCGAAGGGCTTCCTCCGCCGAGCGACCGTCCGCCAGCATGTCTAGCAGTTCGGTACCGTAGGCGGTGCGGGTGAAGGCCTGCGTGGCGACGGCACCCACCCCTGCCCGAACCCAGGGCACGCCGTTTCCCACACAAGCCACCCTCGTCGTGACGGCGACCCCGGCCTCACCGGTGCTCGGATCGACCGCGGCAATCGAGAAGGTCGAGAACTCGAGGGCGCTTCCCCAGCTGGCTGGTTCCTGTGCCGTGCCGGGGCCAGCCAGGATGCTTGCGATGCTGAGGACAGAGATCATCCGCATGTTGTCCGCTCCGGATGTGACACGGGAACCCCGCATTCGGAGGCGTGCTCCGAAGCGGGGCATTACGAGTTGGGGGATTGGGTGAAACTACGTCTCGTCAGCTACCCGTGCGCGCCCAGCGTTCGCGATGACCGACCGCATCCCGTTGGCGCGACTGGAGGCGGATGCGTACATCTGGCTCTGACCGACGATCTGTCCGTTTGGTGAGGTGAGAACGAAGTATTTCTTGCCGTTTCGCGCCGTGCGTCGCTCGAAACGCTTTGCGGAACGGGCGTTTGCCTTCACGGACTTGATGCCGTTCTGGGCGGCGGCCCTCGATCGGTAGGCCTCGCTTTGAAGGACGACCTGTCCGTTCTTCGCAGTGAGATGAAAACAGAATTGGCCGTCCCGCTTTCGACGGAAGAGGCAGAATTGTGGATGAGACATCGATTACATCTCCTTGAGGATCGTGGTTTGCGCAGTCTCGATAGCAACTCCTGCCATTGTATTCACATCGGCGCTCTGAGACAATAGGAACCCCGAGATTTGAGCTGCAGGCTCTTTCGGGCGGACCGGGGATGATACGCCGTGGTGATCGGACGTGCGGGGATTGCGTGTGCTGTTAGGGAGATTTGAGCGCGCTAACGTCGCGATCTGTTACGGCCGGTGTCTTGGCTTGGAGCGGGTCAGAAACAGGTGCACGACGAGTTGCTCGGAAACACCGGGATCGGCGTGGACCAAACCCAATCGTTCCTCGGTGCACAGGCGGATGTCTACCTCTTCGGGAAGGATGGGGCGGAGCGTTTGCTCTACCTGCTCCGCGATCCGATGAAGTGGCTGCATCTCCGTTGGAGGCACCGGAGCTTCGACGCTCCCGCTCGTGTTGCCGTTGCTCTCTTGGTTGGAGGCCTGAGCTTCGAGCTCGGCAACGCGTTCGCGCAGCTGGGTCAGCTCCTTGACGAGCTGCGCCTTCGTCTTGTGGTTGTCACGCTTACGTCGGCCCATGGTGACCTCGACTTCTGGTTCGGCGGCGAGCTGGCCGGCTGGAGGCATCTCGACCGCCTAACCCAGCAAACACCATACCTCTCCGTCGCGAGAGCTAGCTTTGCCGGAATGGGGGAGTTGGGGCACCTGAAGCAACGTCATGAGACGCTAGAGTCAGTGAAGATCTCCCACGATTTGTCGCAAAGATGTATCATCCAGCGCCCCCCGAGGATCGATGGTGTCGCAGCATCTTCGGTGGTCGACTAGAAACCCCCGGCAAGGCGCCGGTCCAGCTCTTCGAGGAACGATAGCTGGGCCGGGTTGATCTTCTTCCGAGCTCGGTCGAGAGAAAAGAACTCTGCACGGTCTACTTCGGGGAATTCTCGAGTCTTCCCCGATCGGGGGGGCCACTCCATCTCGACGGTATTGCTGCTGACCGCCGTGGTGTCGCAATCGCCTTCGAATGCCCACGCGTATACGGTCTTGCCTCCACGTTGTGTGACCGGCGTCAGCTCCAGGAACGGCCCAGTCGGTTCAATCGCGGTTTCCTCCTCGAACTCACGGCGAGCGGCGGCCAGTGGGTCTTCGCCCTCGCGAAACTCCCCTTTTGGAATCGTCCAGGCGCCGGTGTCTTTGTTCCGCCAAAAAGGGCCACCCGGATGAACCAGCAACATCTCTAACCGCTGTCGCGATCTGCGAAACATCAGGAGTCCGGCGCTCTGTGTCGACATGGCCAGTCGAGGGTGTTTGAGATATCCGCCAGCGGCCGCCACCAGTTACACCAGCGCACGTGCGGGCCAGCCGATGGATGCACGTGAAGCTATGGCGCCATCGGTGGCCTTGGGAAGTCGACGCGGGCCGAGGGGCCGCTGCGCGCGAGGTCGAACTGATATCGGAGTTTGCGTCGACCGCTCCGCTTTGTTACGCCTGCACCGCAGAGCCTGACGGGCAAGACCGCGTCGGCTATCGAGCACGCGAACGGATTCTCGACGGTCATTCTGAGCTTCCAGTCGTGGATGTCTCAGTTGCGGTTCCCGCTCGAAGGCTCGGTTCGGGCCAAGCAACTCCGCGGAAGAGCATCGGCTCGTCGCGCTGTTCATTCTCGCGAGAGTAGCAAGCTGCTCACTGGAGAGCCGTGCTGTGAATCACATGCGCTCTTGTGTGCGACGAGAATAGTCCCCGCGACCGTCTGCTTCGTGATGAACCTCACGGAACAGGCAAGCGGGCGTCACGTACAATCGGAGGTGCCGCCGATGGCCCCTCCCGTTGGCACGGTGCGCACGGCCGGACAGCGAGTGGTGACATACTGAGTCGTGGGAACGATGAACTACGGCGAATCGGACGTGATCGACTACCTTCCGCCCAACGCCTGGAGACATCTGCGGGCGTTCATTACACAGGCCACACCGTCGGCGCTCCGCCGCCAGGATTGGCTCGCCTTTTATCAATTTGTGAGGTCATGCCATAGCCACCAGGCACTCCTCAGCAGAGAGGCGCTGTTGGGTTTTCTCCGAGACAACGGCTTTCCCGACGATTCGGCCAGTGAGCTCGGAGCCATCTATCTTCACGGTCGCGGGTTGCTGGCAGCTGATGCGATGATGGGAAGCGGAGCCGGCTAGCGTCGATTCACGTTGTATCGTAGCGATCGCTGACCACTGTCCCGGTCTCCATTTCGTTCAGTTCTCATCATCAGGGCGAACCCGTTGAGCGTGCAGACGGTAACCTGCGACCACACGGGGTGGGACGGCCGGTCGGGAGAATAGAGACCCGAAGCTTCAGATCGCGCTGGCCCGCTTCAGGTCCCGCACGCCGTCCTGCGGTCCGAGTACCAGCAGGAGATCGTCACGCTGAAACCGGTACTCGGGATCCGGGCTCGCGTTCAAGCCTCCGCGGCCGCGCTCGGCGCGGTGCTTCACCATCAGGATGCTCACCCCAAAGCGCTGGCGAATGTTCAGCGCACGGATCGTCTTTCCGACAAACGCGGCGGGTACGGGAACTTCCGCCACGACCGAATCCCCCACGGCCGGGACGGTGCTCAGCGGGCTTTCAGCGGTCACCGCGGAGACCATACTGCTCGCCATGTCGCGCTTGAACACCTCCGTGTTATAGCGCTCGATGACGTGCTCGGGCCAGATCACGCCAACGAGCCTCCCCGCTTCGGCCACAGGGATCCCGCCACGATGTGCGCCCAGGACCTTCATGACGTCTGCCAAGGAGTCGTCCGGGGCTACGATTGGGACGCCACTCGCCACCATGATGTCCGCTGCGATGAGTAACGGATCGAGCGTTGCCGCATGTTGCATGATGGGCGTGATCTGATCGGCTGTGATGATCCCTTCCAAGCGTTCGCCGCTCTCCGTGACAAAGATGGTCCCTCCCGGCTCGTGGATGAACTTCGCAATGAGGGATATCAGACCATCGCCGGGGGAGACGGTGACCACATCGGTCTGCATCACCTCCCGCACGGGAACTGGTTGCAGCACGTTGACGGCGCGTCCGCGGTAGATATCGGTGCCGCGACGCAACAGCTTGAGGGTGTAAATGGAGGCTGGCTGCATGCGCGTAGCCAGTAGCGTGGCGATGATGCAGCTGATCATGAGCGGGAGGATAATCTCGTAATCGCCTGTGAGCTCGAAGATGATCAAGATGGCGGTGATGGGTGCGTGGGTTCCCGCCGCGACAACCGCCCCCATTCCGACGAGGGCGTACGCGCCAGCCCCTCCGGTTGCCAGAGGCCAAACTGAATGGACTAGTGTGCCGACCGCGCCCCCCAGCATCGCGCCGATGAAGAGTGAAGGCGCAAACACACCACCCGAGCCCCCTGAGCCGATAGTGATGGAGACCGCCACGATCTTGAAGACCACGAGGATTACCAGCAGCTGCCAGGTGATGGCCCCATTCAACGCCTGGGTGATGGCATCGTACCCGACGCCAAAGATGTGGGGTACTCCGATACCTACGAGGCCGATGAGCACTCCTCCGATCATCGGCTTCAAGGGTTGGGCGAGCGCGAGCCGGTCGAACAAGTCCTCGCTCGCGTAGAGAGAGCGGATGAAAAGTATCGCGACGAGCGCCGCAAGAATCCCGAGCCCCGCGTACGCGAACAGCTCGAGCGGGTGCTCCAAGCTGTAGAGCGGTACTTGAAAGGCCGGGAAATCTCCCAAGAAGCGGTGACTAACGACCGTCGCCGCCACCGACGAGATGACGATGGGCGAGAACTGGGAGACACCGAAGTCTCCGAGGATGACCTCGACGGCAAACAGGGCTCCGGCTACCGGTGCATTGAAGGTGCCGGCGATCCCCGCAGCTGCGCCGCACCCCACCAGGGTCTTGAGTCGGCGATGGTCTACGCGAAGCCACTGGCCGAGAGTCGAGCCGAGGGCAGACCCGATCTGGACAATGGGTCCCTCGCGGCCGACGGACCCACCCGATCCGATGGAGATGCCGGAGGCAAACAACTTGGCGACGACGACCCGTGGGCGAATACGCCCGCCTCGGAGGGCCACTGCTTCCATGACCTCGGGGACGCCGTGTCCCCTGGCCTCCCGGGCGAACCGATAGGTGATGAGTCCGACGACGAGCCCACCCACCGCTGGTACTAACACCTTCCACCACGCCGGGAGACCTGCCAGATACTCGACGGTATAGGCCGAGTTTCGCCAGCCCAAGTGGGACACGCCGCCGATGAGGAGCCGAAACGCGACAGCCGCCAGTCCTCCAACGAGACCGATGACGAGGGCTGCCAGGACCATATAGATCTGATCGGCCTGGCGAAACCGGCTGTTGAAGCGCCTGAAGTAGGCCTTCGCGCGTCGGATCATCTCAGAGTCCCGTGTCTCGTTCGCAGCAATCTAGACAGTCTTTCGCTGCTCTTGGATGCCGATTGCCAACACGCCACCTGCGACATATCCTCCCATCGCACTGAAGCGGCACTCATCGCGAGGAGGGCATGGTTCTCGATTTCATCCACGGGATTCCGAAAGTGGAGCTCCACCTCCATATCGAGGGCGCCCTCGAGCCAGAGTTGATGTTCGAGCTCGCTGCACGGAATGGGATAGCGCTCGAGCTCGACTCGATGGATGCAGTCCGGACCGCGTACGCGTTCACCGATCTCCAGTGCTTCCTCGACATCTATTATAGAGGCGCGCGCGTACTGCAGACAGAGCGAGACTTCTATGACCTGACGTGGAGCTATCTGCGGCGAGTTCACCGGGAGAACGTGCGACATGCCGAAATCTCCTTCGATCCCCAGACCCATACCGAGCGCGGCGTCTCCTTCGAGACCGTGATTGGTGGCATTCAACGGGCTTTGGATGACGCGCAAGGACAGCTCGGAGTGTCGAGCCGGCTCATCATGTGTTTCCTGCGACACCTCAGCGCACGAGGGGCGATGGACACACTGGAGCGTGCGCTCCCCCACAAGGACCGGATCGCGGCTGTCGGGCTCGACTCCTCCGAAGTCGGGAATCCCCCCAAGAAGTTCGTCGACGTGTTCGACCGCGCGCGGGACGAAGGGTTCCTGACGGTGGCCCACGCGGGCGAGGAAGGGCCTCCGGAATACATCTGGGAGGCGCTCGATCTCCTCCGCGTGCGGCGGATCGATCACGGAGTGCGCTGCCTCGAGGATCCCCGGTTGGTGGAGAGACTCAGAGCCGATGATGTTCCGCTCACGGTGTGTCCCCTCTCCAACGTGAAGCTCGGTGTGTTCGAGCGCATCGAGGATCACAACCTCAAGACGCTCCTGAACCATGGGCTCCACGTTACCGTGAACTCCGACGATCCGGCGTATTTTGGCGGATACCTTACCGACAACTTTCTCGCAGCGCACGAGGCCCTTGGTCTGGATGAGGAAGACGTAGTGCGGCTCACGCGAAATGCAGTCCACGCGTCGTTCCTGGAAGAGCACGCCAAGGCGCGGCTGCTTGCCGAAGTTGACGATTTCGTGACTGCGGCGAAGGGCCGAACCTAAGCTGGGCTGTTGAAGCGTAACCTGTCAAAGCGTTTCCTCTGGCACGCAGGTCCACGAAACGTGGGCACTGGAGTTGCAGGTGGTCCGAGGTGGTGGATGCCGCGACTCGCGTGGCTGGAACGGGTGGCGGTTGGGAAGAAGGCTGATGTCAGAGGAGCATTCTATGCGATGGTTCCCACTTGCCGTCTTGGCCCTTGGCGCGGTCGGCGCCACACTCATCGTGGCTTCCATGCCACGGAGGCGACTCGCGAGAGCACGTCGGCCTCGACTGAGTCGGCGTCCCGACGAGTGGCGAGCGGCGGGGGCGCTGTAACGTCCTCACGACACCCAATCCGAGTACCCTGGGCCGACCGCAACCCTTAGTCGACGGTCGGGCGTCGATGTTTGCCTCGGCATCAGAAGGCTGACAGGCAATATCAGGCAGGATGCCAACTTGGCTTACGCGCTGGAGCAAGATTGCCCTGCACGAGGCTGCCCGCGGAATTCTGCAGTGCCGTGCAAGGCTTTGCAGGGATCAATCTGGTCATTCGTCCGGCGGGCCTCCGGCACCCGCTAGTTGGTCGACCCTCACCTTACCGGGGTCGAACCGTCTCACCGAGCCAAGCATCTTATCGAGCGTCTCGTGGAATTCGGCTTTCGCGCCTCGCTTGAATCGCAGTGGATTCACCCGAGCCACGACGAACGCCTTGAGGTAAGGGCTCTTGAATCCGCGCTCCTTGAGCTCGTTGACGACTGCATTCACCGCCTCGTCGAGCTCGAGGACGCGTGCGGCTCGCTCCCGACGAGTGAGGAGTGCCTTGGAGAGTCTCGCGCCGGAAAACGTCTCCACCCGCTTCACCACCGAGTGGTAGACACCGCCTGAGAAGCGTCCTCGCTCCTCGTAACAAAACCCCAAGGTCAGCAGGGCCGGATCCTCGAATTCCGTCGCGAACTCGCGCTCCGGGCGATCATCGAGCTCCGCAAGTCCCTGGGCCATGCGCGTAACCTCGAGGGCGCGTTCCCGAAGGTTGTGCGCCTTCTCGGTGTTGAGGGCCAGAATGCGATAGGCGACCTCGCGCTCGGGAACTACGAGTGCCACGACCGCCTTGGCGCCAAGCTGCTTCATGGCAGCGAGGCGATGCGCGCCGTTTGGCACCCAGTACGTCCCCTCGTCGGTCCGCACCGCGATCAGAGGGTCCAGGAAGCGATCGAGGCGTTCGATAGCATCTCCCAGGCGTGCCGCATGAGCGGGCGACACGTCACGCTGAAAGGGCGTTGGCAGTACGCGATCGACGGGGAGCCCAGCGAGGATCTGCCAGTTGCCGCCCAGCGGATCGCGATAGGCGCCGACGACCGACCCGCCATCGTCTTCGATGGCTTCCACGAGCCGTTCGACGGTTGCAGTCGGCGTCGCGGTGGTCAGCCGCCGGGCAGGCAGTCCGCGTGACTGCGGTAGAGCTTCTTTCTTTTTCTTGCGGGGACGCTTCGCGGTTTCCTTGCCGGCTTTCCTGGGCACGGGGTTCTCCAATCGCAAAGTGGTGTTCGGGAAGCTCTGCGTGGTGCGTGGTGCCCAGCAGTCCTGCTTCGGTCGGCTCTTCCTCCGAAGGACCGCCGCTGGGACATCGTGTAGGAGAGAGGTCGGTTTTGGGCGCTCGGTGTGCTGGGCGGCATGCCTTGGTTCAGCTGACAGGTACCGGGTCCTCGAACACCGAGGCTTGAATCACGACTGCTGAATCAGCAATGCTGAAATACCAATGCTGAAGGATCATTGATAGAGGCTGTGCCGATCGCCATTCGACCGTGCGAGCCGCCCCGTTCGGTCGGTCGGCATTCGTCATTCATCATTCGTCATTCCGGTCTCTACCGCGTAGTCCGTGAGGTTGCTCCACTCGAGATACGACGCATCGTAGAGCTTGAGAGGATGGCCCAGCAGCCTGGCGACGAAATAGGCGTGGCTCGCCTGAATCCCCGTCCGGCAGTAGGTGACGATGGTGTCCCCCTCGACGATTCCCCGCTCGCGGTACATCCGGCGGATTGTCTCGAGGTCGAGGAGCACGGGGCGCTCCCGGCTCCCGACCGTCTCCTCCCAATGGAGGCTGACGGCGCCGGGCACGTGGCCCGGCCGCTCGATTTCTCTGCCCGATTCGTCGCCTCGATAGTGTTCGACCGGGCGGGCGTCCAGTAGCTTGATTCCGGCGGCGCCGAGGCGTTCGTAGACCCACTCGCCACCGACTACGAGCTCGGGTCGAGGGGTAACGGAGAGCCGGCCGGCGCTCACGACTGGGAGCTCGCTGGTGACGGGCCGGTCCTCGGCACGCCAAGCCTCGAGCCCACCGTTCACGAGGGCGGTTCGCTCGCCCAGCCCCAAGTAGTCAAAGGTGAAGAACACCCGAGAAGCCCAGAGACCGCGGTAATCCCCATAGAGAACCACGCGGGAGTCGTTCGAAATGCCGAGAGACTCGAACAGGGCTACCAGGTCGTCCACCGCAGGGAGTTCGTTCGGCAGCCCATCGCGCTCTACCACGAAGCGTGCGATGGGGAGAAAGCGAGCCCCGGGAATGTGACCGGTCAGGTAGGCAGTCGAGTCGCGACCGACGTGGAGCGCGACGACGTCGGCATCGTCCAGGTGGTCAGCCAACCAAGCCGTCGATACGAGGTGACCCCATTCCTCGACTGCGTCGGGTCCACGCTTGACACCCACGCGGCTGAGGATAATGGCTGCAACGGCCACGATCACAGCGATGAGAATGAGAAGCGGTACCGTCCGCAAACCGCGCATACGTACCTCCCGATGCCAGCGGGTACAAAGGCCGAAGACCGCTCCCGTGTACCGTCCTTCACCCCCGCTCGCCATAGTTGACTGCGTTGCAGTCAAAGATAATCTAGCCTGCGTGAATGCGAGTTTGTCGATCTCCATGGCCATCCCGTGGGCGAGCAGCGAGCGAACACCGTGCTGGGTCGCTGGTTGATGACCCCGACTCGAGATCGTTACTCAGGCGTGGTGCACGCCGCCGAAATCTCTCAACCCCGCGACCGGCACTTCCAACTCCTCTCGAATCCCAAGACCTTTACTACAGATACCCTCGCCCGCCCGTCGGACGCCTGGCCAATGAGAGGGGCATACCAGATAGAGAGGAAATCGGCACGATGACTCCTGATGAGTTTCGCGAAGGTGGACACCTGGTGGTGGAATGGATCGCGAAGTACATGGAGCGGGTCGAGGCCTACCCGGTCCTGTCTCAGGTGGGGCCAGGGGAGATCCGGTCGAAGCTCCCAGCCGAGCCGCCTACCCAAGGTGAATCGCTCGAAGCCGTCATACATGACCTGGATCGCGTCATCATGCCGGGCATAACCCACTGGCAGTCCCCCACCTTCTTCGCCTTTTTCCCAGCGAACAACTCGGGGCCATCGATCCTTGGCGAGTTGCTCTCCGCCGGCCTCGGCGTGCAGGGGATGCTCTGGGCAACCAGTCCCGCATGTACCGAGTTGGAGGCCCTCATGCTGGATTGGCTCGTCCCTATGTTGGGTCTCCCCGACCGGTTTCTCTCGACGGGCTCCGGAGGCGGCGTCATTCAGGATACCGCTAGCAGCGGAGTGCTCTGCGCACTCTTGGCCGCCCGCGAGCGGGTCACGGGTGGTCGCAGCAACGCCACCGGCACCGACGGGACGCTCACCGCGTACACGTCATCCCAGGGCCATTCCTCCATCGAGAAAGCGGTGAAGATCGCCGGACTCGGAAGCGATAACCTGCGCCTCATCGCTGTCGATGACGTCCTTGCCATGCGTCCCGAGCGCCTGGCGGAAAGGATGACGCGCGACCGTGCTGCCGGTGCGGTGCCCTGTTTCGTTTGCGCCACGGTGGGAACGACCTCGTCGATGGCTTTCGACCCGTTGCGGGCGATCGGTGAGGTGTGTCGGGAGCAGGGCGTGTGGCTGCACGTGGACGCCGCCATGGCAGGAACGGCTGCCGTCTGTCCGGAGTACCGCTCGATGCACGATGGCTTGGAGCTCGCCGATAGTTACAACTTCAACCCCCACAAATGGATGCTGACGAACTTCGATTGCAGCGCTCTGTTCGTTGCCGATCGGGCAGCGCTGATCAACGCGGTCAGCATCCTCCCTGAATATCTCAAGAACGAAGCCACCGCTTCGGGTGCGGTCATCGATTACCGCGACTGGCAGATTCCCCTCGGGCGGCGGTTCCGCGCGCTCAAGCTGTGGTTGGTCATCAGGTGGTACGGTGTGCAGGGGCTTCGCGCGATGGTTCGCGAGCATGTGAGCCTTGCTCAAGCCTTCGCGGAGTGGGTCGAGTTGGATCCGGATTTCGAACTCGCGACACCGGTACATCTCAATTTGATTTGCTTCAAACACAGAGGCGGTGACTCGGCCAATCAGGCCATCATGGACCGCGTGAATGCCTCTGGCCACATCTATCTCACCCATGCACGGATCCGCGAGCGAGTGGCGTTGCGCCTCGTGGTGGGACAGGCGAAGACGAAGCGGGAGCACGTCGAGAAGGCATGGGAGCGAATCAAGATGGCCGCGGAGGACCTGTGATGGCTGCCGTTGCTCAGAGGTGCTCGATTGCCATATCCGCGCATTTCCTTATGCTTGACCTGGCTCCTCGGTTGCGCCCTTCCGCACTCTCCTCGAGACGGCGCCGAAGGATGACGGCCGACAGACAACACACTCCAGTCGACCTTCGCGCACCATGCGAACATGCAACACCGCGTTGGCGGGCCTCTGAGTCGACAGGCAACAGGGTATCGGGTTGAACGTCCATCTCCTCGACGGCACATACGAACTCTTTCGTCACTACTACGGCCTCCCTAGTTACCTGAACGCGGTCGGTCGGGAGGTGGCTGCGACGCGCGGCGTGCTCGAGTCTGTGCTTGGTCTTCTGAATGGTGGAGCCACCCACGTGGCCGTCGCCACCGACCATGTGATCGAGTCGTTTCGGAACGATCTTTGGGAGGGCTATAAGGACGGCTCCGGAATCGAGGAAGATCTCCGATCCCAGTTCGAGCCTCTCGAGGACGCCCTGGCGGCGATGGGAGTTGTGGTCTGGGCTATGATTGAGTTCGAGGCGGATGACGCACTCGCAGCCGGCGCGGCGATGGCAGCCGCCGACGAGCGGGTTGATCGTGTCTTCATTTGTACCCCAGACAAGGATCTCGCACAGTGCGTCGTGGACGACCGCGTGGTGCAATTCGATCGACGGAAGCGTCAGGTTGTCGATGCGGCGGGCGTCCGGGCCAAGTTCGGTGTCGAGCCGCAATCCATTCCGGACTATCTGGCCCTCGTTGGTGACAGCGCAGACGGGTATCCGGGACTCAAAGGGTGGGGTGCGAAGTCGGCGTCAGCAGTCTTGGCGCGATATCGTCACCTGGAGGACATCCCTCAGGATCGGGCTGAATGGGATGTCGACGTACGCGGCGCTGCGAGGCTCGCGGCGACGTTGCTTGCGCAACGGGACTTGGCCTTCTTGTTCCGCCGGTTGGCAATCCTCGATGTCACGGCACCCGTGAGCCCAGCCGTGCATGACCTCGTGTGGTCCGGCCCCACACCGGCGTTCGAACGGACCTGTGAGTTCTTGGAGGCCCCGAACCTGGTGCGCAGGGCCGAGGCGCTCGCGTCAGGTCGTACCTAACGCGGCGTCGCAACCAGCCATGACGTGGCGCGCGTCCTCGGTGGCTGGTTCTCGATCCGAGCTGCGAGCGCGTGGCGAGGGCCCGTTCGCAGAATGACGGCTCCACTACCCGAGGAACCGATGATCTTACCGGACGTTGAAGAGATAGACGATGGCGACGTACTTGAGGCTCAGCCCCACGAGACTGTAGGTGACCGCCAGACCGAGCCGAAACCGCACGATTCCGGCCGCGAGGAGTAGCGTAGGGGAGGACAGCGGAAGGAGGGTGAACAGGAGGACCGCCCATCGCCCATAGTCATTGATTGCGTGCCGGGCGCGGGCGTACCGCTTTGGCCCAACCAACGTGTTGATGACCCGGTCGCTCAACAAGTAACCGATCCCGTAGTCAATGAGTTGTGCGGCCATGGCAGTCGCGATGGCGACGAACACCAGCACCCCTGCCTGATGCCCCTCGGCGAGGTAATACGGGACGAGAATCTCCACTGGCATCACCAGGAAAAAGAGGTATCCCCCGAAGTGGATGAGCGAAAACGATTCGAGGGTCGGCTGGCGGCCGGCCATGAGTTCCCGCCCCAGTGTGATCGACACCAGGGTCACGATGATCGCCAGCATCAGGACGATCACGAGTGCTCGGGCCAGGTGTTTGCGCATCGGAGATTGGCGAGCTAGTCCCTCTACGTGGTTAAGTCGCAGTGGGTTTCCCAGCGCACCGCAATGTAACCATACCGCGAAGCTCCGCCGGGACCGCGTGGCTCCGGCCGTTGGTCACCTCGTTTGCCGGTTTATGGCCGACTTACGGTGGAGTCCGGCCTCTGGGTGGCGTGTCCGAGAACTCTTCCGGTCGCCGACCCCTCGGTCCGGGACGTCTCCGCATCCCACGGGGTCCGAGGAGCCTTGGCGAATCGCGGCCGAGGCGCTCCCGCTGCTCGGGCGTCAGAACGTTCCGAAGTTCCTCCCGGATCGAGTCCATGATGGAGCGAAGCTGAGGCAGGGCCTCTTCCAATACGGAGTCGGTGCGTGGCCGCCGGCGCTCCAGGATATCTGTGATCTGTCGACGCTGCTCCGCGCTCAGGTCCAGGCGTTCCAGCGGCGGCGGCAGAAACCCCCGGCCGGCGCGAGGTGGTC
The DNA here is from genome assembly GCA_039591615.1 of Gemmatimonadota bacterium. Classification (GTDB taxonomy): domain Bacteria; phylum Gemmatimonadota; class Gemmatimonadetes; order Gemmatimonadales; family GWC2-71-9; genus JBDHDH01. The sequence goes on along the minus strand of JBDHDH010000013.1, from coordinate 27,670 downwards.
CAAGAGGTGGTGGCTCGGTTCCCCGCTGGAGGACCGCGCGATCGCCGGCCACGCCGGCCAGCACTCCCACGAGGAACGCCACCGCGAGGAGGACGGCCCCCTGTACCCGTATGCGCCCGAGAGACTCGATGCCCTTCTTCATTGACCTTCTCCGAGGGCGACTAGCAGCTGTTCGATCGTCGGTGTGCCTTCCCCTTGGACCCATGTGGCGACTGCGCCCGGTAGTCCCAGTGCCTCAGCGACTTCCGTAGCGGTCTCCTTGCTGCTTTCCCCCCTTCGGGTCTGCCACAGCACGGCGCCCGAGATGAGGGCCGTGATCGTTGCGGCTGCCAGGAGCGGTCGTTGCCACCGAGCGATCTGTCCGATTGCCGTCCATCGCGCCTGGCGACGTACGAGCTCACCGGCGGCGCGATCTCCAATGGCCCGTACGAGCTCGTCGAAGCGGGCAGGATCGGTGGTGGGGTCCAGCGGTTCGAAGTCGATACGCTCCTCACTCATTGAGATGCTCCCTCAAAGCTTCTCCGCCAAGCGATGTCCGGAGCTTCCGGCGCGCATGGAAGAGGTATTGGCGCGACCGGCCCTCCGAAATGCCGAGGGCGTCGCCGATGGCGCGGTGCCTCCAGCCCTCGAGGTCATGCAAGAGGACGACTTCCCGTTCCGTCGGATTCAGCTCGGCGAGGGCTGCCTCGAGCTGTTCTCGCAGTTCGATCCGGTCGAAGTCACGAGCCGAGTCGGAGGGGCTGGGCGCGTCGGCGAACTCCAGCGGCACCCCGGCGCGGACACGCCGGTAATCACGGAAGTTGTGGGCCCGGTTGCGGACGATTCGGAGCAGCCACGCGGCGAACCGGTCCGGGTGTCGACAATCTTCCAGTCGCTCGAGGGCGCGCAGGAATGCATCCTGGCAGACATCCTCGGCGTCCATGGCGTTGCCGCACAGGGCGAGGGCCACTGAGAACGCGGCGCGATAGTGCCTGCGAACGAGGGTCTCGAAGGCCGCGGCGCTGCCGCGCCGTGCCTCCGCGACCAGAGATGCGTCTCCCACCGCGGCGCGTTGCTCGGCCATTGCTCATAAAGATAGACAGTCGGGACGGGGGAAATGTTACGGCGATCTTGTCCGGCTCGGCCCGCAGTCTCCCGCGGGATCCTTCCTCCCCCGGCCGGGAAAGCCAGCATCGAGAGAGTTCAGTCGGCTTCCATCAAGTGATCGGCCGGATAGCCCTTTAGGGCTGGGCGCCCGTTGGGTGTACGCCCTGCAGCGGCCGGATCGGTAGCAAGGCATTTCGCGCGGGGTGCTCACGGGTTGTCGGTCGTCGGCGCCGGCATCGGTCCAGCGGCCTGCCGGCGGGGCTCCGCCGCCGAGTGTCGGTTATTCGAGGCCGAGGCGCTTACACAGGTGTGTTTTGACGGAGGGCGTAATGGTGCCCCGTTCGAGTAGCGTGTCGATGGTGGACCCCAGTTTCTCCCGGTCGGCGTCCAGCTTCTCTTCGCGCAACTCGGTGATCACCCGTGCGAGACGCATGTCGTATTCGCCGTGCTTGAGCGCACCGGCGTCCATTTCTTGCCTGAGCTTCTCGAGCTTCTCGACGAACCGCTCAATGGTAATGGCCATTCCATATTCTCCTTGCCGGATCGAGTCCGGTGAAAGCTCCGAGCGAGCAATCTAGCGGGTGGACAGATGGCCGTCCATCGGTGGTGGTTTGCGAGCATCGCCGACCGGGCATTCTCCGGGGATCTCGATCACTGCTCACGATGTCGGACTCACCCTCTGGTATCTTGTCTTACTCGGTCACCGAAAGCCTCGACGAGTTTCGGTGCCCACCGAGCAAAGGCTACGGTCGACGCAGGATCCCGTGGCGCGCGGATGATGTTAGCCAGTTCCCGGGCGAGATCGGGGCGGGGTTCGCCGGCAGTGCGCTCCACGAATGTCGCCGGCTCGACCTCGAACCGGGTCATGTCTCGCAGGGCCTGTGCGAGCAGTACGTTGTGTGGGCCCTCCCAAGTTTCCATGACGATGGCGTCCCGCCACAGGCGGGGGAGTGGGGAGAACCGTTCCTCCACTCCATTTGCGCCGAGAAGCATGATCGCGTCGTTGAGGAGCCGCGTTGCGTTCCTCGTCAGCACGGGTTTGCAGAGGCTCAACAAATAACGGAAGTCCAGGGCCTCGACGGTCTCGTTTGCGCGCTCTTCCGCTGATTGCCACATACGAATCAGTTCAATCACTGCTCCGAGTGAGCGCTCGCGGGCGGTGCGCAACTCATCCAGCGCATGCCTGACCAGCGGGTACTCATTCAACTTCTTGCTGAAAGCGGAGCGGAAGTCGGTGTAGGCCCCGGCGATGCGCTCTGCTCGCCGCAGTGAGGCAGCGGCCATGTTGACGCACGCGAGCCGGGAGGGAACGAGAACGTGAGCCACGAGGTTCGGCAGGCCGCGGTCGAGTGGTCCGACCGGATACGCTCGCGCGCCATCGAACGTCACCTCCGCGGTTGCTAGCTCGCACGTCCCCAACTTGTCCTTCAGTCGGTCGATCGTGTAGCCGTTGCGATACCGCCTGTCCTGGTCGCGGTATGCCGGGACGAGAAAAAGGGCAACCCCCTCGGGCCCCGACGGTGCGCCTGTTGGCCGTCCGGTGACCAGGAAGTAGTCGGCGTTGATGTTCGAGCAGAACCACTTTTGTCCGTGGAGCGTCCAGCGACCCGACTCGTTTTGCGCCTTCACAACGTTGGCGCCGACGTCCGAGCCCCCCTGAATCTCCGTGACGAATTGGGCTCCGTGCACATACCGTTCGGACGTCGAATCCCGAACTTGCCGCACGACCTCACTGTGAATCGGTTGGTCGCCGAGCCGCTCCAGCACCCGTACCATGCCATCGGTGCACGCCAGCGAACAGCCAACCCCCGCCTCACCGTTCTGATTGTAGAGATACCACTTCGCGTGGAAGACCTGAGGGTGCCCATGGAGGGCTCCCAGACGATGCTGGCCCTCTACGATTTGGAGGGCGCGGAGGGTGGAAGGAGGGAGCAGGACTTCGTCCACTCGCTGATTGTACGCGTCGACGTGTCGCAGCACGGGACGGTTCTCGAGGAGTGCTGAACGCTCGGCGAGCTCTCGCAGCGTGCCGCTGCAGAGGCCACCCCATTCTGCGAGTGCCGGGCCGTGATCTGCCCCTCCGGCGTAGCGAACGAGCAGCTTCTGGAGCAGCTCGTCGTCGTCGAACCAGTTCGTGTCAATTCGTTTCTCAAAACCCTCGAATGTATACGGCATTGAGCTCATGGAAGTGACTCAGAGGGAAAACTCCCTCGTTTCCTCGGGACGGAGTTGGAAGATCTCGTCGCGGAACCCGAGCTGGATGGTGTGCGCGGCCGACGGGAGTGACGTGACCATGAGGCGGTCGCGCTCCATATCGAGCTCGATGGGCTGTCCCCGATACAGTATTCGGAGTCGAAGGCAGCGCAGCTGCTCGGGGATGCGCGGGTTCAGCCACAGTACGTCGCCGCGGGTATCGATGCCGCTGTAGCACCGCTGAACGATATCCACGGTGCCGGCCATGGCGCCCAGGTGAATGCCCTCTGGTGTCGTTCCTCCCTGGATGTCACGCACGTCGCTCTCCAGGGCCTCGGTGAAGAGCTCCCAAGAACCAGGGCGATTGGATCTAGCCAGGACCCATGAGTCGACGATGCGGCTCAGGGTGGAGCCGTGAGACGAACGGGCCATGTAGTACTCGATGGTCTTCGGGACAGCGTCCGGGCTGAAGGTGTATCCCAGGCGCTCGAGCAGCTCTTTGATCTCCTCCGTCGAGAAGAGGTAGTAGAGCATCAGAACGTCGGCCTGCTTGGACAGCTTGTAGCGGTTCGGCGTATCGCCTTCGGCTTCGAGGATTCTATCAAGGCGGTGGATGTCCTCGTACTTCTCGCGATAACGGTCCCAGTCAATTTCGTCCAACCGCTCATAACCCTCGAACTGACTCAGGATTCCGTCGTCAAAGAACACCAAGCGCATCTGCCGACTGATCTCGTCCCAGCGCCCCAACTCGTCCGGGGAGATGGCGAGCTTCTCACAAAGCTCCTGTGATCGGTTCTGAGGTAGAAGCTCGATCACCTCGAGGGCGCGGCAGAGCACCCAAACGGCCAGCAAATTCGTATACGCGTTGTTCAGCAGGCCAGCTTGATCCGTGTCGGGATAGCCGTCATGGTACTCGTCGGGACCCATGACGCCTCGGATCTCGTATCGACCGTGATCGGCGTTGTAGGTCGCGATGCTGGCCCAGAAGCGGGCGATTTCCAGGAACATCTCGGCACCGAAGAACGACAGGAACTCCAGATCCTCCGTCACCTGGTAGTAGTGCCAGACGTTGTAGGCGATGGCGGCGTTGACGTGGCGCTGACGGTGGGATCGGTCCGGGAGCCACCGGCCCGACTTCGGGTTGAGGTGGAGTTGTTGGGTCTCCTCTCTTCCATTGCTCCCGCTCTGCCACGGAAACATCGCTCCCTGGAACCCAGCCTCCTGCGCCGCGATTCTGGCCTCATCCAGCCGGCGGTATCGGTACATCAAGAGTGCGCGGGTTATCTCCGGCATCCGGAGATTCAAGAGTGGGAAGATGAAGAGCTCGTCCCAGAAGATGTGGCCGCGGTACGCTTCACCGTGGAGCCCCCGGGGCGGCACGCCGACATCGAGGTCGATGGTGTTCGGCGAGGCGGTCTGAAGGAGATGAAAGACGTGGAGTCGCAGGATGCGTAGCTCGCGCTTGTCATCACCATCCTCACGGTCCGGCACGATCGCGATGTCGAATCGCCGCCAGATGTGCTCCCAGGCGCGGGCATGAGTCCGTAGCAGTGCGTCATAGGTACGAGCCCGTCCGACGGCTTTGCGGGCTTCCAAACCACACTCCGAAATGGCATGGTCTCGCGACGTGTAGAGCGCAATCACTTTTTCGACGGTGAGAGCGGCGCCCTGTGTTATTGGCACGGTGAGATCGTGCGCGATGTATGCCGCGTCTTGGACCAACCGTCGGTCGGTGTTCTTGAGAGATCCGTTCGGATAGACGTGTGTACGTGCGGCCATTGCCAAGTCGATCCGCGACTGGCTCGTCCGAACCCTCAGGAAGATGGCATCGTCCCCCACTGCCTCGGTCTCCACGGCCTCCAGGTGTCTGTTGTTGAGCCGCCGATAGCGAGCGACACCGTTGTTGACGACGCGCCCGTCGAGTGCCGAGCGGACGTCGAGTGTACCAGACCAGTTCAATGGCTCGATGGTCGTCTCGACGGCGGCGAGGTGTGGATGAGCCATGTGAACGAAGCGGCGAGATGCGACGCTCGTCTCGCGCCCACCGCTGTCGCGGTACCGGAGGGCGCGTCGGAGCTCCCCGGTGGCCAGGTGAAGCTCCTGGCGGTAATCCAGGAGCTCGACATCGCGGAGGTCGAACCACTCCCCGCCTTCGGGCCGAAAGGTCAGGGGCAGCCAGTTGGGCACATTGACCAGATCTTCGTTCCAGACGTCACGACCGGCTATCTCGGTCTTGAGGCGGTTGTAGCATCCGGCCACATACGTTCCCGGATAGTGCACGCCGTCGTCGGATGCCTCCGGCGCGGCACCGCGGGTGGCGAAGTAGCCGTTGCCAAGTGTGCAGAGTGCCTCCCGAAGGCCCTCCGCCTTAGGATCGAAACCATGGTAGACGAGCGACCATGCATCACTCACGATCGTCCTCCCCCAGTATGGCGATCACGCGCTCCAGAAAGACCCGAACTTCCCCAGGATCGCGCAGGCCGTAGGTGGCCCGCGAGGCGGCCTCTGGGGACTCGCTCACCAGAATACCAATCCCGCGCTCCTCCAGCACCGCAAACGCGTCCTCGTCCGTCAGGTCGTCACCGAGATAGAAGGGAAGCACGTCCGGCGTGTCGAGCCCCAGGGCCTCGAGCAGCCAGAGGACCGCCTTGCCCTTGTCCCAGTCGAGTCGTGGTCGAAGCTCGAAGATCTTCTTCCCTCCCGTTCGCCGCAGCTGAGGGTATCGAGCAGCCACCGTCTCGACGGCGTCCCGCACCATCGGGTAGTCCTGGTCCCGCACGAGCCGATAATGGACCGCAAGAGCATAGCGCTTGGGCTCGATGAGGACACCACCAATCCCTGAGAGCACGTTCCGGAGATCTTCCTCTGCATCGTGGAGGAAGGACCGATCCTCGGCACTGCCAGCGTGGTGCATCTCGAACCCGCCGGGTCCGGCGATGTCGAACCCGTGGCTTCCTGCATACACGAGCGACTCGAGACCGACCAGCGCTTCCACATCCTGCCGATCCCGACCGCTCACCACGGCGACGGTACACCGGCCGGCCAGGTGGCGAACCGTGTCGCGCATCTGTGCGGAGAGAACGGCGAGATCGGGACGATCGACGATAGGCGTCAGGGTGCCATCGTAATCGAGGAACACGGCCGGACGTCGTCCGCGGATCTCTTGCGCAATGTCGTTGAGATGTTCCAGCGCCGATGGGAGGGCTGGGGAAGAATCGAGCTCGAGTTCCCGTAAATCGGAGCACACAACGTGAGCGCCGTGACGGCGAAGCTCCTCGGCATGGTCGCCGCGATCGACGCCCACCACGAGCCCAAACCCGCCACGGCGCCCGGCCTCGACGCCAGACACCGCGTCCTCGAGCACGACGGCTCCCGTCGGGTCGACGCCAAGCCGCCTCGCAGCCTCCAGGAACATGTCGGGGGCCGGCTTGCCTTGGAGACCGAGACCGGCGACGTCGAGACCGTCTACCCGTTCCTCGAACAGGCCGGCCAGTCCCGCAGCCTCCAGCACGGGCCCGCAGTTCTTGCTCGACGAGACCACGGCCACCCTGAGCCCCTGCTCCCTGGCTCTTCGAACGAGGGCCACCGCATCGTCGTACACACCGACACCATTCTCCCTGAGGTGCTGACGAAAATACAGGTTCTTGCGATTCCCTAGGCCGCAGACCGTCTCACGATCAGCGCTGTCCTCGGGCGTGCCGTACGGCAGCTCGATCCCGCGCGATGCGAGAAAGCTCTCAACGCCCGCGTACCGAGGCCGCCCGTCGACGTAGGTGCGGTAATCCCGGTCGATGTCGAAGGGCTCGAACCCAACCGCCGTGCGCTCCGCGTGCCGCCCCAAGAACTCGTCGAACAGCCGCTTCCAGGCCGCGGCGTGCACCGCGGCAGTCCGGGTCACTACGCCGTCGAGATCCACCAGCAGAGCTTCATACATTTGGAGGAATCGCTCCCAGCACGGGTGAACGGTTTTTCCGTCGCCCCAACTGTCACGTACCTGGGTGGGTTCCGTCAAGCTGCGCCTCGAGTCAAAATGGTGGGGAGAACCGTGTTCCGGAGGTCGAGGATGGCCGTGCGCGAACCGCTGACCCACGAGAATGCTGTCACGCTGATCGAGGAACTGGATCGTTTGGTCCGATTGTCCGATGAAGATGGAGAGGACCTGGAGGCCGCCCGGACAGCGGGCCTCATCCTCTCCAGCCTCGAGGCTGCTCCGGGACCGGCAGATCGGATAGGTGAAAAGCTCACCGCGCTCCGGGCTTGGACGGACGTGATGTTGCGTGACAAGAAGCACGCAGGGCCCGGGTCGTTGAGGCTCCGCATTCTCGAGGATCTTGCAGCCCTCCGCGACCTGATATTCGAGGAGACCTAACGAGGGGCGAGCTCCCCCAAAACCGCGTTGCTGTAATAAGCCCTTGCGATGGATAGAAGGGAGCCTTAGACTGAGGCGGAAGTCATACGTATGAATGACAGCCTCTCAGGTACTGCATCCGACCTCGTTGCGGCCGCCACCGAGCTCTTCTCGCACCACGGATATGAGGGAACCTCGGTGCGGGCCATTACCAGCCGGGCTGGCACGAACCTCGGCGCCATCACCTACCACTTCGGTTCCAAGGACGCTCTGTACGAGGCCGCGTTTGCCGCCGTCGTCGAGCCCAGCGTTCAGTACCTGACACGGGCTGCCTCGGGTATCGGCACGCCCCTCCAACGAATCGAGCGATTCGTGCGCGCATTCTTCGAGTACCTCCACGAGCATCCCGAGCTCCCTCGGCTGCTCGTCCATCATCTTGCCGGCGCTCGCCCTATGCCCGAGCCGGGAAGACGAACGATGAGGGGGAACGTTGGCCTGCTCAGCCAGCTGATTGCAGCGGGGCAGCGCGACGGTTCCGTCCGAGGGGGTGACCCGTTCCTGATGGCGCTGAGTGTAGGCGCCCAGCCCATGTTCCTCTCCCTCACCCGCCAGGCCCTCATGGAAGGCGCTTCCCTCGATCAGGACGATCCTGGAACCAGGGAGCAACTCGTGGAAAGCGTCGTCCTTTTCGTGCGACGAGGATTGACGCAAGACCCAGGAGGTCAAGAGTGACGAAGGTCATCACGGCTCCCGCAGTGGGGCTCGTGGGTGTGTTGCTGAGCGTGCCGTGTCTGGCGCTCGTCGGGCAGGAGCCCGTGGACCCGCCGAGCCTCACGCTTCCGGACGCGATACGCCGCGGCCTGACGCACGATCCCGCCGTTCGGGCGTCCGCCGCGAGCAGCGACGCTGCCTCCGCTGCCGTGGGTGAGGCCTCGGCTTCCTGGTTCCCGAGGGTGGCCGTCACGGCCGCGGCGACCCGTTACCAGAAGCCCATGATCGTGAGTCCCATTCACGACTTTCAGCCCGGACAGACGCCTCCCTTCGACGAGACCCTTCTCCAGGCAGGAGCCACGCTCAGCTATACGCTGTTCGAAGGCGGCGCCCGGCCGGCCCGCGTTCGGTCGGTCCGGGAGCAGGCGTTAGCGGCGGACGCGGCGTATGACGAGGCACGGCAGGAGCTCATCGCGCGGGTCGTATCGACCTATCTCTCCGCTCTCAGCGGACAGGGGATTCTCCATGCACACGATCGTCGGCTGGCCGCCCTGACATCCGAGGAGTCGAGGGTCCGACAACGGCGGGATGCGGGAAAGGCGGCGGACGTAGACGTCTTACGAGTGGAAGCAGCCTTAGCGAGCGCCCGGGCCGAGCGTGTGGGGCTGGCGGCCGCACTCGACGTGGCGGAGCGAGATCTTGCGCGCCTCATCGGAGTGGACGTTGAGGAGACCCGTGCGGATCGTCTGGTTGCCGTTACGTGGTCCGATACGACGCTCCCCGATCGGGACGGTCTTTACCGTCATGCGCTGGAAGCGAGCCCGACTGTGGCGCAGGCACGTCGTGGGGTGGGAGCCGATCGGGCGAATCAGCGGCTCGCTCGCAGTGCCCGCTGGCCCCGGCTTGATCTCTTCGGTGGCTGGATCGATCGGGGCTCGGCCGAAGGCGATTTCACAGCCGAGTGGAATGTCGGGCTCCAGTTCTCCTATCTCGTGTTCTCAGGAGGTGCCGTAAGCCGTGGAGTCGCACGGGCTGATGCGGCACGGCGGGCATCCGACGAGCGGTTGCGCCTCATCGAGAGCCGCGTAGCCCACGACGTGGACCGTGCCCGGTCAACGGTCGAGGAGGCTCGGGCGCGAGTGCTGAGCCTGCGAACGGCCGTCGCTCGGTTCGCCGAGGTTGCTCGGATCGAGCGGCTGCGACTCGATGCCGGTGCGGGGACGGAAACCGATTACCTGAACGCCGAGGCCGAGCTCCTGGTGGCTCGGGCGGGCCTGGTGGATGCCCAGCATCGGGAGATGGCTGCCCGGGTCGAGCTGGCCCGCATCGTGGGTAGGCTGGACGTCCCATGGCTCGAGCGGTACGTGGAGATCGCACGATGAGCACGACGCGACGTCGCATGGTGGTAATTGGGAGTGTCGTCGTCATCCTGATTCTCGTCCTGGTGGTCAGTGTGGTGCCGGGCGGTGATCGTGGCGACGCCCTGGTGGCGTACGGAACGGTGGAGGCCACAGAGGCGCGGCTCGGGTTTCAGGTACCCGGACGCATCGACAGCGTCGGCGTGCGCGAGGGCGATCCGGTGACGGCCGGCCAAGAGTTGGCGTGGCTCGATCGCGAAGAAGTGCTCGCTCGACGGTCGCAGGCGGAGGCACAGGTCGCCCATGCCCGAGCGCTGCTTCGGGAGCTCGAGCGGGGATTTCGGCGTGAAGAGGTGGCACAGGCTCGCGCGGCGCGGGACGCCGCGCAGGAGCGGTTGGCTGATGCCGAGCACGATCTCGCGCGTGCCGAACAACTGTACGAGGGTGGGGCCATCAGTCGCGAGGTCTATGACAAGGCCGCGGTCGTGCGCGAGGTTGCGGTGCACCAGCGTGCCCAGGCGGAGGAGCAGCTCAAGCTGTTGGAGGCGGGCCCGCGCCCGGAGCGGATCGAGGCACAGCGTGCGCAGTTGGCGCAGGCCCGGGCCTCCCTCCGCGCGATCGAAGCGACCCTAGCCAACATGACGGTCGTGGCTCCGGTCGATGGGGTCGCGACCGTGCGGCATCACGAGCCCGGCGAGACGGTGGCGGCTGGAGTTCCCGTGTTGACGATCATGAACCCGGCTGACCGCTGGGTCCGGATCTACGTGCGGGAGGATCGGATTGGCGCGGTGAAGCTCGGCACGGCGGCGACCATCACCACCGACACGTATCGAGAGAGGTCGTACGCCGGTGAGGTCATGTTCTTGGCGTCGGAAGCGGAGTTTACACCGAAGAGCGTCCAGACGACGGAAGAGCGTGTGAAGCTGGTCTATGCCGTGAAGGTACGGATCACGGGTGACGCGGCATTCGATCTGAAACCAGGAATGCCGGCGGACGTGAGGCTCGCGCTGGAGTCGTCCTAGTGGGGGTACGAGTTCGGTTCCCGTCCCGCCAGCGCAGCTGGCTCACGATGCCGGTGTTTCGTTAATGGTCGACGCGGCCGTGGTTCGGGTCGACGGGCTCACGCGACGGTTCCGCGCCGTTTTGGCGGTGGATGGAATCACGTTCGCGGTCCGACAGGGCGAGCTGTTTGGCCTCGTGGGTCCTGACGGAGCGGGAAAGACGACTACCCTCCGCATGCTGGCTGGTGTGCTCCGGCCCACGGCTGGCGACGCCCTCGTAAACGGGGTGAGCGTGGCGCGGGACCCGGAAGGTGTGAAACACGAGACCGCGTATATGTCCCAGCGCTTCGGACTGTACGCCGATCTCACGGTCCTCGAGAATCTCGAGTTCTACGCCGACCTGTATCGGGTCCCCAAGGCGGAGCGTCCGGCACGCCTCGACAGACTGTTTCGGTTTTCGAATCTCGGGCCTTTTCAGGATCGCCTTGCCGGCCAGCTCTCCGGCGGCATGAAACAAAAGCTCGGCCTGTCCTGCGCGCTCATCCATCAGCCGAGGCTCCTCCTCCTCGACGAGCCGACCTTCGGCGTGGACCCCATCTCCAGGAGGGACCTCTGGCTCATCGTCCACGAGATGGTTGCTCAGGGGGTGACGGTCGTCGTGAGCACGGCCTACATGGATGAGGCAGAGCGCTTCGACCGCGTCGCCTTGCTCCATCGAGGTCGGGTATTGGCTCTCGACACCCCGGACGCGTTGAGGCAGGCCCTTGGTGGAGAGGTCCTCGCGGTCACAGTGGATCGAGTCCGGGGCGCACGGGACGTTCTCGTTGGCCACTCCGCCGTGCGTGGCGCCGCAGTCTTTGGTGACCAGCTGCACGTGAGGGTGGCCTCCGCCGCGGTAGAGATTCCCTTGATTACGGCGGCCCTGCGGGATGCGGGGTTCACTGTCTCTAACGTGCGCACGATCGAGCCGTCGCTCGAGGACGTTTTCATCGAACGGATCACGCAGGCCGGGGGCGCATGAGCGGATTGTCGACCCCGGCAGTGTTCGCCGAGGATCTCACCAAGCAGTTCGGCGCTTTCACCGCGGTTGACGGTGTGTCCTTCGAGGTGAGGGTCGGGGAGATCTTCGGCTTTCTGGGACCGAACGGTGCCGGAAAGACGACCACGATCAAGATGTTGGCGGGGCTCTTGGTTCCTACCTCCGGTCGCGGCGCCGTTGCCGGCTTCGATGTCATGGAGGAACCGGCAGCCATCAAACGCCATATCGGATACATGTCACAGTTGTTCTCGCTCTATGCCGATCTCACGGTGGACGAGAACATCAGTTTCTTCGGTCGGCTGTACGGAGTTCCGCGGGAACGTCGGAGCGAACGACGGGACTGGGTCGTGGAGATGGCGGGGCTCGGGGATCACAGACGCAGGCTCACCGGCGAACTGCCCCTGGGGTGGAAACAGCGGTTGGCCTTGGGCTGCGCCGTCCTCCACGAGCCACCGATCCTCTTCCTCGACGAGCCCACGTCTGGCGTGGACCCCATCTCCCGGCGGAACTTCTGGGACCTCATTTACGGACTGGCCGACCAGGGGACAACCGTCTTCGTGACCACCCATTACATGGAGGAGGCCGAGTACTGCAATCGGCTGGCCCTCATGAACCGTGGCCGGCTGATCGCCCTGGATACGCCGGAGCGCCTGCGGCGCGATATGCAGGAACCCATCGTCGAGCTGCTGGTCGACGACAGCCCGCGGGCCGTCGAGGCGTTGCAGGGTGTTCCGGGGATCATCGAGGCAGCGATGTTCGGCCGCGCGTTGCACGTGGCAGTCGAAGACGTCGCGACCGCGCGGCATCGAATACCCGTGCGTCTGAGGGAATGCGGGATTGGCGTTGCCGAGCTACGGGAGATTCCTCCCTCGTTGGAAGATGTCTTCGTGTCTCGCGTCCGGGCCGAGGGTGGTGCGCCAGTGGACTAGTGGCGACGAGCGCGGAATGCAGAACACCGAATGGCACTAGCAGACGCGGAGGTGACGGTCGTGTCCATGGCTCATCGGTTCCGACGCGGGTGATGGCGCTTCCGTGAGTCGAAGCCGACTCCTTGCCGTGGCCCGGAAGGAGGTCATCCAGCTCCGCCGTGATACGCGGAGCCTGATGTTGGCGTTCCTACTGCCGATCTTACTCGTGATTCTGTTCGGGTACGCTATCAGTTGGGACGTGGACGATATCCCCACCGCTGTTCTCGATCGCGACCAGTCACAGCGGAGCCGGGATCTTCTCGAAGCCTTTTGGGCTTCGGGCTACTTCACTCTCCGACGGAACGCAGAGCGATATGACGAGATCGATGGCCTGCTGAATCGCGGGCGGGTACGTGTCGCTCTCGTCATTCCCATCGGCTTCGCGGCAGATCTGGACGCCGGTCGCGCCGCGCAGCTGCAAGCGTTGGTGGATGGGAGTGATGCCAACACTGCGACCATTGCCCTGGGCTACGCTGGGGCCATCGTCCAGTCGTATTCCACGCGGGTCCGCTTCGAAGGCCAACCGGTAACACGGCCGATTCGTACCGAGACCCGAGTGTGGTACAACGAAGAGCTCCTGAGCAAGAACATGATTGTTCCGGGGCTGGTAGCCGTGATCATGATGATCATCGCCGCCATGCTCACGTCGCTCACCATTGCTCGGGAATGGGAACGCGGGACGATGGAGCAATTGGCCGCGACGCCGGTGCGACGCGGGGAAGTGGTGTTGGGGAAGCTCTTACCCTACGTGGCCATCGGACTCGTCGATGTGGTTGCGGTCACCGTGATCGGCGTGGTGCTCTTCGACGTACCGTTTCGTGGAAGCCCGATTCTCCTCATGATGCTCTCCCTGGCGTTCCTCATCGGCGCCCTGGGCCTCGGCATGTTCATCTCGGCGGTTGCACGCTCGCAGCTACTCGCGACCCAGATGGCGATGATCACCACTTTCCTCCCGGCGTTCCTGCTTTCGGGGTTCATGTTCGCCATCGATGTCATGCCGACTCCGCTGCAGGCCGTGACGTATCTCATTCCCGCTCGATATTTCCTCGTCGTTACGAGAGGCATCTTCCTCAAAGGGGTGGGCGTGGAGGTCCTTCGGGTCCAGGGGTTGCTGATGATCGCCTTCGCCGTGTTGGGGCTGTTCGCCGCCACGCGGGTCTTCAGGAAGGAGATCCAGTAGTGGGTGTGTGGGGGGAGCGAGTTGAGCGAGTGCTCGGAATATTGGGAAAGGAATTCCGACAGATCTTTCGAGACCCGCGCATGGCCCGGGTGATCTTCGTCGCGCCTGTCATTCAGCTGGTGGTGTTCGGGTATGCGGTGTCGACCGACATCTGGAAGACCTCTACCTTCGTCGTGGACCATGACAACTCACACATATCCCGCGAGTTAGTGGCGGTTCTCACGGCATCGGGCTATTTCGAGGTCAGTGCCCGGTCGGAGCGATCAGCGGACCTCATCCACGCCCTCGATCACGGGGTGGCTGCGGTGGGATTGGAAATCCCAGCCGGGTTCGCCGCCGATCTCCTTAGCGGACATGGGGCAGAGGTTCAACTCCTCGTCGACGGCACAAATTCCAACACGGCTTCGATAGTCCGGAGCTACGCCGAGCGCATCATCTTGAGCTATGGCTTCCGTCAAGCCTCCATCCCGTCTCGCACAGTCATCGATTTCAGAGAGCGGCCCTGGTTCAATACGGATCTGTCGAGTCGTGACTACAATGTGCCCGCGGTGGTGGGTGTCCTCATCCTCCTGGTGTGCTTACTGCTCACCTCCCTGGCCGTGGTGCGCGAGCGAGAGATAGGAACGCTGGAGCAGCTCCGGGTGAGTCCCTTGACGTCAGGAGAGCTCATCGCCGGCAAGACGCTGCCATTTGCCCTCGTCGGGCTGGCCGATCTCACCCTCGTCACCACTGTCGCCCTGTTTTGGTTCGGTGTGCCTTTCCGTGGGAGCCTTCTGCTGCTTTTCGCAGCTAGTGTCCTGTTTCTTCTCTCCGGACTCGGGCTGGGTCTGCTGATCTCGACCATCTCCAAGACACAGCAGGAGGCCTTTATGGCCAGCTTTCTCGTGTTCATGCCGACTATCTTGCTGTCCGGCTTCATGTTTCCGGTGAGCAGCATGCCTGCCGTCTTCCGGTGGCTGACGGTCATCAACCCGGTTCGTCACTACATCGACATCGTTCGGGCCGTGTTCCTGAAGGGGGTGGGGTCGTCCGCCCTCTGGCCACAGTACGTGGCGTTGCTCGTTCTGGGCAGCTTCCTCCTCTGGTACGCGGCGCGGCGGTTTCGCGCGGCCGCGGTCTCATGAGCGGGGTCGCAAGACGGCAACTAGCGTGAGAGTCCTCGCCGGGTCACCCTCGCAGCGCGAGGAATCGCTCTTGATCGAAGGCGTCCACCTGAATGACTTCGTCACGCACCTGGTCGGCGCAGAGGACCTGTTCGCGCTCTTGCGAAGTGATGATCCCCGCGTCGACGGCAGCTTCCAGTAGAACGTCTCCCGGGGCCTTGTCCAAGAGTCCCGCCCGCACGGCATCGCGAATCTTGGTTTCGACCGCAAGGGCCGCCACGGCTTCGTCGAGCGCGGCTTCCAGATGTCCCAGACCCGGCTCGTCGCGCGGCGGGATGTAAATGTCCGCGGTGAGTTGCAGACGGGCCTCCCGGTCTTCGAGGAGTTCGCGCGCGACGGCGGAGCCAGTGCGATCGGACGGAGGCCGATACCGCGCACCGAGGGGAAAGAGGAGGGGGCGCAGCAACGACGCCGCCAGCCGATTTGGAAGGTTGTCCAGGATACCCACGAGGGCCGTCTGGATTTGGTGCAGGGCGTGGCCGCACGCCCACTCAACGAATGGAAGGTCCCGTGCCGGTTTCCCATCGTCTGCGAAACGCTTGAGAGCGGCGGAAGCCAGGTACATCCACGCCAGCGCGTCGGCAAGGCGACCACTGATCTTCTCGCGTCGCTTGAGCTTTCCGCCGAGTGTGGCCATGGCGGTATCCGAGAGCACGGAGAACGCCGCGCTCATCCGTGACAGCTGCTTGAAGTAACCGCCTATCCGGCCGTCGGTGGGCGCGCGTGCGAGGCGAGCTCCGGTGAGCGCGAGCGCCACTGCGCGTGCGATGTTGCTGAACACGAACCCGATGTGACCGAAGAACGCGCGGTCGAAGCGCGCCGCGTGACCAACCGCAACGGAACGCATCTCCTCTTGGACGTATGGGTGACAGCGGATCGCCCCCTGTCCGTAGATGATCATAGAACGGGTGAGGATGTTCGCGCCTTCGACGGTGATACCAATTGGAACCGCCTGGTATGCACGGGCGAGGATGTTGCGCGGGCCTCGGCAGATCGCGGCTCCTGCCCTGATGTCCATGGCGTCGTTCACGACGACGCGCATTGCTTCGGTGAGATACGCTTTGACGACGGCCGAGAGCACTGCTGGCTTCTCGCCGGCATCGACGGCACCGGCCGTGAGCCGCCTGGCGGCATTCATTATATAGGTGAGCCCACCGATACGGGCGAGGGGCTCCTCGATTCCCTCGAAGCGGCCGATGGGGGTGTCGAACTGCTCCCGTACGGTCGCATAGGCGCCGACGACCCGGGCTGCCAGTTCGCCGGAAGAGGTGGCGAGTGAGGGAAGCGAAATGGAGCGTCCGGCAGCGAGGCTCTCCATGAGCATGCGCCATCCCTCTCCAGCCATTTGCCGTCCGCCGATGATGAAGTCCACCGGCACGAAGACGTCGGTCCCGCAGTTGGGGCCGTTGTGGAAAGGAACTCCCATAGCGTCGTGGCGTGTACCGATGTCGATGCCTGGCAGGTCGGCGGGGATGAGGGCGCAGGTGATGCCCAGGTCGTCCTTGTCGCCCAAGAGGTGATCCGGATCCAGTAACCGAAAGGCGAGACCGATCACCGTGGCAACGGGCCCCAGGGTGATGTAGCGCTTGCGCCAGTTCAAGCGCATGCCGAGAACCTCTTTGCCGCGGAAGGTGCCGCGGCAGATGACGCCGATGCTCTGGGTAGCGGCAGCGTCGCTCCCGGCTTCCGGACCGGTCAGGGCGAAGCAGGGGATCTCCTGGCCGGTTGCGAGACGCGGTAGGTAGTGCTCTTTTTGCTCTTTTGTTCCGTAGTGCAGCAAGAGCTCAGCCGGCCCCAGCGAGTTCGGGACCATCACGGTGACGGCGGCGGTCACACTCCGACTTGCAAGCTTGGTGATGACGGCGGAATGCGCGCCCGCCGAGAATCCGAGTCCACCGTACTCTTCCGGAATGATCATGCCGAAGAACCCATGACGCTTGAGGAAGTCCCAGGCGTCGGAGTCGAGATCACCCTGCTGTACCACGTCCCACTGGTTGACCATCCGACACAGTTCTTCCGCCGGACCATCCAGGAACGCGCGCTCGGCGTCTGACAAGGGCCGGACCTGAAAAGCCAGGAGCTTGCGCCAATCGGGGCGACCCGAAAAGAGGTCTCCATCAAACCATACGGTACCGGCCTCGAGGGCGATGCGTTCGGTCTCCCCCATGCGGGGGAGCACGCCTCCCATGATTCTCATGAGCCATCCGCTCACCAGCACGCGCCGTACGGGACGGATCCCCAACACGAGTGCGGCACCTGTGAAGGCTACTGCGGAGATTTGAAAAACGATCGACTCCGCGCCGGTAGCCATGCCCCACCACGCCAACGCCGCGGCGCCGGGGAGAAACCACGCCCAGAACGGGAGGCCAACGTAGAGGAGAGCAACCCCAAGGAGCGCGAGGGCGGCGATTCCGAGAACGATCATGGTTGCATCCAGGAGTTGGAGTTCTGCAGAAGTCTAATGACGAATTGGTCGGTGAGGCTTCTCGATACAATGACCATCGAAACTCGGTTGCGGGTGGGAAGGTGAATAACCCTTCCAGGTTTCGGCGTACTTCGGGGTGCAGGCGAGCCCGCCTATGGCTCGGTGAGTCGCCGCGCTACCAAGGCCACGCCTTCGGGTCCGAGGAGTGTTCGGGCCAAGGGAAACAGCATCTCGTTTTCCCGCTCGATATGCTCCCGGAGGAGGTCGATCATGGTCCGAGCGGCCTTGGGGACTTCGGTTGCGGGGTGGGGGCCGTCGAGCGCAGCGCCGAGGTTTCCCTCGAGTTGTCTGAGGGCACGGTGCTCGTCCTCGAAGATGGCAACTGGTGCATCCTCATCGAGCAGGTTGAGGAGCTCGAAGAGGGCCCGCTCCTCATTGTCGTTGTGGGCTCGGACGGCGGTCGTGACGAACGTGTGTGCCTCTCTCACGATCTCGAGGTGCGGCTCGGGACGTTCACCGTGCTCCAGCGCCTCTGCTGCGTGCTCCAGGCGGATCAAAACGCGCAACGCTTCATCGTGCTCGGCTTCGAACTGCCGGAACGGGTCTGGTTCTACGGTGTGACGACCCATCTGATACCCTCTCCCTTCCGAAGGCGTTCGAATCCCTCGTTGATGTCGTTGAGCGGGAGGGAGCCGCTGACGATCGGATCTAGCTTGAGACGACCGTCTCGGACCAGGCCGATGATTTCCGGGTATTCTCCTCCGCCGCAGCCGAGACTTCCGACGATCTCCAGCTCGTAGTACATCAGTCGTGCGGCAGAGAGCGTCGCGTCTTTGTGAGAGTATCCGATGACGCAGAGTCGACCACCCCGTCGGAGTAGGCCGTACGCCATGCGAATGGTTTCAGGCGTGCCGATTGCCTCGAAGGCGATGTCCACGCCGCCGTCGGTGAGCGCGCGAACGTGCTTGTCCACACGATCCACCTGTTGCGGATTCACCGTCTCGACTGCTCCCAGACGCTGGGCGACGTCGAGACGCGCGCGGTTGATGTCCACTGCGATCACGTGCGCCCCCGCTACGGCGGCGCATTGCACGACATTGAGTCCCACCCCGCCGCATCCGACGACGCCAACCGTGTCGCCGGCCCGCACGCGTCCCCGGTGTTTGACGGCGTGATACGGCGTTGAGATGGCGTCCGCAACGACGCACGCCCGTTCGAGGGGGAGCTCGTCGGGGACGGCGATGAGTTCTGACGCCGGTACCGCGACGAGTTCGGCGTAGGCGCCGTCGATATTGTTGCCCAGCATGACCATGTTGTCACACAGGTTCTCCCGGCCGCGCCGGCAATAGCCGCAGCGGCCGCAGGACAAGACCGCGGGAATCAAGACCCGATCGCCTTCGGTCCACCCCGCTACGCCCTCGCCCAGCGCGGCGACCGTGCCAGCCGCCTCGTGTCCCAAGATCAGAGGCGGCGATTTGAAGGTCTTCACCCCGTGATCGAGATAATGGAGATCGGTATGACAGAGGCCGCACCCGGCGACCCGGACCACGACCTCGTCACGCTTGGCAATCGGGTCCGGTACCTCAGTGAGTTCGAGGGGTCGATTGGCCCCGTGATAGACAGCGGCTTTCATCGATCAGCCTCCCGCACCATGCCCCTTAGTTCCCTCATGCCCTTCCCGCCCTTTCTTCCTCGTGTAGATCGTCACGAACCGAAGCTGCGTTACCAGCCAACAGTCACGACATTCATCCTCGAGCGATTCGGCCTGAACCGGATCGGCACATACCTCGTAGCCCAGCTCCTCGTAGAGGTCCATTGCCTCGTGCGCGCGTGTCGCGTCGGTCACGAAGCGGCGCTCCCAGCCAGCTGCCACACGGGCCGGATCGGGAGCCAGCTGTGTCTCGGTGAAGGTCCGTCGAGCCTCCTGTTCGACGACCAAGCCCAGCCGCTTGGCGGCGTCTCGTGCCATCTCTTGCGGTGTCGGATCCTTCGCTCTCTGGTCGTCCACGGTTGTGCCTACCCCTCGACCGCTGCTGTGCGCTGAGAGCCCGTTCCGTCTCTTTGGAGCTTCTCCAGCCGCCGACGTCCCAACAGGGCGGCACCGAGTGCCGCAACGTATTGGACGAGGTCGCCCGGCGGGACGTTGACGGCGGCTCCGATCTCGTTCGCCACGACCTTGACCATGCGCTCGAAGCGTAGAATCCCTCCGACGAGCGTAAACTCCGGTTCCATCCGAACTCGCTTCATGAGCTGCACGGACCGCCCGACTAGTGAGACGATCGCACCGTGCATGATGTCTGCTGGCGCGACTCCCTGCGAGAGGTGATTGATCACCTCGGATTCAGCGAAAACCGCACAGACTCCGGAGATGGGGATTGCCTCCTTTGAGGTCGTGACGAGCGGACCGATTTCCTCGGTGGTGTATCCCATGTACCGAGCCGTCTTTTCTAAGAATGCGCCGGTTCCTGCTGCGCACTTGTCGTTGAGACGGAACGATTTCACTTTCGCGTGCTCATCCAGCCGGCTGGCCTTCATCGTCTGGCCCCCGACATCGAGGATCGTCCTAGTCTGGGGATAGAAGAACGTGGCTCCGCGGGCGGCGGCCGTCAGATCGGTCGCGTGGATGTTGCTGATCTCGGTCTGGTGTCGCCCGAAGCCAGTCGCCACGATATAGGCGACCTTGTCATCGTCGAGGGATGCTGCTTCGAGGGCCGAGCGATAGGTATGCTCGGTGGTTTCGGCCAAGCGAAAGCCCGTCGGCTGCATCGCACGGCCCACGATGTCATGCTGCTCACTGAGTATCACAGCCTTGGTGTACGTCGAACCGATGTCGATTCCGGCGGTGTACGTCATGGTTATCCCCGTGCGGCGTGAGCGGGTGCGCGGCTCGACAGGATGTGGTCCAGCGCAAACAATGCCGCACCGAGTGCGCCCATGAAGTGAGACTCGACACTCACATTGACCGACAGACCGAGGCGCTGGCTCAACGCCCCGATCATTGCCACGTTTCGGGCCACGCCTCCTGTGAAGGTCACGTCCTCCTCGATGCCGACTCGCCGGAGCAATCCGACCGATCGGCTGGCAATGGATTGATGGACGCCCAAGAGGATGTCCTCGATCTTCTTACCCTTCCCGAGCCACGAAAGGACCTCGGATTCGGCGAATACCGTACACGTGGTACTGATCTTCACCGGGCGTTCCCCCTGCAGTGCCGTCGGTCCGAGGTCGTTCAGCGGGATGTCCAGGGCGCTCGACGCCGCCCCCAAGAACCGTCCGGTGCCGGCCGCGCATTTGTCGTTCATGCAAAAATCGAGGATCTCGCCGCCTGTTGATACGCGGATCGCTTTGGTGTCTTGCCCGCCCATGTCGAGCACCGTTCGGGTCTTCGGGAACATGTGCACGGCTCCGCGGCCGTGGCAGCTGATCTCCGTCACCTGCGTGTTTCCGAACGTCACCTTGTAGCGGCCGTAACCGGTCCCCACGACGTACTCCACCTCTTCCTCCCGCACGTCACCATTGCGGAGCGCTTCCTGGAACGAGCTCTCGGCAGCGCGAATCACGTTGGCGCCCGTGTCCGTCAATGCCCTTCCGATGATCACTCGCTGTTCGCTGATGATGACGGCTTTGGTTTGCGTCGAGCCGACATCCACTCCGGCTGCGTATGCCATGGTTCCCTCGGTCAGCGATTCATGATTGAAGGGCGCCTAGTCTGTGCCATCGGGCCGACCCTCGGCCCGCGCCGCCGCCTGTTCGGCATGGGCGGCGTGCTGCCCACGGGAGTGAAGTCCCTCGAAGAACGCATCGATCCGGTTCTTGAGCTGGGCTTCCGATACGACGCGACGGTCCATCATGTCAGACTCGATAAACAGGCTGGGAACATCCCGCAGTTCCATGAGCGCTCGGCGATTGTCGGCCAACCCCGTGGAGACGGTGCGGCAGCTCTTGATAGGGTGAAATACGACACCATCGATTTGATGAGTGTCGATCATGTCGGCCAGCAGCTGGGTTTGAAAGAACATGCTGTCCATCGCGTCCCGGACACTGATGAGCACCCCTTCCGCCAAACTCTGCAAGGGGCGAGCCAGGTCGTACTCGAAGCCCACGTTGGAGCCACCCGAGGCAAACCACAGGTACGTGGAGTTCACGAACGTTCCCCCCCACTCGGTGAAGAGCTCGTTGAAGCGCCGGAAAATCGGGTAGCAGGGGACGCCGACAAAAACCAAGCGAAAGCGCTCATCTGTGAGCGTACCGATCCCGTGATCGACCTTGTATTCCATCTCCTCGACGAGATCCTCGAAGTACGAGGCTCCAGCCGAGGAGCCTCGGAATCCATTCGACACGCCCAGATAGATGGTTCCTTCGGAAAGCGCACTGAAGACCGACGGCCTGCTCCGGTTCAACTCCAACAAACGCTTCCATGCCCGGCTCATGGTGTTGGCATGCTCCATGGTCTCGCGGAGTCGATCGATGTCGAACGGTATGCCAGACACGGTCTCGCACATGGGAATCAGTTCCCTAATCTGTCCTTCGACGTAGCGGCGATCGCGCTCGAAATCCTCTTCGCCGGGCCAGGTCTGCGCACCCGCTTCACGGGTTCCCGGTATGTCCAGGGTGAAGAGCGGGATCTGATACATCCGTTCCCAGATCTCAGCCCACTTGATGTAGGTGTTACAGGCATTCGTGTAGACGGCGATGGATGGCTTGGGGATCCGCCCCATGGGGTGTTCGCCGCCACGCAGCTGTGTGGCGACATCTGCCTTTACATACCCACAGATGTCAGGTGAATAGCCGTAGTCCTCCGCTTCGTCGAGATACTCATGGGCCACACGCCGCACCGCCGTCTGAAGGGAGTTGATCTCCGGAAAGACGATCGGGAGGTCGAACACCCGAAGCAGCTCGACCATGCTGCCCATCACGAACACGTACGCGGCGGGGCGTTCCTCGGCGGCCGCCTGGCCAAGGCCCGTGAACCACTCGCGAAAGAGACGAGCGCCATCTCGGTTTCCTCGCCCGACAATGGTGTCGGTGTGCGCGGCTTTGCTCATCTGTGGTCTCCTCTGCCTGTTCCGCCGATCCCGCCCGATCCGCCGCCTCCCTCGACCGTCCCCAGTGAATCGGTGGGAACAGTGGGATCGGTGGACGTGGTGGCAGACCGGTGTCTCATGCTAGTCGAAAAGCAAGTTCTCTACGAATGTCTCGAGCTGGATCTCGAGGTGATCGAAGCTGGTCATGTTCTCCTCGAACTCGCTCACGAAATAGGGAATGTTCGCCTGATCCAGCGTCCGGGTGTTGACGACTTGTTCCTCGAGGCCCGGTTCACACATCTTGGCAGCCGTGACGATGGCGGCCTGCGCGCGGGACTTCTGGATGCGCTCGAGGAGCATTCGCTCCTTCGGTTTTCGAAGATCGTGTTGCACCGGGCTGTGCGCTGATCGTTCGATGTATGCCTCCGCGAGATTATGGAGGGGATCACCATTCAGCGGTACGTCCTCGGTGATCCACCGCAGGCCGACGAGCAAGTCGTCATCCACGACGTAGCAAGACCGTCCAATCGCCCGAATCAGATCGAGAGGAGGTTGCTCGCAGAATCCGCCCTCGAACACCACGCGGATCTTGTCCTGACGCCTCGCGGCCCGCTCGCGGATCAGTGGTAGTGAGGTGCGCAACAACGCATTGTGCTCTTCCCGGGGAATGAGACCCCCAACGGCGACGAGTACGAATGCCTCGTCGATGGAAACAAGCCATGGCGTCTCGCGCTTGATGGCGTAGAGGTCGCGCAGGAGCTGTCTGTTCTGGTTGAATTCCCCGGTGGACCGTCGGAGGTGTTCGTCGGTCACCTTTCGCCCCGCCACCTCCTCGATGGCTCGCCGGAGCCGGTCGTACTCGTCTCGGAGGTAGGTGACGGTGTGGCCTGAGTTGGCGTTCTGTGGGAGGTAGAGGATCTGACACGGGTACGAGACGTTACGTCCCCACACGCCAGCGAGATTTCGCGCGGCGTCGCAGATGGGATGGGTGACGAACATCTCGAGTTCCACAACGTTGCTCAGCGCCAACTCGAGCGAGGTCTTGAGAATGGAGCAGAGGTACGATCCGAAGCGTGAATCCGAGTGGACCGGCTCGATGGGCGCGCCTCGGACTTTGAAGGGTAGGAGACCGGCCGCGTGGGCGATCTCCTCGGGGAAGTAGACCTGGAAGTGGCCGAGGACCTTCCCGCCGTTGGCGCGCCACCGGCTGACGGTGGGAAAGCTCGTGTCCTCCAAGAGCTCGCGGCATTGGTAGAGGACTTCGTCCAAAGAGCCTCCCCGCCACTCCGGGAAGACGTCGGTCTCGATCGTGCGGTTACTCATCACGGCTCAGTACCCCTGTCGACTTCTCACTGCTAATTGTTTGACTGCTCACTGCTCACTGCTCACTGTCGTTCACCGGTGGCTCCAGACGGGCTGGCGTTTTTCCATGAAGGCGTTGAGCCCCTCGAGGGCGTCCTGCGTTTGCATCAACGCTCCCGTGTAGAGGTAGCATGCCCGAGCGAATTCATTCGCCCGCTCTGTGCGCTCGTGGCCCCGCATCGTCCGTTTCGCCAGTCGCAGGGCGGCTGCGCTGCGTGCGGCGATACGCCGCGCGAAGGCAAGGGCCTCCCGTTCGAGCTCGTCGGCCGCGACCACATGGGCGACGAGCCCGGCCTCTCGTGCATCGTGCGCATTCAAGGGCTCTCCCGTATACACCAGCTCCGCCGCAACGCTGCGGGAGGTGAGATAAGGGAGCATGGCGCACGCTGCTGGCGGCACGACGCCGAGGAGGATCTCCGGTTGACCGAAGGTCGCCCCCTCGGCAGCAATGATGATGTCCGCAGCGAGCACGAGCTCGAATCCGCCCCCGAGACAGCGCCCTTGCGCTGCCGCCACGACCGGGAGCGGGAACGCATCGAGCTCGGCCACGGTGTTCATGAACTCCGGAATGAGCTCCTTGTGCTGCGGCGGCAAGTGCTCCTCCACGGAAGCGCCCGCCGAAAAGTGCTTTCCGTCCGCGCTCAACAAGAGGACGCGCAGCGACGGCTCTTTTGCGAGTCGATCCAGCTCCCCGCGAATAGCCTGCAGGACGTCCCGAGTCAGGATGTTGAGGGGCGGGTGACTGAGCACCAAGTGCCCGATGCCGTCGTCGATCGATGTCCGGACTGCCATACTCAAGCCACCTCCCCCAGGAGCTGTCCTCCATCCACGGGGAGAACGGTCCCAGTGATGAAACCCGCGTCTGCACTGCACAGGAATCTGACTGCGGCCGCCACGTCGTCGGGACATCCGGCTCGGCGCAGGGGCGTGCGGGCGACGGCTCGGTCCTGCAGGTCAGCCGGGAGCGACCGTGTCATTGGCGTATCGATGAAGCCAGGACTCACCACGTTCACCGTGATCTGGTCCCTGGCCAGCTCGAGAGCGAGCGTTCGCGCGAGTCCGACCAACCCTGCCTTCGCCGCCGTGTAGTTCGCCTGTCCGAAACGCCCGCGCGTTCCGTTGATGGAGCCGATGAACACGAGGCGTCCCGCTGAAGACTTTCGAAGGAACGGGGTCACCGCGCGGGCGGTGTTGAAGACCCCCGTGAGATTGACGTCGATGACGCTGGACCATTCCTCGTCGGTCATCTTCCAGCTCACCCGGTCGCGGATGATCCCTGCAGCGCACACGACCCAGTCGATCGCTCCCAGCTCGGCACCGACTTTTCCTATCGCGCTCATCACCGCCGCGGCGTTCGCTACGTCGACCTCGACCGCCCGGCTCGCCGCCTGAAGAGGATCGGTGAAGGTGCGGTCCAACGCGACGACGGTTGCATCTCGAGCAAGCGCCTTCGTGATGGCGCGGCCGATCCCTCCGCTGGCACCGGTTACGAGAGCGGTCGGCCGCATGCGCCGCAGTATTCGTGGTTGGCCGGAAGATTCTTCGCGTTGCACGAGCCACACTGTCGGACGAAAGCGCCCCAAGGCGTTTCGCTGGCCAGACCGTCGGCAGCGCGCTCGCGCAGCATCCCGTAACGGGCCTTTCGCTTTTCGACGAACGCCTGCATTCCCTCCACGGGCTCCCAGCAGGTGTAATGCAGGGAGAGCCAGTCCTGTGCGTGCCGCACGGTCGAATGCCAGGCGAGGTCTTTCCAGAAGTTCAACTGTTGTTTCGTGTACCGCGTGCACTCGGGGAACGACGCGAGAAGTCGGGCACAGAGGTCGGTCACGAACTCGTCGAGCTTGGTCAGGTCGATGCTATAGCCGTCTTCGCCTCGCTGGGCCTTGCGAATCTCCTGCGCCGATGCGCGTTCGATCCAGGTATCGCCCCGGCGGACGGACGGCACCACCCAGTTCACCAGCCCCCACTCGAGGGCTTTGTCGGCGGGGATGGGCTCGTTGAGGAAGAGGATCTCCCGGGCGCGTTTGTCGCCTACGGTGATGGGGAGCCACTGCGTCGACCCGCCGCAGGCCACCGATCCGACGTGGGTTCCCACCTGCTTGATGTACGTGTGTTGCGCCATCACGGTGAGGTCGCAGGCGAGTTGACTCTCGTTGCCGCCACCCACGGCCATGCCGTTGAGTCGAGCCACCACCGGCTTGCCGGTGTTGAGGATGCTTTCGATGTACGCTCGAAAGAGCGCCATGTACTTCCAGTAATCCCTCGGTGTCGACACGTATTTGTCGGCATACTCCTTCACGTCGCCACCGGTACAGAATGCGCGGTCTCCCGCTCCGGTGAAGACAATGACACCGACGCCGTCGTCGAAGCTGGCGTCCCGAAACGCCGTGGCGATCTCCTCCAGAGCCATGGTGGAGTAGGCGTTGTACAGATTCGGACGGTTGATGGTGATCCACGCGACCTGATCACTCTTGCGGTAGAGGATGTCGCGAAATGCGAATGAGTCCGCCGTACGTGGAACGAACTCTCGAGTCAGCGTGCCCGCCGGCATGTGAGGCCTCCTACCAGGTGTTCAGCAAATGCGTCTCCCAGTTCGGGAGCGTGGAGCGATCCTTCGGGTCGATACCATCGGGCGATCCAGTTGATGGCGCCAAGGATGGCAAAAGTCGCGATTCTCGGATCAGTCTTACGGAAGTCACCACGCTCGATTCCATCGGTGATGATCTGCCGTAATCCCTGTTCGTAGCGGTCGCGACCGGCGACGATCTTGTTCTGATGCTTCGGGGAGAGCGCGGGAATCTCGAACGCCAACGGCGAGCCTTCGAGCGTGTCGGTCATGACACGGACGTGCTCGCGGATGATGTAGCGTAAGCGATCCGGCGCCCTCTCGAATCGCTCCCGTGCCTCTCCAAAATGTCGTTCCAATTCCGCGAGGGATTCGCGATGGCTCTCGAAGAGGATGGCTTCTTTGTCGGGAAAGTAGTGATACAGGGCCGTCTTCCGGACGCCGAGATGTTCCGCGATGTCGTCCAACGTGGTCGCGTGATAGCCCTTCTCGTTGAAGGCGCGGAGGGCGGCGTGGAGGATCTCCATGCGCCGCTGGCGGCGCTTCCTGCGCACGTAGGGTGATTGCGTGGTTGCGGTCGGTCCGCGAGGCATACCCGAGTCCTTCTCTCGGCATTTTAACGTACATTAAAATTTTGAATATTTGGTAGAATTGGTCAAGTGTCCAGAGCGAGATTCAGAGAAATCTCATGAGATCTTCACTCGGATCCGCAGGCACCCGGACGGGCGTGTGGCACGCTCGCCGCCGCTGTGCATTCAGCCTGCCGGCCTTGCGTCCCCACGTATCAGACGACAGCTTGGCGGACTTACGGGCCCCATTCGGGGGCGCTGGGAGTGGTGGGGCCTGCGACCGACCGAGAAACTCGCAGAGCGAGAGCTGCCGATGAATGAACGTCGACAAACTGCTGAGATCATCGCCGTCATTCTCTTGTTTCTCGGGATTGCGCTCTTCACAGTTATCGGGTTTGCCACGAACTGGCTCCCACCGGTGGCGTCGCAGCACGGGGTCGGGGTCGACGGTGTGATCCGGTACCTGCTTCTCACCACGGGGGCTATTCTCGTGATCGGCGCGGTGGTCTTCGTCGCCTTCCTGTGGCTGTACGGTCGCGGCCAGCCCACGCGTTCCCCCGCCACCAGCCCCAAGCTCGAGCGTTGGTGGACCCTCGTCCCGGTCCTCGGCATGGCCTTGATTGCCGAGGCCGGGGTGCTGATCAAGGGCCTGCCCGTCTGGGAGCAGGTCTACGGAG
>JBDHDH010000012.1:0-65579 GCA_039591615.1 Gemmatimonadota bacterium | reverse complement strand
CGATGTCCATCGCCAGACCGTTGGCCGTCTCGTATCGCCGCGACCGCTCCTTCTCCATCGCCTTCATGACGATCCAATCCAGGTCCCCTTTCAGTTCGCGAGAGAGGGATCGCGGATCGGATCGCCGAAATTCTGCGATGGCCTGCCGATATCCTCCTAGGCTCGTGTATCGCGCACTCGGCGTGGGCGGATTGGTCTCGCGCATCACCAACTGCGCGAAGAACGCCGGCATACCACCCGCCTCACGCGGCTCGATGGGGAGTCTGCCCACCAGCAGCTCGTAGAGCATCACGCCCAACGAGTAAATGTCGGTGCGAGTGTCTATATCGAGGCCCGAGAGGCCAGCCTGTTCCGGGCTCATGTAGGCCGGAGTCCCCACGGCGTGGCCATGCTGCGTGACGAGGGTCCGCTCGGTGAGTGGCTGGGCAATGGCCTTCGCCACTCCGAAGTCAATGATCTTGGGAACCGGCCGGTCGTCCTGTTCCGCCACGAGCACGTTCGACGGCTTGAGGTCGCGGTGAATAACACCTTTTTGGTGGGCGTGCTGCACGGCGCGGCAGGTCGCGACGAAGAGCTCGAGCCGTTTTCTCGTGGAGAGCTTGAACGAGTCGCAATAATCGTTGAGCGGGATGCCCTTCACTAGCTCCATCACGAAGAACGGCCGCCCGACTTCGGTGACCCCTGCGTCGAGCACCTTCGCAATGTTGTGGTGGTCCATGACGGCGAGGGCCTGACGCTCGGCCTCGAAGCGTGCCAACACCTGTTTGGTGTCGAGCCCCGGCTTCATGACCTTGAGCGCCACCCGGCGGACAACAGGCTCCGTCTGTTCCGCCTCGTAAACGATGCCCATCCCGCCCTCCCCCAACAGCTGGAGGATGCGGTATGTACCGATCCGTTCGGGGTGCTCGAGGGGATCGGATGACGACTCGGATCCCCTCGAGCGCTGCGGTGAAGTGACGGGTTCGTCGGGCATACGTCAGGTCACGAGTGAGTGCAATGCGGCGGTCAACCGTCGCCGCGAGTCTAAAGATGGAGTCGACAGGATCACCGCGCGAGAGCACCTCCGCAACCCTTGCGCACGAGAGTCCCGCCCCACAAGCTACCCGACCTAACTCGAACCGGCGGAGGATTCATGCGCTCCCTTCCACTGCTCGTCGCCGGCGCCGTCGGGGTGTCCACCCTGGCACTCGTTGGCACCGACCTTCGCTCGACGAGCCGAAGGGCCACGGTCAACGTGGACGTGGACGTTCGGTGCCCGGCAAACGGTAGCGTCACCGTTACCGTCGACCCATGGCGGGCCGTGCTCAATCGCGGCGACGACATCCAATGGACCCTCCGGGGCAACGCCAGCTCGGATTCGCTCGAGATTACATCGAAGACGGGCCGGTGGCCGTTTACGCAACAGCCGCCTCGCAGGGGAACCAAGGCGAATGCCGCGCGGGCAGCTGACATGGCACCCGGCGCTTCGGGACGGTATCGGTACAACATCAAGTTATGGTGTGTGCAGGGCAACGACACTAACGTGGTCGTGGTGGACCCGGATATCGACGTTGGAGATGAATAGGGCAGAAGGCCGCGTTTCGAGGGTTACCTCCGGGCGGCCCTCGTGACGTGATTTCGTAGGACCCCCACGCCCTCTACCTCCACCTCTACCACGTCGCCCGGCTCGAGCGACTTGGTGGTACCGGGCGTACCCGTGAAGATCACATCGCCCGGCATGAGCGTGATGTAGCGGCTGATGTAGCTCACGATGGCCGGGACGTCGTGAATGAGGTCTTTGGAGCGCTCCAACTGCCGCAGCTCACCGTTCACACGGGTTTGAACGAGCACGTCGTTGTAATCGAGACCAGCGGCGATTGCAGGACCCATGGGGGCGAAGGTATCGGCCCCCTTCGCACGTGCCCATTGGAGATCACCCCGCTGCCACGTCCGCTCGCTCACGTCATTGCCAGCTGTGACCCCAAAGATGTGGTCGGGCGCCTGGGCAACTGAAACGTTCTTCGCGCGTTTCCCGATCACCACCACCAGCTCCCCCTCGTAATGCACCTCCTGCGCATCCTGTGGTATCACGATGCTATCTCCCGGGCCGATGACCGACGTAGGGAACTTGGAGAAGACGCCGGGCTCCGACGGTTCCGGCCGTCCGCCGAGGTGGCTTCGATAGTTGAGCCCGATGGCGATGACCTTCGTGGGCTCGCAGGGAGCCAGCAGCCGCGCGGCGGACAATGAAATGCTGAGTCCCGTCTCGCGATGTGATCCAAAGAGGTCACCATCTAGCTCTCGGATGGAATCCTCGTCCAGGATTCCGTACGATATGCGTCCCTGGTGCGCGTAGCGAACGTATTTGGTCACCTGCCCCGTAGCTGTCATGGGCACACTCATGGCGATGGTCAGCAGGAGAATCGGACCTCCGGAAAAGCCCACCACTCGATGCATTGCGGTCTCCGCTGCGGCTACTCTGTTCCGCTTTGCGGTGCCGAGCTGGTCGTGACATCGCGATCCTGCATCGGCGCAATCACTGCCGGGATCCCGTGCTCCTCCGCCAATCGATTCAAGCTGGCGACGCGCGGGCCCAGCAGCTCGTCGAGCTGTTGCTTGAATCGGGTCCATCTTGCTGCGAGATCCCGGTGGAGCTGTCGCGCTCCCTCCGTGACGATCCCTTCGGTGCCGTCCACTGCTCCACAGAGGTAAACGTACTGGAAGCGTAACCGCGAAGGGAAATTGATGACCGTCTGGCCGTCCACGACACGTTTCTGGACGAGAGAGTCCTCCATGGCCGTCAGGTCGTCGACCAGCTGCGTACCTACCTCTCCAATGGCCTCGCCGCCGTCCCGTTCCTTCGTGCGTTTCGTGAGGTTCTCGACCTGCTCCCGGACATCCCGCAGACGGATCACGCCGTCATGGATCTCGGCCAGGTCCGCCGAGACCCGAGCGATGAACCGCTCCTGTTCTCGGAAATCGGAGGGCGCGGCCTCGACCCGGGGATCCTTGATGATGTTCACCGCCTGAGTCTGGCGCATCTCACCCTGGGTCACACGGATCTCATAAGTACCTGGCGGCATCCGACGCCCCCGCAGGCTGCCCCACGTGTAGAGCTCGGGCACGTTTGCCAACGTCTGGTGTCTCAGATCCCACGCGACGCGGTTGTGGCCTTGCTTCACCTTGATCACGGAACCCGAATCCGGAGCCGTATCCCGATCGGAAGACAGGGTGCGAACCACCGCACCGGACGCATCGAGCACCTCGATGGTAACCGGCGTCGAATCGCTCACCTGGGCCAGGTTGAAATCGATGATGACCCCCGCCGGCGGGTTCTTCCCCGCATCGGGCATCGGCCGCCGGAAGTCTCCTCCACCACCAGCGATTCGATAGGCGTCTCGCGGCGCGAAGAGGTGCACCGGTGCACGAGCGATTCGCTGGTTCAGCTGCTGGAGTGGCGACAGGTCGTCCAGGACCCAGAAGCTCCGACCTTGCGTCGACGCCACGAGATCGTTCCACTGCCGCTGAATCTTCAGATCGGTGATGGGCGTGAGAGGCATGTTGAGCTGCAAGGACTGCCAGTCGGCCCCGTCGTTCCAGGAAACGTAGAGTCCGGCTTCGGTTCCGGCATACAACAGACCCCGACGCACGGGATCTTCCCGGACCACCCGAACATGGGCTTCCGGCGCAATCCCGTTCACAATGCGCGTCCAGCCGTTCCCGTAGTCATTGGTCCGGTAGATGTGTGGCGTGAAGTCGTTGAACTTGTACCGGGTGAACGCGACGTACGCCGCGCCCGGCTCCTGCGGGGACACATCGATGGCGTTCACGATGCCCTCCGGAAGCCCCCGCGGCGTTACGTTCTCCCAGTTCTGCCCTCCATCCCGCGTGACGTGGAGCAGGCCATCGTCACTTCCGGTCCACAGGGTGTTCGGGTCGTGGGGCGACTCGGCGACATACATGATGGTGCCGTAGGTCTCGCCACCTGCTCCCTCGTTGGTGATGGGCCCGCCCCCCGGCCCCTGTTTCTCGTCTTCGTCCCGCGTGAGATCCGGACTCACCTCCACCCACGACTCACCTCTGTTGGTGGACTTGAGCAGCACATTGGCCGCGTGATAGATGACGTCGGGATCGTGCTGCGACACCAGGATGGGCGCGTTCCAGTTGAAGCGATACTTCATGTCACGCGATGCAAGTGCAGCAGGGAGAAACGGATAGGCCATGACGTTGTGCTGGGTCTTGGTCGTTTCGTCGAACTCGGCGATCTGCCCCATGTAACAGCCGCCGTAGTTCCGGACGGGGTTATCGGGGTCGAACGCAACGTAGGCCGTCTCGCAGCCGGCCACGGCATACCAGTCCTTCCACCCGATACCGGCGCCGGATGTGCGGCTTGCGATGGCGACCGAGCTGTTGTCCTGCTGTCCGCCGTAGACGTAATAAGGGAAGCGGTTGTCGGTGTTGACGCGATAGAACTGCGCTGTCGGCTGGTTCTGCTGGGTCGACCACGTCTTTCCACCGTTCAGCGACACATTGGCGCCGCCGTCATTGGCGTTGATCAGGTATGCACTGTTCGTCGAGTTGATCCAGAGATCATGGTTGTCGCCGTGGGGCGTCCGAACCCGAGTGAAGCTCTTTCCCCCGTCGATGGACTTCATGAGGGGGGCATTCATGATCCACACGACGTCCGGGTTTTGCGGATCGGCGAGGATGTGGATGTAATACCAGGCGCGGGCCCGTAGCGTCCAGTTGTCGTTCACGTTCTTCCAGGTCTTGCCACCGTCATCCGAGCGATACACACCGCCGCCGGGATCGGCCTCGATCAGCGCGTAGATCCGTTCCGGATCCGCCGAGACGGCCACGCTGGTTTTACCCATTTCTTGAGGGAAACCTTCAGTGAGCTTCTCCCACGCGTCGCCGCCGTCGGTGGAGCGGTAGATGCCGCTGCCAGGGCCTCCACTTCGCACCTGCCACGGGTAGCGGATGTGATCCCACATGCCAGCATACAGGATACGCGGGTTACTGCGGTCCATGCTGAGGGAGCTGGCGCCGGTGGTCTCATTGGCGTACAGAACCTGTTCCCACGTCGCGCCACCGTCCTTGGAGCGATAGACGCCCCGGTCCTGCGTGGGACCGTGCACGGCGCCCTGTGCCGCGATATAAACGAGATCGGGATTCTCCGGGTGGACCTCGATGGCCGCAATGTGGCGGGTCTCCTCCAGACCGAGGTGCCGCCAGGTCTTGCCACCGTCGGTGGATCGATAGACGCCGTCACCGTGTGACGTCATCACGCCGCGAACCGCGTTCTCTCCCATTCCCACGTACACGACGTTGGGGTCCGTCTCGGCAACGGCGATGGCGCCCACGGACGAAGTGCCGAACGTCGTATCTGAGACGTTCACCCAGCTCTGGCCCGCATCGGTCGTCTTCCAGACGCCGCTCCCGACGCCGCCGAAGTAATAGGTGAGCGGATCCGAGACAACTCCCGCTACCGCGACCGACCGACCACCTCGATGAGGACCGATGTTCCGCCACTCCATCCCCTGGTAGAGTGCGAGGTCGATCCCCGGTTCCTGCGCCTGGAGGGAACCGGCGGCGTATACAAACGATGTCGCGAGGGCGATCTGGTAGGCGAGTCGGTTCATCGGTTCCGCTCGTGGCGTGAAGGATGGACAACTGGTTGGACACTGGCTGGGTGCTAGAATACCCTCCCAACGCCGTGCGCGGAAGCTGGCCTCACGACACTCGCCCGCACGCGCGACAGCCTCGACCAAGCGCTCCTCCGACCCCGTCGAGGGCAGCCCGCTGGCGAACCTGGACGTCGGTTCGCTTGCGAGGTGGATCCTGGTCGATTAATTGGGGGCTGGTCCCTCAATTCCTCGAGTCGCGTCACGCATCAGGGATCATGGCCTGGCTCAAAGCCAACGCATTCGTACTCTCCCTGTTCGCGCTTTACACGGTGCTGTTGGCCTACCACGCCATGGAGGGAAGGCGCCGAACGCGAAGCGTGGCCGATTACTACGTCGGCGGTCGGGCGATGGGCGGGGTGTCTCTGGGGCTGTCGTTCTTCGCGACCTACTCCAGCACGAACAGCTTCGTCGGGTTCTCCGGTCAGGCATACTCGTACGGCGCGCCTTGGCTGCTGCTCATGCCGGTGGCGGTCGTGTTCTCGATCATGGCATGGGTCGTCGTCGCACCACGGTTGCGGCGCTTCACCAAATCGCTGGATTCGGTCACCATTCCCGACTTCGTCGGCTTCCGTTTCGGAAGCGATTCCGCGCGCGTGCTGGCTGCGCTCATCGTGTTGTGCGCGAGCTTTCTCTACATGACCGCAGTGTTCAAGGGAATCGGGAATCTCCTGGAGGTCTTTCTCGACATTCCGTACGTGGCCGCCATCCTCGTCGTGTTCGTCGTCGTCATGCTCTACACGGCAGTAGGCGGCTTTGTCTCGGTGGTGCGGACCGATGTCGTCCAAGGAGTGGTCATGATCGCCGCCGCCGTGCTCTTGCTCATGGGGACCGTCACCGCTGCCGGCGGTGCCGAATCGATCGACCTGGTTCGGGACCGGCCGGCAACTCGCCACCTCTTCCGGTGGGACGCCGCGATGCCCTTCCCCGTGTTGATTGGCATCGTCGTAGCCGGGACGATGAAGTTCGTAGTCGAGCCGCGGCAGCTATCGCGTTTCTACGCACTCGAAGATGAGCGCGCCACGCGCCGGGGGATGTGGGTCTCGACCCTTGCCTTCCTGTTCGTGTACTCCCTGCTCCTGCCAGTAGGCCTCTACGCGCGAAACATCATGCCTACAGGAATCGACGATACCGATCTGGTGGTCCCAACTCTCGTGGGGAGCAGTGGCGTGTTTCATCCGGCGGCGGCGGCCTTCCTGCTCGTCGCCATGGTGGCGGCGGCCATGTCATCATTGGACAGCGTCCTGCTGGTAATGGCCTCGACCTGCGAGCGTGATCTCGTCGGCATGTGGCGGCGGCGGCGAAGCACTGAGCAGTCCGTGCTCCGGGAGACCCGCTGGTACGTGGCCCTCTTTGCGTTGATCACGGCCCTCATTGCGCTCAACCCGCCAGGCCAGATCGTCACGCTCACGGCTTTTTCGGGAAGTCTGTACGCGGCCTGCTTCTTTCCGACGATCGTGCTGGGACTCCATTGGCGGCAGGGTGGTGGCGCAGCTGTGACTTCTTCGTTTGTAGTCGGGATTGCTGTGCTCCTGGGCTGGAAGTACTTGCCCGCAGGAGCCACGGTGCACAGCGTTTTCCCGGCTCTCCTCCTCTCGACCCTCGTTTACGTGCTGGTCGCGGCCCTCACGCCGCGAAACGCGGCCGCGCAACACCTCTTTGCAGGTACCGGCGCGTCGGCACCCTGAGGGTGAGCTTGCCCAGAAACTCTGCGTGTGCGTCGCGTCAGTGGCGGCAGTGGTTCAGGGCGCTGACGACCTTGCGATCGTCTCGGGTTCTCCGGCCGGTAGCGCCCTGTCGCCATACGAGGCTCCGCTCAGCAGGACGTATGCCCGGCGCGCCCGTGGATTGAGGTTCAAGCGCGCGACGGATATTGGGGACGAAGCCGAACTGAGTTTCTACCCGCTGATAGATGCGTGCGAGCATGCCAGTCGCACGCTCGGGCGCGACCGTCCGGATCCCACGTCACCTTCCCGCACCCTGGCGCCCGAGCAGGCCGAGAAGACCGAGACCGCTCAGATGGGGAACCATGACCAGCTCACCCTGCTCCACCAGAATAGTCCCTCCGACACGGACGGTGGCGTTCGAGAAGAAGAACCATCGCACCCCTTCGCCCCCAACGTTGCCCCCGAGCTCCTGGTTGTTGCCGAGACTCAGGCGAACCACACCTTCCCCGTAGCCGAAATACGGGATCCAGGTGTCGTCCGGGAGGGGTTTGAGCGCCGGGTTGAATCCAATGCCCAACTCGCGGAAGTGGCGGAGCGCAGGTGAATCCTCGAAGGCCGCACGAGCGATCGCCTCGCCGCCTGTCGCGGATACCGATGTCATCACACCACCTTCGAAGCGCATGATCAAGTCGCTGACCTCACCGTCGGCGAAACGGCCGCGTGGGACGACAACAGTCCCGTTCACCGACGTCTCGATGGGCGCAACTCGAACGACACCAGCCGGCAGCTCGACCTCCCGATCGATGCGGATACGAGCCGACTCCATCCGCCGTTGGGAGGCATCACCGTTCTGCTTATTGAACGGCCGCGCGCCGACCTCGAACGTGATGTCCGTGCCGTCGGGAGTCGTGACGCGGACGGGCCCGGCCTGGAGCACTGCGATGGCCGCATCCTGGTGCCGGTCGAGCTCCTGATAGTCGATGCCGAGGGCTTCGAGATATCGCTCGTCGTAGAATGACGAGTGCTCCTCCGGCACCCCGTCGGCGCCCATGGTCCCGGCCGACCAGTGGAAGTGGATCTGCCGACCGCGGCCCCCGTCGAGCCATTGCGCCAACGCGACCTGCTGCGTCGGGGTGGTCCCGTCGCCGGTGGGATCCGGTAGCCACACGTAGATGGCGGCTGCGTCCAGGCGCTCGTCGAAATCCGGGACGGCGCCGTACCGCATCAGATCGACGTCGACGCCACGAACCTCCAGGGCGCTCCTGAGAGCTTCAGGAAGGTCGGGAAGCGAGTTAGGGTCGTACCGCAGAATCGCACGCTCCCCGGCCTCAGGGGCCAGCGCAATGATGATTCGTTCCGACACGTAATCCTCGGCTGACGGCTGGCAGGCTGAACTGGCGATGGCTCCGAGCACGGTCATCCAGGTCGCTGCGGGACGGATGGTGGTCCAACGTCTGGTTCGCACCGTCGACCTCCAGGCTGGATCCAGCGGAAAGGCAAGTGTGCAGGTCCAGCGCTGTGTTCGCCAGGGGTAGAGGGAGATCCGACTCCTAGCACCGATAAGACCGCGAAGACGGATAGGAAGAGCTTTCCTCGTGAACAGGTGCGGGTTGCTGTTGAGCGAATGCAGCATGGCGAGCGGCACCGTTGAGCGAGTGACAGATCTGCGGCCTACGGTTCACAGTTCGGGCGGATGCCTACCGCGCCGCCCCCGTGGGCAACCGCGCTTTTTTCGGACACAGAATCTGTCGCAAAGCTCTTCGTGCGGATTCCGCTGGCAGTTGTCGTTGCGCGCCCAGGCGATCCGTTTCGCTCATTGGAAGAGCCAGGCGGGATGAGAATCATGGGAGGCGGACGCGGAACTCCCCCGTTGAGGACCGAGACCGATGTCGGAGAGCGCGTCAAACGACACTCGACAGCCAAAGGGCAACGAACGCTCCGTAGAACACCGCCACGCCCACCAGCGCGACGCGGCGCCAGAGCGGCGGCCTGAGCTCCCTGGGGAGCAGCGTCGTGTTGATGTAGAGCAGATGCAGCGAAGCGACGATGAACACGATGCCCGCCATGTTGGCGCCCAGCTGCAGCAGGACGATTGGCTGCGTGAGACGTAAGGCAACGATGCCCCATATCACGACGGCCAGGAGTACCACGTAGTAGACGACGCGCACGTCGACGCCGCGGGCCGTCCGCAGTCGGCGATTCCCGGTCCACAGGATGTCGGTCAGCCCTCTGGTCATGCCGTCCAAGAGGTCGAGTTGGGTCTTGAAGAGGACCCAGGCGCCCAGGAACGCCACGAGGAGCGCAAGGACTTCCCCGCGGGCCCGGATCGCGTCGGCCAGCGCGGCGGCGACACCCAGCCCACGAATGTCGGTGCCCGCCGGAATGAAGGTGACGTAGAGCAGCGCGGGAAGCGCCATGCCGAGCAGGGCGCCGACAAAATAGACGCCCCACTGGTCGGCCCTGACGATGCGCCACCAACCTCGCCATCGCTCGAGCGCTGCGTCGGTGGGGGAGAAACGGAAGCCGGTGTGGGCGAGATGCACGGGTTTCCCTCCGACCGCCGCCGGGATATAGCCAGCGTGCCGACTCATGCCATAGCCCTTGTCGCGTGCCCAGCTCGACAGCGTCAGGTTGATCATGCCGCCGGCACCGGAATAGGCAGCAAAGGCCCCTATCAGAAAGAAGTCAGCGCCATGGGGAATGAACTCGAATGTGCCACGGCGGAGGTCGAAGCCCACAAAGCCCGTGATGGCGGCGAGCCATGTCTCGGGCGCCACCAGCGCTATTCCGAGAAGAAGGAATCCGCCGAGAATGACCACAACGAGTATCCAGTTGAGGATCTCAAGGGTTCGCTCGATACGCCGACCGATCAGCAGAATCAGGACGCAGGCCAGGAACGTCCCCACTCCGATGGCGTACACCGGATCAGCGTCGAGCGGGCCCGCTAGCGTTCCGGCGAACAGGAAGAAAATCGCGCCGGCCGCCGCGCCGGCCCATCCGGGCCATCCGAGCTGCAAGAGGTAGAGCAGCGTGTATACCCACGCCCAAAGGGACGCGTGGGGTCGCGTGCGCATGAAGCCCGTGAACACAGGCTCGCCGGTCGCCAACGTGTAGCGCATGAGCTCGGTGTTGAACACCGTCTGAAGGAACGCCGCGATGGCGGTAACCCAGAGCAGCGACAGGCCATACTGAACGAACGCGGCGGGACCGAGGAGAAACTCACCGCTCCCAATGGAGGCGCCGAGGACGATGACCCCGGGACCCACCGTGCCGATCCACGCGAGTCCCCGAGGAGCCGGCGGCGGCGGGAGCTCGGCCGGCACCCAGGGATCGAGTCCCGACCGCGCCTCGGCGGGGATTGAGGGTGACGGCAGGTCCGAAGGCATACTCGGAGTGCGACTCAAGATGAGTGCATATCGATGCTAGCCCCTGCCAGCGAGGTTGCGGGTGCGGCGATGAGCGGCTTGAAGAATAAGGAAAGAGGGTGGGATTGAGCCAGGAGTGGGACGTGGTGGACCGTAGGGAGTGGTCAGTGGGCGTGGCCGGTGTTGGGCGCTGTGTGCTCTAGAAGGATTGGGTCTCCGCGCCGGCTAGAAGCCATCCGAGTAGATCATCCGCATGT
The DNA here is from genome assembly GCA_039591615.1 of Gemmatimonadota bacterium. Taxonomy (GTDB): domain Bacteria; phylum Gemmatimonadota; class Gemmatimonadetes; order Gemmatimonadales; family GWC2-71-9; genus JBDHDH01. The sequence continues at coordinate 54,627 of JBDHDH010000012.1, read as the reverse complement.
CCCAACTCGTGATGTTCAGTAGATCGCGACTCCCCAATGTCCATGCTGCCGTTCGATCGCCGTTCCGCGTGGAGCACACGAGCACGGTGCGTTGCGGCTTGGTGATGCTAATCTCGGTCTCGGTGATCTCGAAGCCGTACCGCGCCAGCAGAGATTTGGCTTGGTCCCCGAACGGTCCCGCCCAGACACTCAATGCATCAAATCCTCCCCACGAGAGCACCGCTTCCAGGAGCTCGGCACGAACGTCGAATCTCATGCCCTCCCAATCCGCGATGTTCAGCTCGACCCCGGGGGCAGGCTGGAGCCCCTTGGTGGCGAGGACCAAATACCCGTCGACGGTGCCCGCACGCTCCCAATAAAGAAACCGATACTCGGACAGGGGATTCCGGTATCGCCACTCACAGTACTCCGGATCTCGCACGTGACGAAGGCGGCCGTCGTGACCCACGCGATGCACGAGGGCGGCCATTTCCGCTGAGCGGGGCCGCTGTTCGACCACGATACCGTCGATAGGCCACTGGTGTACCGCGCGATCGAACCGATGGAAGGGAGACCCGTTGCCGAAGAGGCGGCGCCTCGCATCGCGGATTGACCGCCGCGCTGCTCCCGCGATGCGACGGTGCGCTGGCTCCCCAGCACTCGGCAGGGGCACGCGTCCCCAAATGGTCCCCTGGCTCATGTCCTCGAGGGGCCCGGCGCCGCGCCAACCCATGCTCAACGACGCGATGTGCATAATGTTCGTGGCGTTCAGGTTGATGACGAAGGGGTAGCCGCGGTCGGCCAGGTCCGCCACAGCAACGTCCATCAACTGCTTGACGATCCCTCGTCTCCGATGATCGGGTGCCACGACCAGATTCGAGGCACACGGGAGCACGTAACGCTCGCCCTTCACCTCCCATTTGGTACCCCAGAATCCCCGCATGCCGACTACTCGACGGCCATGCAATGCCAGGAAGAGCAGCGGCTCGAGATACGGATTCTGCTCGTACTTCCATTCGAAGTAGGCAGTCAGGACCGACACGCGCTCCGGAGACAGATGCTTCAGGACGTCGATTACCTGCCACTTGTATTCGGGCGTGTAGCGGCCGATCCGGTATTTGTTCATGCGAAGCGGAATCTGCCGAATCTCACTCTGAGGTGGGGATGCCAGTTCGGCCCCATCCCTGGGTCGGCGTACCGCCATCTTTCTGTTAGGAAACGAGGCGGAGGTCCGCTCGATCGCGCTCGACCTGGTCCCGACGTTCACGGCGCTGGCTCGCCGAGCATCGTTCGCAGCGGCACCGGCTCGAGCGTCTGGCAGTGCCTTGCGACTTGCTCCCGGTTCACACCGTGCGCCGTGCGGGGGATTGCCTCGACGAGATACCATTGTACGGGCACCTTGTGCTCAGCGAGGCGGCCCTCGACCCACCTATGCAGCGACGTCAGTGTGGCTGGCGAGCGGTCATCGAGCACAACTGCGATTGCCACCTTCTGCCCATGCAGGGAATCCTCCACACCGAAGGTGCAGACGTCTCTGGTCGCAGGATAGCGTTTGACGACCCCGTCAATGTCGCCTGGATGCACGTTCGCGCCACCCTTGTCGATCTCCTCGCGAGCACGGCCACAGAGGTAGAGGCATCCTTTGCGTACCACCCCGATATCACCGGTCGTGAACCATCCCTGGCTCACGGCCTGCCGGGTGAGGTCATCACGATCCAGGTAGCCCTTCATCAGCGCCGCAGTGTTGAGCCACACATAACCCTCTTCACCCAGGGCGCACTCTTCGGCGAAGGCCGGCGGTGTGTCAGTGCTCGCGCCGCGCAGCACCTTCACCGCAGCACCCCAGGGTACCCCGATCAGGCCATCTTCGGGCACGAAGGTCCGAAGCGTGGTTCCCGCCACCCAGCTTCCGGTTTCCGTTATGCCATAGGTGTTGAGAACGGCTCGAGCCCCGGTCCAGCTGGCGATCTCCTTCCATAGCTGCGCCGTCAGAGGTGCGGAGCCGCAGAACACCCGTTCGAGCGTGCCTCGCGTCGGGGGGGCGGCCGTATTCAGCGCAAGACGCCACACCGGCGGGACCGACGACATGAAGGTGATGCCATATTCGTCGAGGAACGCGCCCAGACGGTGGACCAGATCGGCTCGGAACGGCGGCAAGATGTGGAGATCGCGGCCCGAAAGCCACGGGAACAGCGCGTTACCGATGAGTCCGTGCGCGGAATGCGTGGGAAGCAGACAGAGTGTTTTCCGGAAATGCCGAACATCCAGGCTTTGGAGGAGGGCCAACCACCGGGCGCGCAAGGAGCGATGCGTATGGACGACTCCCTTCGGGTGGCCCGTGGTGCCGGAGGTGAAGAGGATCAGCGCGTCCTGGTCCATCGAAAGGCGGGCTCCAGGCGGCGGGGCCGCGGCGGCCTCATCGAGGTGGTCCTCCGACATCTGGAGGGTTTGGGCTCCCAGTGCGGAAAGGGCGGCTGCGATATCTCCTCGGGGCGCGTCGATCCAAAGGGAGAACCTGGGTCTCGCCGTTCGGGCCAGCACGTCTATTTCGAACCGGGTGAGCCGCTGGTCGATAGGGATGACGCAGCCGCCGAGGGTCCAGATAGCTAGCAGATCCACGAAGAACTCGAGGGTGTTCCCGTAGTGCAGGAAGACGCGATCACCTGGCTCCAAGCCGCGGTGGTGGAGGAACGCCGCTCTCGCCTGCAGCCGGCGACCGATCATCCCTCGATCCCAGTGTCGTGCGGTGAGGGGCTCGATGAGACCGCCGACGCGAGTGTTCAGGAACATGACCTAGGCGAGTTGGCGGCTACGTTGTGGGACGGCGAGCGCCGTGAGGCCGGAAACCGTCGACCGTGATTTGCGCGGAGTAGCCCGGTGCATTCGGAAACACCCACTTGGCCATCTCCCGCCGGCTCCAGTAGCCCGTCGTGCGCGAGCAAGCGATGCAGGGCGCGCTGCATGGCGCCCTGGGCGGCGAAAAGACAAGGTGTGCTGTAGATGACCAAAGAGACCCCGGCGGACCGCAATTCTGACAAGGTCACCCGCGGGCCATTGCCACCGGCAATCTGATTGAAGGCGAACGGGCTTTCGACCTGGCTGGCGAGAGCCCGAATGACTCGGAGATCAGAGGCGTGATCCACCAGCACCGCATCCGCTCCTGCCTCGGCAAAAGCATGAATGCGGCGGGCGATGTCGGGAGGTTCGCTCGCGTCGGTACGCGCTACCACAAACAACTCACGCCGCGTGGCCAGCACCTTGGAGAGCTTTTCCTGAAACGCCTCCAGCTCGAGGAGCGGCTTGCCATTGCAATATCTGCCGCGCCTGGGCCGCTGGGTGTCCTCCAGCACGACGCCCGAGGCCCCCACCGACTCCAGCGCCGAAACGACGTGGCAGGCGATATCGGTGTCTCCGTAACCGTCGTCGATCTCGACGAGGAGATGATGGTCCGGCAACACCACCCGGAGCCGCTGCACGAACTGCACGAGATCCGACCAGGCGACGAAGCCCGGATCCGGCACCCCGTGATGGCTCGCGGCAAACCCGAAGCCGCTCACGAAGAGTGCCTCGCACTGCCGGGCCGCCACCGTGGCGGAAAAGACGTCGTAGATTCCTATGAACGGAGTTATGTCGCGAGTGAGCAGATGCTGCCGCAGATGGGCAGCGCGGGGTTGCTGCATGACCTTCGCCTTTCCTCTCACGCGTCGCGCCGGCGCGGGAGCCAGCGCATCCCTGGAGTGGTTACTCTCGGTGTTTCGCAAGTGCTATACCGACAGCTAAGCCGCGACGACACTGCGAGATGGGTCTCATAGAGGCATGAGTGGCTCGGTAGTCGTGCAACGGTGTTGCAGGAACCCGGCGGTGCGTCACCGGCGCCCGCGGGACCAGGTTAGAGAGGCAGCCTCAAGTTGCCCCGCAGGGGTCCATGGCCGCCTTCGGGCGCCGGATGCTGACGGGGCGGCCACGGCGGAGTCCGGCTGCCACCTCGAGTGCCAGCGACGGGCCCCGTCGACCCGACCCCGAGGAGGCCGGTGTCACATTCGCGAATGTCCTGGCTCTCGATGGGGATGACCACGGGGCTGGGCGCTGGGGCCGCGCGCCGAGGGAGCGCGTGAAATGCCGGACCTCCCGCTAATCGGCCGGGCTCGGTCTCACGGCAATCGCACTGCCGTCGTCGATGATGACGGGGCCTACACATACTCCGATCTCCTGATGGCGTCCGAAGGGGTCGCCGGGTCTCTGCTGGATGGCGCCGGAGATCTACGAGAGACCCGAGTCGCTTTCCTCGTCCCCAGCAGCTTTCACTACCTCGCCGTACAGTGGGGGGTGTGGAGGGCCGGTGGGATCGCCGTACCACTGGCGGTCTCGCACCCACCGCCCGAGCTCCAGTATGTGGTGGAGGATTCCGGCACCGAGATCGTCGTCGCCCATCCGGAACTCGCGCAGAAGGTGCGGCCGTTCCTCGGTCGGATCAGGGTCCGGTTTCTTTCCAGCGTGGATGCCTTGGCCGGCCCATGCCCGCCCGCGTTGCCCACTGTCGATACGAGCCGCAGGGCCATGATGGTCTATACGAGCGGCACAACCGGCAGACCGAAAGGCGTCGTTACCACCCATGCCAACATCGAGGCTCAAGTCTCAGCCCTGGTCGAGGCGTGGGGATGGACACCCGACGATCGCACGTTGCTGGTTCTCCCACTCCACCATGTCCACGGCATCGTCAATGTGCTCACCTGCGCGGTTTGGACCGGTGCCGCCTGTGAGATGATGACACGGTTCGACGCGAACGAGGCGTGGCGCCGCATCGTCCGTGGTGACCTCACGCTGTTCATGGCGGTTCCGATCATCTATCGACGCCTGATCGCCGCGTGGGAGGCCGCAGCCCCCCAGGAACGAGCAGCGATGTCCGCCGGCTGTCGGCGGATGCGCCTCATGGTCTCCGGCTCCTCTGCGCTTCCCATCAGCACTCTCGAGCGATGGAAGGAAATCACCGGACACACGCTGCTCGAGCGCTACGGCATGACCGAGATCGGCATGGCCCTCTCGAGCCCCTTGCGCGGGAGACGCGAGCCCGGGTCTGTAGGGTCGCCGCTTCCTCGAGTCGAGATCCGCCTCGTGGACGAGAGCGGGAGCCCGCTCGCCGGCGAGGATACACCAGGCGAGATCGAAGTGAAGGGACCCGGTGTGTTTCTGGAATACTGGCGCCGCCCCACGACGACTCGCGAGGCGTTTCACGACGGGTGGTTTCGTACCGGCGATTTGGCCATTGTGCGAGATGGGCGCTACCGGATCCTCGGTCGATCGAGCATCGACATCATCAAGACGGGTGGGTACAAGGTCTCCGCGATCGAGATCGAAGAGGTGTTGCGGGCTCACCCCGCCATCGCCGAATGTGCCGTCGTTGGCGTGGACGATGACGAGTGGGGTGAACGCATCTGCGTCGCGACGGAGCTCATATCGAACCGCAAGCTGGAGCTGGAAGCCCTGCAGGCGTGGGCGAAGGATCGGTTGGCGCCGTACAAGATACCGAGAAGCCTGCGGTGCCTGGAGGCCCTCCCACGGAATGCCATGGGAAAAGTGACCAAGGTTGCTGTGAAGGCGTTGTTCGAAGGCGGCTCGTGACAAGCACAACGCGGCGGCACGTCGCTACGGCGGACCCTCTTCCCAGCGATCCAAGTTGGCGAGCGAGGGACCGCCCATTGGCTGAATCTCCTGAACTCTCTTTGCCAGTGCCAGCACGGCTTCCTCGCCGAACGGCCGCCCCACGATCTGCAGCCCCACCGGCAGGCCTCCGCTGTCGATGCCACACGGCACCGAGCCGATGGGAAGACCCGTGAGGCTCAGAATGAACGTGGGCGCCATCCAATCGACGTAGGTCTTCATCGGTCTTCCGGCGACGCTCTCCGGGAAATCTTGTTCGACCGGGAAAGGCGGCACGGCCATGCTTGGAGTGAGGAGATGGTCGTACTTCTGGAAGAACCCCTGGAAGAACCGCCACACGCGGCCCCGAACGTGCTCGGCGGCACCGAGCTCGCGGGTGGTTACCGACAATCCGGTACTCACATTGCCAGCGACGTTCTGACCGAACTGGTCCATCTTGTCGAGGCGCGTGTACTGATGCGCGACCATCCACAGGCCTCGCAGAGCGAGAAACGCGTCCGATGCGTACGCCAGATCGAGTTGCACGACATCCACCCGTGCGCCGCCGTGCGCGAGCTCTGCCACTGTGCGACGGCAGATCTGTTCGATCTCGGCTTCGACACCGATTCCTGCGATGTCCGGGGCATACCCAATGCGGAGACCCGCGACTGGGCCATGCTCGACGGCACGAACGAAGTCTCGATTCGCTGTCTGCTGATGCATCGGCGCAAGCGGGCTCGGCCCAGCGATCACCTGCAGCATGAGGGCGGCGTCCTCAGCGGTGCGGGCCATGGGACCGGTGACCAGGAGGTTGTCCCACAGGTAGTCCGTCGGATGGGTCGGGACGAGGCCGACCGACGGGCGAAGGCCGACCACACCGCAAAACGATGCCGGAATCCGCAGTGATCCTCCGAGGTCGGTCCCTTCCGCCAGGGCGATCATCCCGCTGGCCAATGCGGCCGCGCCTCCGCCCGTCGAGCCACCGGCACTCCTCCCTGGATCCCAGGGGTTGCGCGTGCGGCCGAATACCTCGTTGAACGTGTTCCCCCCGGCGGCAAACTCAGGGCAATTGGTCTTGCCGAGGATGATGGCGTCCGCGTTTCGCAGACGCTGGACGACCAGGGCGTCCTCGGTGGAGACGTGGTCGGCGTAGAGCGGCGAGCCGTAGGTCGTCCGCAGTCCCGCTACGGGTGTCACGTCCTTGATGCCCGTGGGGAGTCCACACAGCGGTCCCGGATCATGACGTCGCCCGAGCTTCTCCTCCAGCTGACGGGCATCATCGAGCGCCCGCTCTGAGAGCGTCACCACCGCGTTGATCACGCCGTTATACTGTTCGACGCGGCCGAGGCAGGATTCCACCACCTCGACCGGCGAGAGCTCTCGCCTGGCGACGAGCCGTCGCAACTCGGTGGCCGTGAAATCCGCGATTTCCTGGTTCAGTGCCACGCTGAGCTCATCGCAGCAGCCGAGTTCCCAGACCGTCGTCCATCACTGCGCCTCTTGCGTCTCTCTTCTGCGTTGTTCTCGTTTCTGCCTTCCGCCTTCCACCCTCTACCTTCTGCCTTCTGCCTTCTGCCTTCTGCCTTCTGCCCTCTGCCGTCTGCCCTCTGCCGTCTGCCTTCCCTACTCCCAGCTCCTCTCGAACGCGACAACGCGTGCGAACGCTGCCTCCCCTCCTTTGAACTTCCATGGGAAGCACCCGATGATGGTTCGTTTGTTCTGGAGCTCGGGTGCTGCGATCTCTCCGCCGAGATTCTCGATGTGCATGCAGTTGTGCGGGAAGAGCGCGTTGTGCGTGAGCTGATAGTCTTCCTCCGGGAAGAGCCGCTCCGTTCCCTCCTTGCCGAATTTCTCCTCGCACTTGGCACGCACGCGATCGCAGTGTCCGTGCATGCCTTTCCCCAGGAAACGGCCAATCGGAAGGTCCATGGGGTGGTCGGTGGAGACGCAGTCGACGCCCCAGATGTGGATCTCTTTCTCGAGGAGCCAAGGCACCATATCGGGATGCGCGCCCGGGTGGTAGTGGAGGTAGCGTACTTCGTCCGGCTCATCGCCGAACTGTCCGTAGCGGTGCCACCCTGTGTGCAACAGGAGGAGATCTCCCGTTCGCACTTCGACGCGGTCCTCGATCATGTTGGGTGTGTAGACTTCCAGATCACTCATCACACCAGACAGGTCGACCACCACACCGGGCCCGCAGAGCCACTCCATCGGGATCTCGTCGATGGTCATGCCGCCGGTAACGAAGTGGCGGGGCGCGTCGAGATGGGTGCCCATGTGGTTCGAGGTTTGGATGTATTGCGCGTTGACGCCGTGCTCCGCCTTTCGCTTGATGTATTTGACTTCGAACGGCGGGTAGTACGGCCAGAACGATACTTCTTGGTTCAACGGCTGTGACAGGTCGTAGAGCTTCATGAAGCCTCCTGCACTTTTCGCTCGAATGTCGGAACAGGCGCCGATCTCGGTCTGCGCATGAGCACCAAATAGACGAGGGAGGACACGATCGTGGCTGAGAACCAGGCACCGTTGAAGAGGAAGCTGAGCTTCGGGTGGAGCGTTCCCGCCAGCGCGACCAGGATGCCGCTCACCATCGCGACAATCGCCGCTCGATTCACCCCTGCTCGGTACGTGTACGCGCCGTTTGCGACGTAGAGATCTCGCAGCGCGAGCTCCGCCCGGCGGATGAATACATAGTCACATACGATCACGCCGCCGACCGCACCCAAGAGCCCCGAATAGCTGATGAGCCAGGTCTGGTACATGTCCAGCAGCTTCCACGGGAAGATGACGATTCCGATGACACCGGCAATCAGCCCGCCCAGCCGAAAGTCGATCCGCCGAGGGTTGAGATTGGCGAAGCTGTTGGCAGGAGCCACGACGTTGGCAGCGATGTTGGTGCTGAGCGTTGCCACCACGATCACGAACATGGCGGCGATGCCCAGGAGCGCATTTCCCTGCCCGGCCGTAAGCCGCTCGATGAGGTCCACGGGATTCCAAATCGCCTCCCCGTAGAGAATCACGGTCGCGCTCGTGACGGCGACCCCGATGAAGGCAAAGAGGGGCATCGTGGTGAGCAGGCCGATAGCCTGCCCGGTCATCTGGTCCCTCTGGCTTTTCGCGAAGCGGGTGAAGTCGGGAATGTTGAGGGAGAGAGTCGCCCAGTATCCCACCATCGCGGTGACCCATGGAATGAACAGAACCAAGACGAATTGAGAGACGGTGAAGTCCTGTTGGGCGAGTATCAGCGCGTCGGATTCCCGGAGGATCCTGCCGATGCCACCAACCCGCACAACCGCCCACGCGAGGAGTGCCACGCCCGTGGCGATGAGAAAGGGAGCCGCGGAGGTTTCCAACCACTTGATGGACTCGGTCCCCGCCCAGACGAAATACAGGTTGATGAGCCAGAAGAGAAGGAAACTCAAGAAGTGAGAAAGGCCGTAGCCCATGAATGTCCAGCCTTCGCCCAGAGACGTCCACGCAGGCCACAGGATCCCGAAGAGCACGTTGAGGGCAAGCCCCCCGATCCAGGTCTGGATGCCAAACCACCCGCAGGCGACCACCGATCTCAGGAGTGCCGGAACGTGGGCACCACTGGTTCCGAAGGATGCGCGAGCGTAGACGGGAAACGGGATACCGTAGCGCGCACCGGCGTGGGCGTTGATGACCAGGGGCAGGAGAACGATCGCGTTGCCGATGAAGATGGCGAGGAGGCTCTGCCACCAGTTCATACCCGCCTGGATCATGCTGGCGGCCAACATGTAGGTGGGAATGCACACACTCATGCCCACCCAGAGGGAGGCGATGTGCCAACGGTTCCAGGTGCGTTTTTCGATGCCGGTGGGCGCAATGTCGTCGTTGACGAGCGGGCCCGGTGTGAGCTCCTCGGAGAGCTCCACCATTCCGGTGAAACGATCCGCTGGAGTTTCGGTCATGATGACGACGCTGCCGCGTCCTCAAACGCCCTGGCGAGGGCGCGGCGGGTGAGGACACGGGCCAGCTGTCGCCGATAAGCTACCGAGGCATGGATGTCCGCAGTGGGATCGATGTCACGGGTGGCCGTTTCCGCTGCTTCCGCGATGCTCTCCGGACCCGGCTTCTCGCCCAAGAGCGTTTGAACGGCTCCCTCGGCCAACACCGGACCATCACCCACACTGAGCAGGGCAATTCGGGCACGATCGCAGCGTCCCTCGGCGTCGAGCGTGACGCCGACGGCTACGCCCACCAGTGCATAATCACCGTGACGCCTGGAGATCTCCTGGAACGCATATCCGCTGCGTCGAGGCATAGCGGGGATTTCTATCTCCACCAGCAACTCTTCCGGTGCGAGGGCGGTAGCGAACAGACCCGTGAAGAACTCGTCGGCTGCGATCCACCGCTCCCGCTCGAGCGTGCGGGTCCGGAACCGAGCGTCGAGCGCCAGCATCACCGCCGGCAGCTCGGCCGCTGGGTCAGCGTGTGCAAGGCTACCACCGACCGTGCCCCGATTGCGGATCTGCGAGTGTGCGATGAACGGCATGGTCTCGTGCAGCAGTGGAGCGCGCCGCACCACGAGGCCGCTGCGCTCGACCGTGCGCTGGCGAGTCATGGCCCCTATTCGGAGTCCGCCAGCCACGCTGTCCTCGAGAAAGACGAGCTCCTCTACGTCGTTCAGGTCCACTAAGACCGCCGGCTCCGCCAACCGGAAGTTCATCGACGGCACCAGGCTCTGGCCCCCCGCGAGTGGCTTTGCCTCGCCACCGTGCTCGGTAAGGAGGGTGAGGGCTTCCACGACGTTCGTGGGACTGTAATAGTCGAACGGGGCAGGTTTCACAAAGAACGCTCCCGCGCTCCTCAGCTACTGGCCAGGCGCTTCTCGAGCTCGTCGCTCAGCGCCTCGAGTCCCTTTCTGGTCAACATCTTGCCCACCGAATCGAGGAGCCGCTGGCCAACCGCCGCCACCTTACCACCGATCTGGAGATTGGCACGGTAGCTCATGCGCGTGTTCTCGGCATCTTGCTCGGCGAGTTCGACGTGCGCGGTTCCGCGCGTGTACCCGACAGGTCCCTTGCCACTGATCTCCATGGTGTACCGCTCGGGCGGCACCTTGTCTGAGAGGATCACAGAAAGGCTGAACTTTGCGGCCGTGATGGGACCCAGCGCCACCTGCATCGCGCCTTCGTACTGGTCCTCCCCGACCTGCCGGAGGTCCTTCGCGCCAGGCATGGCTTTGGCCAGGACTTCCGGATCCTGTAGGAGGTCCCACACAGTCTGGCGGGGACCTTTGAACGTGTATTCGCCTTCGACGATCATGATGGTTCCTCCCCGGGCTGACGCCCCGGGGTTCGTGTTAGCCGGCCCCGCCGTTCGTCGGGCGTTTGCCTCTCGTACTCTCGCCCATCAGCTGAAACAGACGGTTCGGACTCAGGGGCATCTCGAGAATCTCCAGGTCGTAGTCGTGAAGCGCATCTTCCACCGCTTGAGCGAAGACAGCCCCTGTGGGAATCGCACCTGCTTCGCCCACACCCTTCACGCCAAGGGGGTTGAGCGGCGACGGCGTCTCGAGGTGCCCCATCTCGACACTGGGCACGTCGGTGGCGGTGGGAAGCAGGTAATCCATGAACGAGGCATTCAGCAGCTGCCCGCTGTCGTCGAAGACGAGCTGCTCGTAGAAGGCATTCCCGATGCCATGGGCCACACCTCCCTGCACCTGTGCCTCGACGAGCAACGGGTTGATCACCTTGCCGCAGTCGTGGACCACCACGTAGCGCTTGATCTCGACCATCGCGGTTTCGGGATCCACCTCCACGATCATGGCGTGCACACCCGCGGCGGTGCTGCCGCGATCGGGGCCGAAGTAGGCTGTGGCCTCGAGTCCCGGCTCGGTGCCCGGCCGCACGGCACCGCGGAGCGGATTCGCGCGAACCGCCAGTTCGCCCAGGTCGATCCCTCTCGATGGCGCACCCTTCGCGTGAGCCCGTCCCTCGCTGAGCTCTACGTCGTGAGGCGCGACCTCGAGGGTGGCACTCGCCAGCTCGACGATCTTGCTCCGAACGCGCTTGGCCGCCTCGTAGCAAGCGCTACCTGCCACCACCACCCCCCGGCTGGCAAACGTCCCCGTTCCCCAGTGGAATTCCCGGGTATCGCCGGTGATGACGTGTACCTCCTCGACGTCGACCCCCAGCACGTCTGCCACGATTTGCGCAAAAACCGTAAAGTGCCCCTGCCCCTGCGTGCCCACTCCCGTGGCTACGCGCACTTGCCCGCTGGGTTCGACCGTCACCCTTGCGCCTTCGTAGGGTCCGATGCCGGTGCCCTCGACGTAGGATACGATGCCGAGCCCCACGCAGTGCCCTGCGGCCCGATGTCGCGGCTGGTCCGCGTCGAGGAACTGTCTATACCCGACGAGCTCCTCGGCTTTCTCAATGATCGGGTGATAGTTACCGCTGTCGTACACGAGGGGCGCCGAGTCCTGAAACAGGATCTCATGGTCGTGTGGAAACTCCTCGGGGGAGAGGTAGTTGATCTTGCGAATCTCCGTCCGGTCGATCGCCAGGCCCTTCGCCGCCAGGTCGAGCAACCGTTCCATCACGAAGACGCCGTGTTGACGGCCGGCTCCGCGGACCGGCGTGACCGTGGGTTTGTTGGTAAAGACGGCCCTGAACTCGCTGTCGTAGGCGGGGACACGGTACGGGCCCAGCAGGGTGCATTGGCTGTTGATCGGTACGGTGAGCCCGTACGGATCGTAGGCGCCCGTGTCGTGGAGGAACACGTCGCGCACGCCCAGGATGCGCCCGTCCTTACTCACGGCGATCTCAGCATCGTGCACCTGCCCCCGTTCCTGTGTGGTCCCGTAAAAGCTCTCCTGGCGGTCTTCGATCCACTTGAGCGGTCGGCCGAGGCGTATCGACGCCCACGGGAGCAGCATTTCTTCCGGGTAGAACATCATGATCTTGGGGCCGAATCCGCCGCCGACGAAGGGGGCGACGACACGGACCTGCGATTCGAGCAGCCCCAGCATTCGGGCCAGGCCGTTACGGATGGGAATGGGGGCTTGGGTGGTATCCCAGAGTGTCAGCTCTTCGGCCCGGCGATCCCAATAGGCGACGATCCCCCTGGTCTCGATGGCAGCCGAAGCGCCGCGGTCGTAGTGCAAGCGACGAGCGAGTACTAGGTCTGCCTCGTCGCGAGCGCGCTGATAGTCTCCTTTTCGCTGGATCACGTGGGCGGCCAGATTCGAGCCGAGCTCCTCATGGACCAGCGGCGCGTCGGCGGCGAGCGCAGCTTCGAGATGCACCACGGCATCGAGTGGCTCGAGGTCCACCACGATGTCGCTCAGGGCGTCCTCCGCCAGGTACCGACTCTCAGCCACCACCATGGCGATTGGCTCGCCCACGTGGCGGACCTTGTCCCGGGCCAGCGGGACCTGCGTGGCCGGGTTGAAGACGAGGCCCTCGATGGGGGGTGGAGGGACCAGAAGTGGGCCCGGTTGCCAAAAACTCCCCAAGTCCTCGGCGGTGAATACGGCAACGATGCCGGGCCGGCTGCGTGCTGCCGTTGCGTCGACAGCGGTCACACGCGCATGCGCGAAGTCACTCCGGAGGAAGGCGACATGGAGCATGTCCGCGAGGTGGACGTCGTCCACGAACAGCGCTCGGCCGGTGAGCAGTCGCGCGTCCTCGTTGCGGCGGACGCGCTCCCCGAAGTAGCGCCTAGCCACCGACACGCTCCGCGGCGATCTTTGCCGCCTCCACAATGTTCTGGTACCCAGTGCACCGACACAGATTCCCGGAGATCGCTTTCCGAATTGCGCTTTCGCTGGGCGCGGGGTTCTCCGAGAGGAAGGGTAACAGGGTCATGAGGAACCCGGGCGTGCAGAACCCACATTGCAGTCCGTGTGCCTCGCGGAATGCCGCCTGCAACGGATGCAGGGTTCCGTCGGATCCGCTGAGCCCCTCGACCGTGAGGATCTCCTTCCCTGCCGCCTGGACGGCAAACATGAGACACGACCGCACCGCCTCGCCGCTCACGAGCACGGTGCATGCTCCGCACACACCGTGCTCACATCCCACGTGCGTGCCGGTGAGATGAAGCTCGTAGCGCAGGAAGTCGCTGAGCAATGTTCGGGGCTCGACCGAACGCTCGAGCTGCTGCCCGTTCACTGTGACGCTGATGGAGATGGCTTCACTCACGAGGCCCGCCCCTCCCCGGTACGTGATGGTGTGGCGACGACGGTCGAACGCTCATGGGTGTCAACGAGCGGCGATAACGATAGTCCCGCGCCAGACGGGCATCAAGCCCGCCCCATGAGGGCGCGAGCGCCATGAATGACTCTGCCGGTTCGGTACGGCCGCACGCCACGACGCCAGAACCCGGGACGGCCCCTCCTCTCGTCGTATACGACATCGATGATCGGCCACCGATCCGCGAGGCCATCCCCCTCGGGATGCAGCATCTGCTGGCCATGCTCCTCGGCAACATCACGCCGCCGCTCTTGATCGCTGGCGCACTGGGGTTGGCAACCGGTCAAACAGCATTCCTGCTCCAGGTGGCTTTCTTCATGGCCGGCATCGCAACCATCGTCCAGGCCTATCCGATCGGTCCCGTCGGCGGACGCATCCCGGTGATCATGGGAACGAGCATCGCCTTCGTGGGCGGGATCATCGCTGTTGGCCGGGAGTATGGCCTGGCAGCAGTCTTTGGCGCCTGTCTCGCCGCCGCAGCCGTCGAGGTGCTGCTGGGTACTTTCATCGGTCGGCTTCGTGCCCTGTTCCCACCCTTGGTGAACGGGACGGTGGTGATGCTCATCGGGCTCACCCTCATCCCCGTCGGCATGGACTACGCAGCCGGTGGCGTGGGCGCGGCTGACTACGGCTCTCCCGCCAACCTCGGCATGGCCGCCGTCGTATTCCTCGTCACCCTACTACTCAACCGGTTCGCAAAGGGGTTCGTGAGCTACGCGAGTGTGCTGATCGGCGTGATCACCGGATACCTCGTGGCGGCGGTGGCGGGACGCGTCGATCTGGCGAGCGTGGCCAGCGCTGGCTGGGCCGCCATGCCCATGCCGCTCTCCTTCGGAATCGCATTCCATTGGAACGCGATTCTCCTCATGGGTTTCATCTATGTCATCAGCGCAATGGAGACCCTTGGCGACATTTCCGGCACCATCGCGGCGGCGGGGCGGGAGCCGACGACCAGCGAGCTGAGAGGCGGGCTCGTCGCCGACGGAGTGATGAGCGCTCTTGCCGCCTTGTTCGGCGCGTTCCCCAACACCTCGTACTCGCAGAACGTCGGGCTCGTGAACTTCACCGGCGTGGTGAGCCGCCATGTGACCGGCGTGGCCGGGGTAATCCTGGTATCGCTCGGCATCGTCCCGAAGGTCGGCGCCCTCTTGGCCACAATGCCGGCCGCGGTCATCGGGGGCGCCGGCCTCATCATGTTCGCCATGATCTTCGCCAGCGGTGCAGCCATCATTCACCGTGGGGTCCATCTGACGCAGCGCAACATGGTGATCCTGGCCGTCTCCCTCGGCCTGGGGCTCGGCGTCGAGTTCCGACCCGATGCAGTGCAGTACTTCCCGAGCGCGTTGCGGACTCTCTTTGGGTCGGGTTTGGTCACGGGCGGGTTCACAGCGCTCGTCCTGAATGCCGTGCTGCCGGAGAAGCAGTGAGCAGTGAGCAGTGAACGGTGAGCGGTGCACTTCACCTTTCCGCCAGCTCTATCTTCCGTTCCTGTCTCTGGAGTACGATCGGGAAGACAGAGAAACTGTCGCGTTCCGGTGTCGGCGTGCTAGTTTTCGCCACAAGGACCTCTCCCTGGGAGGCACCATGCGACTCCGTGACATCGCCCTAACGCTGCTGGCGCTCGCCCTTGTACGCGACGCGGCGGCTCAGCAAGCACAGAGTGACACCGTCCTCACCGTTGCCGACTACCTCGACTATGAACGCGTGAGCGACCCCCAGATCGCGCCGGATGGTTCACGCATCGTCTACACCCGCCGCTGGGTCGACAAGCTGAAGGACAAGTGGGAATCGGCGCTCTGGATCGTGAATGGCGATGGGGCGAGGAATCGATTCCTGGTGAAGGGATCGAATCCGAGGTGGTCGCCTGACGGAACGAGAGTTCTCTATCTCGCCGAGGGCGAGCCAGAGGGCCCCCAGATCTACGTGCGGTGGATGGACGCCGAGGGGGCAACATCACAGATCACCCGTGTGGCCGAGGCTCCTCGAAATCCCGCATGGTCGCCTGATGGGAACACCATCGCGTTCGCCATGCTGGTTCCGGCAGAAGAAGAGTGGAACATCGATATACCCAAACCCCCCAAGGGGGCCGAGTGGACCGAGGCGCCGCGGATCATCGACCGGCTGCACTACCGCCAGGACCGCGTGGGCTTCATGAAGACGGGCTTCATGCATCTCTTCACGGTGACGGCGGAAGGTGGCACATCGCAGCAACTCACGAGTGGCGAGTGGAATGTGGGTGCCCGGTTCGACGGTCTCGTCCGGAACCCGGGGTTCGACTGGACCCCCGACGGCTCGGCCATCGTGTTCGACGGCCTCATGGAAGACGGCGACCTGACGTATCAGCTGTCCCACATCTACCGCGTGCAGGTTGCGACCAAGCAGATTCGTCGGCTCACCACTCGCGCCGGTTTTTGGCGCGGTCCCGTCGTCTCGCCCAGCGGGCAAAGCGTAGCCTTCACCGGATATCCGCGGACCAGCGCTACCTACACGGCTCCCGACATCTATGTCGTGGGCACCGATGGTGCCAGTCCCCGCAACATCATGGGCAATTTCGATCGTCCCCCGAGCTCGTTGCACTGGGCGCGGGACGGCAGCGGAGTCTACTTCACCGCTCAGGACGAGGGTTCAGTCAACGTCCACTTCGCATCGGCTCAAGGTGGCGTGCGCGCGGTGACCTCAGGAACGCATGCCCTCGGTCTCAGCTCGGTGTCTCAGCGGCCGGCGCCAATCGCGGTGGGCACTCGAAGCGACTTCGACGAGCCGGGCGACATAGTCCGGATCAATCTCGGGAACGGCACGACGCGACAACTCACCAGCGTCAACGACGATCTGCTGTTCGGGAAGCAGATCGGAGAGGTCGAAGAGATCTGGTACACCTCTTCGGGCAACACGCGCGTTCAAGGGTGGGTGGTGAAACCGCCCGACTTCGATGGAGCGCAACGGTACCCGCTCATCATGGAGATTCACGGCGGCCCGTTTGCGATGTACAGCGTCGGCTTCGACTTCCGTTTCCAGACGTTCGCCGCGAACGGCTATGTGGTGCTCTACACCAACCCGCGGGGCAGCACGGGCTACGGCGAGGATTTCTCCCGGGGGATTGATCATGCTTACCCCAGCGTGGATTACGACGACCTGATGGCCGGTGTCGACGAGGTGATCTCGCGGGGGTACGTCGACACTACTCGCATGTACGTCGGTGGCTGTAGTGGGGGCGGCGTGCTCTCCAGCTGGGTCATCGGACACACCGATCGCTTCGCAGCGGCCGCCGTGCGGTGCCCCGTCACTAACTGGCTCAGTATGGCGGGCCAAAGCGACATCCCGCAGTTCACGCACAGCTTCTTCCACATACCGTTCTGGGAGGATCCCTCCCAGTGGCTGGAAAAGTCATCGCTCATGTACGTCGGGAATATGAAGACGCCAACACTCGTCATGACGGGTGAGCTGGACCTGCGGACGCCGATGCCGCAATCAGAAGAACTGTTCGCGGCGCTCAAGATGCGCGGCGTGGAAGCCAAGCTGCTTCGGTTCCGAGAGGAATTCCACGGAACGGGCAGCAGACCGTCGAACAGCATGCGCACCATGTTGTATATGATGAGCTGGTACGAGCAGCATGCGAAGGCCGAGGAGGCGCCCAGGGCGGCAGAGGTCTCGCCGTAGAACGGTATCGGGTGGCGGGTGGGGTGTCGGCGTGTTCGCGTCAGTACCCGTTACGGGATACTCGGCACCTTCCTATTCTCCCACTCTCTTGAAGTAATAGTGTAAGACGCAGGCATCCGAGAAGAGCCCGACCAGCTCCCATCCCTGGGAGCCCAGCGTGTTGAGCTCATCCTCGCCGAGGGCCTGCTCGTGGAAGCGGTCCCGCGTCACATACTTGTACTGCCAGCGGGGCTCCATGTGCACCAGAGGCGGTCGCACGTGGATGTCGGGTTGAGGGACCGGGTATTGGGCAACGTTCCTCATGATGCTCGCTCCTTGGGTGCAGCGACGGGCGGATCGCCGCTGATCCGGCGCAGGTAGAGCGTGGGAGCATCCCGACCGAAGCGGGGTTCGGTGGTCACCTCAGAGACGACTCCGATGATCTGCGGACCATCTTCGAAGACGTAATAGTCGTGTCCCACCTTGTGAAGACTGCCAAGCTCCTGGGTAACCTCGTGATCGGCGCGAAGACCACCTCGGCGCCGGACACGGACGAGAGGAGAGCTCGGTTTGCCGATGGCGAACTCGCCACTCTCAGTCGTCTTCGACATCGCTCGCACCCGTCGTTGCGCCTTTGCCCGTCCAGAGCGTGCAGTCGAGGAGGCGCCCCAGAACCTCGAGGTACTTGGATGTGTCGGCGTTCGGCTCGACCGCTTTTTGCAGGACGAAGCCCTCGATGAACGACACCACCGTCTGTGCCACCGCCTGGGGATCGAGCCCGCCGTCCACCCGACCGCGCTTCTGACCTTCCCGGACGATTCCCGCCAGCCCGTCGATGGCCGCCCGGTAGTTCGCCCTGAACAGCTCGAGGATATCGGGACTTCGAATCGCTTCAGCCCATAGCTGGACTTTGATGCGCGGGAGCGCGCCTTCCTCGGACGTCTCCGTGATGCGCTGGTCGAGGCAGGAGAGCAGGAGCTCAGCGGTGCCGCGCGCCGCGGCGCGTTTCTCCGAGCGTGTGGCGGAGGTGGAGGCTATCCGGGCACGGGCCCCTCGAGAACCGCGCGAACCTGCGCGAGTGCCCATTCGAGATCTTCGAGGGCAATCACCAGCGGCGGCGCCAAGCGAATCACCTGCTCGTGGGTTTCCTTGGCAAGGACGCCTCGCTCTTTGAGTGCCTCGCAAAACGCATGGGCCGTTCCGTGCTCGGGCTTGATCTGGATGGCGATCATGAGTCCCTGGCCCCGGCACTCCGCGACGTACGGCGAGTCGATCTTCCGGAGCTCGCCCAGGAACCACGTCCCGAGCTCCTGGGCCCGTTCGGGAAGCTGCTCCTCCACGATTACGTCGATGGCCGCCCGCGCGATGGCTGCGCCCAGCGGATTCCCTCCGTAGGTGGAGCCGTGATCGCCGGGTGCAAAGACGTCCATGACGTCGGCGTCCGAGAGCATGGCAGACACCGGATACAGGCCGCCACTGAGCGCCTTCCCGACCATCACGACGTCGGGCCGTACGTCCTCCCAGTCGCAGCAAAAGAGCCTGCCCGTTCGACCGAACCCCGTTTGGATTTCGTCCGCCGCCAGCAGGACCCGTTGCTCCCTGCAGATGGCCGCCACCTCGGCGATATAGCCAGGAGGCGGGATGATGACCCCGCCCTCCCCCTGGATGGGCTCGAAGAGAAACGCCGCGGTATTTGGCGTGATTGCGGCGCGCAGGGCACCTGCATCGCCGTACGGGATGACGGTGAATCCCGGTGTCGCCGGTCCATAGTCGGCGTTGTGTTCGGCATCGGTGGAGAACGAGATGATCGTGGTCGTCCGCCCGTGGAAGTTGTTCTCGCAGACGACGATCTCGGCTCGACCGCGCGGGACGCCCTTCACGCGGTACGCCCACCGCCGCGCGGCCTTGATGGCGGTTTCGACGGCCTCCGCGCCGGTGTTCATGGGGAGCGCCTTCTCGTACCCGGTCACCTCGCACAGGCGCTTGAGGAACGGGCCCATCTGATCGTTGTGGAAGGCCCGCGACGTCAGGGTCAGCCGTTCCAGCTGTTCTCTGGCAGCTTGGATGATGGCCGGGTGCATGTGCCCCTGATTCACGGCCGAATAGGCTGCGAGACAATCGAGGTACTTGTTCCCTTCGACATCCCAGACCCAAGCCCCTTCACCGTGGGAGAGCACCACGGGCAACGGTGCATAGTTGTGAGCGCAGTATGCGTCGACCTCGGCGATGAAGGTCGCGGAATCGCGGGAGCGTACGGTACCGGTCATGGTGAGCCCCGATGCTCGAGTGTTAGGTGAGAAACCTCCCCACGGCACAGGCCCGGCGTCAATCGCAGCCTTCGAGGATGGTCCGGGCCTGGTCCAACTCACGGGCGACTTCGGCCGGTGCGGTGGAGCCCTGCGTTCGCTTGGCCTCGATACTGCCAACTGCTGTCAAGAGGCTTCGGTCCATTGTCGAGAGCCCGACCTGCGCGAGCTCGTCATCGTCGGCCTCGGGCAGTCCCCTCCCCTCGGCCTCCAATCTGTGCACCATCACTCCTATCCTCTGGTGTGCCGTTCGGAACGGAACTCCGCGACGCACCAGCTCCTCGGCGAGATCCAGCGCCGTCGAGAAATCCGGCCCCGCCTCGCGTGGCGGACGGAACTCGGTGTGGGCGATTGCCTTCGCCAAGGTGAGGGCCGCGTCGCGGGTCGTGTCCGCGGCATCGAACAGGGGCTCCTTGTCCTCTTGGAGGTCGCGGTTGTAGGCCAGGGGCAACCCTTTGAGGACACCATGCAGCGTCACGAGATCGCCGACCACCCGAGCCGCCTTGCCGCGCACCAATTCGGCGACGTCGGGATTCCGCTTGTGCGGCAACGCCGATGACCCGGTGGTCCACGCGTCCGCCGTGCGAGCCATGCCAAATTCCTGCGACGACCAGATGACGAGCTCTTCGGCGAGCCGGGACAAATGGGTCATGACGAGCGCGCAGGCAGCCACAAACTCGATGGCCCAGTCGCGGTCGGCAACGGCGTCGATGGAGTTGCCCGCGACTCTGGCGAATCCTAGGCGTCGGGCGGTGGTCGCTCGGTCGAGGGAAAACGAGGATCCAGTGCACGCGCCCGCGCCCAGAGCCGACCGATCCGCTCGCTGCCGGGCATCCACCACCCGACCCACGTCCCGCTCCAGCGCCTCGAAGTGGGCGTGCAGGTGATGCGCAAGCAGAACCGGCTGCGCCCGCTGCAGGTGGGTGTACGCGTGACTCACGAGCTCTCGGTATTCCTGGGCCTTCGCGACCAGGGCGCGCTGCACTTCACGAACCGCTGCCTCGACCTCGCGAGACGCGTCCTTCAGCCAGAGCATCACCGCGGTGACGACCTGATCGTTGCGACTCCGACCTGTGTGAATGCGATACCCCGTTTCGCCACACAGCTCCACGAGACGCGATTCGATCGCACTGTGCACGTCTTCGGGAAGTGCGCTCGGAGTGTAAGGTGGAGGGAAGGCTCCATCCTCGATCTCGGATTCGATTTGCGAGAACGCTGCGAGGAGCTGCCGATACTGCTCCTCACTCAACACACCCACATCGTGCAACGCCCTGGCGTGCGCTTTGCTCCCGATCACATCGTACGGAGCGAGACGGCGGTCAACGGGGAGGGACGAGGAGAAAGCGCGCAGCAGCTCCTCGGGCTGCTGCGCAAACCGCCCGCCCCACAGATCGGTCACACCCACACCTCCCGGGACGTCGAAACCGGATTCGCCTCGCCTGCCCGCTGCTTCGCGTTCGCTATGCGGGCGCCGAGACCGAAGAGCTCGATGAAGCCACGCGCCGACCGGTGGTTGAAGGCGTCGCCGGCCCCGTAGGTCGCGAGCGCGGGATCGTAGAGCGCGTTGGGCGAGCGCCGTCCAACCGGGGTGACACGACCCCGATGCAGCTTGAGGCGCACCTCACCGGTGAGCGGTATGGTCGCCCGATCCACGAACGCCGCGATGGATTCCCGCAGGGGCGAAAACCAGAGACCGTCGTATACCAGGCGCGCCAGCTCCTGCCCGAGGCTGGCGAGGAGGCGTCGGGTCTCCCGGTCGAGCGTGAGCTGCTCGAGGGCCTGGCGGGCGGCGTGGAGGGTCACCGCTGCCGGGGCCTCGTAGACCTCGCGCGATTTGATGCCCACCAGCCGGTCTTCCACCATGTCGATCCGCCCGACGCCGTGGGCGGCAGCTGGTTCGCCCACCTGATTCACGAGATCGACCGCGGCCAGCGGTTCACCGTTCACCGAAACGGGAAGACCCTCCTCGAACCCAATGGTCACGAATGCCGGATCCGCCGGAGCGTCATCCGGATCGGTGGTGAGCTGCCAGCAGTCGGCGGGTGGCTCCGTCCACGGATCCTCCAGCGGGCCAGCTTCGATGGAGAGGCCCCACAGGTTTTCATCGATGGAATACGGAGACTCTCGAGTCGCCGCGACCGGAACGTTGTGCTCCCGTGCCCACGCCATCTCATCGTCGCGACTCTGAATCTCCCATGTCCGAAGTGGCGCCAAGCACTCCAGGTCTGGGGCCAGCGTTCCCATGCTGACCTCGAAACGGACCTGGTCATTGCCTTTCCCCGTGCAGCCGTGCACGACAGCATCGGCGCCCACTTCTCGGGCGATGTCCGCGAGGCGTTTCGCAATGAGCGGCCGGCCAATCGCCGTCGCCATGGGGTAGACGCCCTGATAGAGCGCCCCCGCCTTCAGCGTCGGCCACACGTACTCCTCGACGAACTCTTCCTGGAGATCTTCCAGATAGGCCTTGCTGGCTCCGCAAGCCAGCGCCTTTGCCTGCACGCCCAGGAGCTCGCGCTTCTGGCCGAGGTCGGCGGTGACGGTAATGACGTCGGCGCCGTGGATTATCTGGAGCCACTTGAGGATGACGGAGGTATCGAGCCCTCCCGAATAGGCAAGTACGTATTTGGCCATGTCGTTCTGTTCTCGTTCGAGTGTTGGAAGACTGGGAAACGTGCTATTCGACGCCAAGAAGCTCAGCGAGCAGGCGCCTGAGACGGACAGTGTGCCTGGTACGGCGAGGGTGGACGATGACGGTATCGTCGCCGGCGATGGTGGCCATCAGCTCGGGGATATTCTGGGAATCGAGGAACGCTGCGAGTCCTTGCGCCCGTCCCGGCATCGTGCGCACGGCCACCGTGACCTCGTTGGCATCGATACCGGTCACTTCGAGCGCTGTCAGCTGTTTGAACCGCTCGGGAGCCAGCCGGCTGCCGTTGCCGTTGACCTCGACGCCCGGCGGAACGTACCGGTAACCGTCGGGCGTGGGGACACGGATGACCCGGAGCTCTCGCAGATCCCGCGAGAGCGTCGGCTGCGTGACCGACACATCGCGCGCCTCGAGCTCGGCAGCCAGCTCTTCCTGGCTCGCGATGGCCCTCTTCTCGAGAATCGAGAGGATCAACTGGTGGCGATGCAGTTTCGCTTCGGGCATGCGTAGTCGGTAGTGGCGACACATATCTATACATTG
This sequence comes from Gemmatimonadota bacterium, assembly GCA_039591615.1. Lineage (GTDB taxonomy): Bacteria > Gemmatimonadota > Gemmatimonadetes > Gemmatimonadales > GWC2-71-9 > JBDHDH01. Next base: position 31,663 of record JBDHDH010000012.1, on the reverse strand, counting down.
AGATGCATGGATATGCAAGGGCTGGCTTGAGGGTTGTGAGGGTCGAAGATAGAGGAGGCTCAAACGGGAGCAAGCAAGGGCTGGGACGCGGCATTGCGACGACCGTGATGCGAATCACAACGCTGGTCGCGCCGCCGCAGATCTTCGTGAACATGGTGAAGCTCATGCGCGAAGCGGTGTCGGTGGCGTTGGTGCTCTTCCCCGCCCTGTACGGGTGGTGGGTCGGGCGGAGGCTGGTGCGACGGATCGAGGACCCGGCGTTTCCCGAGCTACATGCCGCACATCAGAGATGGGTGGCGATCGCCCTCGGCGTCTGTCTGGTCGTCGGGATCGCAACCAGTACTGATTTCGCGTTGGGGAAGATCGCCCTCGCGGTTCTCGCGACACTCGTGGCCTCGTTTTCTCTTCGCCGGGCGATCTTCCACGAGCGCCGAGGGCTTCTTCAGTACGTGACATTCACCGTCCGGTTCTGGATCGGTGCGCTCGGGGTGTGGCTCCTCATTTCCGTCTTGCCCACTGTCGTACACACGGCCGGAGAGGCTGCGGTTCCCGTCGCCATCGCCGTCGCGGCGCTCACCCTGCTGTGGGTCCATCTGGCGATGGACATCTTCGCCGGCGTGCTGCGGGCCACGCCCCTGGAGGATCCTGAGTTGCGGACGCGCTTCGCGCAGGTGCAATCCCGAGCCCGATGTCCCACTCCGCGAGTCCTCCGTGCACAGGCCCCGGGCGGCCATTGGGTAAACGCCTTCGCCCTGCCGTCTCACTATCGACCGGGAGTGCTGTTCACCGACGATCTGCTCGCCGCGCTCACCCCCCCGGAGGCCGCGGCGATTTTCGCCCATGAGGTTGCCCACCTCGAGCATTATGCGCGTCGCAAGCTGGTGCTGCGCGACGTACTGCTACTCGTGGTCATCGGAGTTGGTCTCACGTTGCTCTTCTGGCTTGGTCCGCAGTCGGAGGGGGCAGGGATTCTGAGATGGGCGTGGCCCTTGGGCTGCTTCCTAGCGCTCCTCCTGGCCGCGAGTCGAAACCAGGTGCACGAGCACCAGAGCGACCTGCGAGCCGTCGAGCTCGTCCAGGATCCCGAGGCGCTGATTTCCGCTCTCACCAAGCTGCACAGCCTCATGCGTCTACCCCGGCGCTGGGGCGCACGCGCAGAGCATCAGCAGACGCACCCCAGCTTGGCCCGCCGTGTCCGCGCCATCCGGGAGGCTGCGGCACAGCGAGGACTGCAGCTCGAAGGGCCACAGGTCTCCGAAATCGCGATCCGTTCGGTTGTGGATCCATCCGAGGCGGTCGTCATGGCGTCGGACCGGCTGTATTGGCTGCGAGGCATGAATCCACACTCAGAACTGGATCCGTCCTCTGCGCTGCGGGAAGCTCGGGATTGCCGATCGATTCGATACGACGAACTTGCCGATCTCCGTCTCGAGGTTGGGCGAGGGGCGCGACGGTACCTCGTGGCGACCGATTCTCACGGGTCTAAGCTGCAGCTGGCATTGCCGCCCGATGCGGTTGCCACCCTGAAGGCGAACCTCGAGGGCATCGAGCTCGTGGTACGGAACACGTCGCTCGAGGTCGGCGACTCGGTGCGACTGGCGACAACGCACGATCGGAGGAGTCGCTTCTGGGCCGCTTTGGCCCTGTTCATCGCGTTCCTGCCACCGCAATCACTGCCGCTGTTCGTCGCTTCCGGAATCACCCTCCTCCGCCCCGCGCGGGCAACGCTGGCGGCTGCGGGTGCCGTTAGCGTCGTTGCCGCCGTCCTCGGGTTTCGCACCGTCCACGCATTCTTCTTCGACGCCCAGGTGGCGTCGCTCCTCATCGGCTTGAAGGCCGTTGTCGGCATAGCGCTCTGCGTCTTAGCGGTCGAACGGTCGCGGAAGCGCTTGCACGAGCCTCGTTGGGCGTGGCAGACGACTGTCGTGGCACTTGGGGCGCTCGCCTTTCTCCACCTCCTGCGCGGGGCGGGATGGGTGGGATCCCCGCTTCCGACGATGGAGCTGCATCTCTGGGCGCGGTACGACTCGGGCATCGTCCTCGCCTTGCTGGGCATCACCGCTGCCCTCTGGACCCTCGGCGGTGTTCGGGCCCGCGTTCCGGCACTGGTGACGCTCGCTGCGAGTGCTCTGGCGTTCCTTACAGGAACCACCTGGTTCCGCGACCAGTTCGGTGACGATCTACTAGCCAAGGCAGCTGAACCGATCGCGCTCGAACGGCTTTCCCTCGAGCCGTGGCGTCAACACGTCGTTGAAGGCCGAGTGGGAGACCTCCAGCTCTCCCCCACCGGGAGCCGAGTCGCACTGCGGATCACACACGAGGAGTTTCCCGGTCAATATGTAACGGAGCCCAGCACGTTCGACGTCGAGGTTGGGGAGAGCGGCTTCACCAGCTTCGTTGGCTGGGACCTGAAGTTCACGAACGACAACCTTGTCGCCGTACTGACCACGTCGGCCAACGGCTTCGCCCTCGAGCGCTTCCGTGTCTGGCCGGAGCACACGCAAGTGGATCGCATCGAGCTCCCGCGACTCAAGAGCCCCACGCTGCGAATCGATGCGTCCGGGCGAGTCTGGGAGGTGGCAAGCACCGATTTCGGCCTCGGGGAGAGCATTCTGCTACGGGGCCGGTTCGGCACCGAAGGCTATCATGAGAGCCGCTGGACCTTCGACGAACCCGACGATCTCTATCCCGACGAGCTACGCACTAACTCGGGCGCGGCCGCTCTCCTCCTCGCCAGCCGCTTCGACCTCGGGATGGTCGAGTATCTACCCCCATTCCTGGCACCCCTGGGAAGCTACTCGACGCTGTCAGAAGTATCGGCACTGCACAACTCGAAGCGAACGTCTCTCGCCGTGACTACGCTCGATCTGTGGTGTGTGGAACCCATGACTGGGCAGCGCCGCTTCGTCTGCGGCGGTAACGATCGTGAATCCAGGACCTGGCTCTGGTCCATCGATGCCGACCGTCGAACGGTCACGCCAATGGGTGCGCTGGCAGGATACTACCATGGCGCAAAATTCGCCCGGCCTGACGAACTGCTTCTCCAGGGATACGCCACCGCGCCGGTGGTGATCGAGCTCGGCTCCCGACGCGCTCGAACGCTCCACGTCATCGAAAGCAGGGACTTGAGGGTCAACCCCGTGCACGCGGACATGGAGCAAGCCGGATTCGATGGGCAGATCGCGGCCCCTGTCATCGAGAGCATGGGGCAGCACGTGAGTTACCAGGCGATGGCGAAAGAAGGAGATGTGGTCGCGCTGGCGACGTTCGAAGGATCTGCGTCCACCGTCACCGTTTATCGGGTGGGGTCTGCGGCGATTGGGGCGCTGGAGCGGCAGGAGAGGGAGTAGGGCTAGGAGAGGAGGGGAAGCAGGCGAGCTGAGCGCCGAGTCCTTCATGACCGCAGCGACGCCGTGGTCATGGGCGCCACCGCTCGATCACGCGTGAGAGTGTTCGCGCGCTCAACGACGTGGCCCCAATCGCCGCGACCCACCTTTCGTTAGGTACGACCTCGTCTGCGCTCCATCACATGATTCCACGCGAGGGTCGCGGCCGCTGAGAGTACTCCCACGATCAGAATCGCGGGACCCATCTCCACCGGTGCACTTTCCGCAATGAGGACAGCAGCGGAGCGCAATTCTCCGAGGGTCAGGATCCCTGCGTCTGCGATCGGGTCCGCCGGCGTCTGCTCTCCTCGAGCGCGCCTGCGAGGGAAGGTCCGATCCAGCCGACGAGGATCAGCACCAGTACCGCCAGCGCCAGCGTAGCCGCCGCAAACTCGGTCAGCGGTCGAACGCGCCGGGATCCCTCGGTCAACACCTTCCGCGATACGGCGATGCCCGCCGGGAACGCTGCGAGGACCAACGCCAGGCCGCCCAGAACCATAAAGCTCGTGAGCGCCCCTGCCAGATCAGCAGACCCGGTGAGCAGCAAGACCATCGTGAAGAAAACCGCGAGTATCGCGGTCCACATCACGAGGTGGCTGAAGAAACGGATTACTATCGACATGACGCTCCCAGGTTGACGACGGTACCTCCGTGAGGATGATGGCTGAAAAGCGGGTTCGGTTTAGCGACCGGGCCCGGTGCTGAAGTAGCGAGCTTCCATCGGGCCGGTGGCTGTGCGCTCAACGGCGCGCTGCTGCCACAGCCTCCGCCGCGACCGCCACTCCCTTCTGGAGCGCAGTGATCTCGGGAGAACGCTGCCGTGCCTGGAGGACTCGTGGTGTTGCGCTGGCAGCGCTCGGTGACGCATTCTACGGCGCTGTCGGCGAGGAGAACCTGTCCCCGCCGTACTCGAGCGGAATCCGAGAAGCGCTCACGACTCTAATCCCACTCCCAAGGACTCATGAGAATCGAATTCTGGGGCGCAGCCCGCACCGTCACGGGGTCCATGCATCTGGTGCAGGTAGGCGGGCGGCGCGTGTTGCTCGACTGCGGTCTCTACCAGGGACGCCGCAAAGAGGCCTTCGAGCGGAACCGTGCGTTCCCGTTCGACGCCAGCGAGATCGACGCGGTGCTCCTATCGCACGCTCACATCGATCACAGTGGCAACCTCCCATCGTTGCACAAGGCAGGGTTTCGCGGGTGCGTGTACGCGACATCGGCCACCCGGGACCTGTGCGCCTATATGCTGGTCGATTCGGCCCACCTCCAGGAAAACGACGTCCGGTACGTCAATCGGCGTCGGCGCAAGCGTGGGCAGACGCCGTTCGAGCCACTTTATACCAAAGGAGACGTGGTCGAGATCCTGAGGCAGTTTCACTGCGTCGACTACGACCACCCCTTCGAGGCGGTACCCGGTGTCAAGGCGATGTTCCGAGATGCTGGGCACATTCTGGGGTCGGCGAGCATCGTCCTGGAGGCCGACGAAAAAGGACGACGCTCGCGGCTCGTGTTCAGCGGTGACATCGGACGGAGAGGCCTGCCGATTCTGCGTGATCCCCAGATTCCGGAAGGTGCCGACTACGTGATCATGGAGAGCACGTACGGCAATCGTTTCCATGAAGCCGACGCCAATCCAAAGGAGGCGCTACGGGAGGCAGTGGGCGCAATTGCGCAAGCCGGGGGCAAGCTCTTGATACCCGCGTTCGCGGTGGGACGAACGCAAGAGATCGTGTACCGGCTCAACCAGCTGTGGAACGAGAACGGGGTGCCCCGCATCGATGTGTTCGTGGACAGCCCGCTAGCGGTGAACGTCACCGACGTGTTTCGGTTGCATCCGGAGTGCTACGACCGACAATACGCATTGGCTGTTCTGAACGAGGAAGATCGCGATCCCCTGGGCTTCGAGTGCTTACAATACGTCCGGAGCGTCGATGAATCGAAGCGGCTGAATCGGTTGAAGACGCCGGCAGTCATCATCGCCGCCTCGGGAATGTGCGAGGGCGGGCGAATCTTGCATCACTTGAAGAATCACGCGATCCACGGGAACTCGATGATCCTCTTCGTCAGCTTCCAGGCGGAGCACACCCTGGGCCGGAAGATCCTGCGGGGCAAGAACCCGGTCTCGATCTACGGCGACGAATACGAATTACACGCGCAGATCAAGCAGGCGGAAGGCTACAGCGCCCACGCCGACCGAGCCGGCCTCCTGCGCTGGGCGGGACGGACGCAGGACGCGGGCAACGTCAAGCACCTGTTCCTGGTGCACGGTGAGGTCGAGAGCGCCGAGGCACTGGCAGACGGCTTGAAAGAACAGGGGGCTCCGAAGGTCGAGATACCGGAGCGGGGAGCGAGTTACGAGCTGTAGGCGGGTGGTGCGGTCCCCTACCTCACCCCCCCTGCTCTCAGTCCACGAGGGAGGGCGGAGAAACTGCGGAGGCTCCACCGTCAATCCTCCCCTTGTGCTCCCTGATGATCTCCACCGCCTCGCGGATGGTCGCGACGCAATGAGGTATGCGGATGTCCTGCGGATCCGCCAACTCACTGCGGCGAGCAATCATGTGTGCGCGAGCCCAGGCCACCAGTCCTTTCCACATCTCTCCGATCATTATCAGGGGCGTGTCATGGACGTGTCGCACCTGGCATAGCTGCCAGACCAACATCGTCTCCAAGGTGGTCCCGATTCCACCTCGCATGACGACGAAGGCGTTGGAGAGACGGACGAAGTGGTGGAGCCGGGTGAAGAACGTCCGGTGGGCATACATCTTCTCCACGAACGGATTGGGTTCTTCCTCCCTCGGGAGCTCGATGGGGAGCCCGTAGGAGCGCGTTTTCCCGGCCGTGTCGCCGATTTGCTCTCCTTGATTCGCCGCTCGCATCAACCCCGGCCCTCCACCGGTGACGATGTCGCAGCCCATCCCCGCCAACTCGGCCGCTAGGTCCCGAACGTCGGCATACAAGCGATCGCCTTCCTGCATGCGTGATGACCCAAATATCGTGACACGGTAGAACGGACTCTTGGGCGCGCGAATGCGCGACAGGTCGTCCACCACGCGCCAGAGATCCCGCAGAGAATCCTCGATAACCTCGAAGGTCTGCTGCGGGTCGGTCGGGTCGGCCATTGCTCGAGTGTCATCCGCCATCGTTGATCGACTCCGTGTTCTCTTCTTTCGAATGCCTGGTGCGGTGCCGCTTCGGCAAAGCGAATGATAAGCGATCGGCACATTCGATCCGTGAGCCACCTCCAACGTGACCACAAGGTCCCCGGGCGGCCCGTTCGGCAGGAATCCGGATCTCGGGTAGATTGTGAGCCGACCAGGCGAACCCCCGTGAGAGCATGATGACTTCCCCCGCCACCTTCCCCAAGCGTCCCCAGCTCGGCCTCTGGATGGCCACATCGCTGGTGGTAGGGAACATGATCGGGTCGGGCATCTTCTTGCTGCCAGCCTCACTGGCGCCATACGGAGGCTATGGGATCGTCGGATGGTTCCTGACGGCGAGCGGGGCAATTCTGCTTGCGGTGGTGTTCGCACGGCTCAGCAGGCGCATCCCAAAAGCCGGCGGGCCATATGCCTACATCCGCGCCGGTTTCGGCGACTTCGCCGGCTACCTCATGGCGTGGGGGTACTGGATTTCCATGATCGCGACGAATGCGGCCATCTCGGTGGCGTTCGTCAGTTACCTCACGGTGTTCTGGCCCAGTCTGGGAGGCTCGCCGGGGCTGGCGGCCGCGGTGGCGCTCAGCGCCATCTGGGTGCTCACTGGACTCAACGCCAGCGGGGTCCGAAACGGCGGCGTGGCGCAGGTGGTCACGACCATCATGAAGGTCGTCCCGCTGCTGGCGATCGGCACGCTTGGCCTGCTGCACATCGATCTCCATCACTTCAGCAGCGCGCAGACCGCGGCGCACTCACCGGCAGGGGCACTGAATGCGACGGTGACGCTCACGCTGTGGGCATTCCTGGGACTCGAATGTGCAACCATACCGGCTGACAATGTGCGGAGTCCGGAGCGCACGATCCCCCGGGCCACAATCCTGGGCACGGCGGTAACAGCCATCGTGTACATCGTGAGCACGGTGGCGGTTATGGGGATCGTGCCCAGCGAGAGTCTAGCATCGTCCACGGCACCGTTCGCCGATGCCGCCCGCATGCTCTGGGGTGGATGGGCCGGTTACCTCATGGCACTCGGTGCCGTCGTGTCGTGCTTCGGAGCCCTCAATGGATGGATCCTCGTGCAGGGGCAGATCCCCATGGCCATGGCGCGGGACGGGCTGTTCCCCGCCCTCTTTGGACGAGTGCGCGCCGACGGGACGCCGGCAGTGGCTATCGCGATCTCCAGCGCCTTAGCCACGATTCTCTTGTTATTCAATTATAGCGGTGGGGGGCTCGTCGATCTCTTTACAAAAACGATACTGCTGGCGACACTGACGGCGGTGGTGCCGTTTGTGTTTGCGACGATGGCGGAATTGACCTTTGTGTTACGCATGGGGCAAGTAGAAAAAGAACGAAAGAGGCGTGTGCCCATCGGGTCAGTGGCTTTGGCGGTCGGGGCGTTCATCTATGCCATGTGGGCGGTGATTGGTGCGGGGCAGCAGACGGTGTATCTCGGGTTCGTGCTATTGTTGCTCGGATTGCCGATGTATGTGTGGTTGAGACGACGTGACAGATGAGTAGGCAGGTCGAGCGGCGGGAGAGGCGGGATTGACGGGCAACACGTTATCGGGACTGTCCTGGAAAGCGAGGGACGGTTGAGGTACCATTGGCAGGACCTTCCCAGAGCATCGTGATGCATGTGACGCTTCGATTCGTGACGGTCGCGGCCGTCGTAACCGCTCTCTCCGGTGAGCCTGCTCACGCTCAGCGCCCTGGCACGTTCGAGTGGGGTGTTTTCGCACGCCGGACGGCATTCGACGGCAGCTTCAACGCCGGCAACGCCGCGGGGGTTGGCGGCTGGGCTGGGCTGTTTCTTCTCCGCAACGTCGCGGTCGACATGGACCTCTCCTACACATCGACCGATATCGGTCCCACCGGACGGTTGTCCCACGTTCCTCTCCACGCGCGGGTGGTTTACAACGCTCCCCTGGGGGAGCACTTCGCGTTCCTCTGGGGCGCGGGGTATGTACACAACGAGTATGGGCAAGACCTCGGTGGGTCGGACGACGGGGTGACGGGCTTGTTCGGGTTCCGAGTCCGGCTGAGCCGAGTGGTGAGCATCCGTGCTGAAGGGTTCGCCGATCAGATATTCTCGCCCGTGAACAAGGGCGCAAGCCCCCGGGAAAACTTCAACTGGGGCAGTGAGCTGGGGTTCTCCCTCCAGTTCGGCCCGGGACCGAGGGACGGGGATCGCGACGGCATCCCGGACCGCGACGACAGGTGCCCGGGAACGCAGGAGGGAATTGCGGTCAGCGTAGCTGGCTGCCCCCTCGACGACGACCGGGACGGGGTTTGGAATACGGTCGATCGCTGTCGCGGAACGGCGCGGGGAGAGCTCGTCGACTCGCGCGGCTGCCCGCGGGACACCGACCAAGACGGTGTGTTCGACTCGACGGACCGATGCCCCAACACTGCTCGGGGCGAGGCGGTTGGCGCATCGGGGTGCCCACTCGACACGGACGGCGATGGCGTGTCGGACGCGCGGGATCAATGCGCCGACACGCCAGCTGGTGTGATCGTCGACGACACCGGCTGCCCGGTGGATGCCGATGCGGACGGCGTACCCGACGGAATCGATCGTTGTCCCAACACTGCCGTCGGGACGGAGGTCGAGGAGTTTGGCTGTCCGGCGCTATTCCGGGAGGGCGCGAGGGCAGTGGTGGCGCAGGGAGTGATCTTCGAGGCGGCCAGCGCGCAGCTCACGGCGGGTGCCCTCGTGGCCCTCGACCGCGTGGCAGAGTCTTTGAGAGCAAACCGAGAGGTACGGATCGAGATAGCGGGACATACCGACGCCACCGGATCGTTGAGCACGAACATGCGGCTGTCCCAGCAGCGAGCGGACGCGGTGAGAGATTATCTGGTGCTTCGGGGGATTGGGGCGGACCGGCTCGTGGCACGAGGGCTCGGTCCCACCAGCCCCATCGCCAGCAACGCGACTCCACGAGGGCGGGCCCTGAATCGCAGGGTTGAGTTTCGCATCATCCCATAGTGCACCGGAGCAACCATACGGGGGACCGCCACCAACTCTACGGGCAGCCTTCAGGCACCCGAATACCCCAAGCCCTCTGATGTACAGGTATGCCATCGCGCGCTCGCCTGGGCCGAACCTGGCAACCGGCATCACGACGTCCGAGTTAGGGAAGCCGGATTACGAAACGGCTCTCCGACAACACCAGCGGTACGTCGATGCGTTGCGTGACGCCGGTCTCGCCGTGGCGATCCTGGATCCCCTACCCGGCCACCCCGACGGGCATTTCGTCGAGGACGTCGCGGTGGTGACGCCCGAGATCGCGGTAATCACTCGGCCCGGGGCGGAGGCCCGGCGCGGCGAGGAAGGTGCGTTGGAGCCGGTGCTCACCCAGTATCGGCGGATCGTGAGGATCAGCGCGCCGGGGACGCTGGACGGGGGAGACGTCTTGATCGTCGGGCGGCAGGTGATCATCGGGATCTCCCAGCGGACGAACGTGGAAGGGGCACGTCAGCTGGGCGCGATCCTGGCACCGTTCGGCTATGCCTGGAAAACGGTTTCAGTCGATGTAGGGCTGCACCTGAAGTCAAGCGTGAATGTCATGGAAGAAGACACGCTGCTGACAGCTGACTGGCTGAACCGGGCGCGACAGGTGGGGAGCGGAAGGCCGCCGTTCGGCGGGTACCGGCGGATCGTGGTGGACGATGTCGACGCCTACGCCGCCAACTCGCTGTGGGTCAACGATCGGATCCTGATGCCTGCGGGGTTTCCGAGGGTGCGGGACCAGCTCGAAGTCCTTGGGAGACAGGTGGTGGAGGTGGACGTAAGTGAGATGCGAAAGATGGACGGCGGAATTACGTGTATGTCGGTGCGGTTGTGAGCAGCGGGAGATCGACTGAATGATCAACCTCAGCATACTCACCTTCAACGTCTGGATGTTGCCGAGGCCAGTCCCGGGGATGAACCGTCGGCGCCGATTGACACGCATCCTTGCCGCGCTCCGCGATATCGATGCAGACATCGTGGCAATTCAGGAGGCGTTCGCTCCAGGCACACGGCGGGCACTGGTGGACGGGCTGGGCGACCGTTACCGGGCGAACGATGGGGCCCTCGAGGCCAGGCGGGACTTGGGGCTCCTCTCGATCGACCGCACCGGCGGCATGTTGGTTCTGTCGAAATTCCCGATCCGACATGCGTCGTTCACCGAACACCCACTTCCCATCGGGGCCAAGTTTCCCGAGCGTGTCGGCCGCAAGGGGGTGCTGCACACCACCATCGAGACACCAGTTGGAAAGATCAACGTGCTGAACGTCCATTTTCATGCGGGTGGGAAGCCGGCAGACCGCGCCGCACGAACAATGCAGCTCCACCATTTCTCGCGGATGCTGGGCGTAGAGACAGACGGCGATCCGCTGATCATTGCCGGCGATTTCAATGCGTGGCCCGAGGATGGAAGAGCTGTCGACGAACGGTCACAGCCGGAGTACCGGTTCTTGAGGAAAATTGGCCTCTTGAATGCCGCCGATGGGAGCAGCGCCGGAACGCGGATCACCTACGACGTGGGTGAGAATCCGTTGGCTGCGTTCTGGTCCAGCAAGAGGCAGGGTGGGCAGGAGTTCGATTCGATCTTTTATCGGCCGTCGTCGGGGCATGACATCAGAGTGAACCGTGCGTCGGTTGTGCTGAACGACGGAGAACCCCTCTCGGATCACTATGGGTATCTGGCGGAGGTACGCGTGAGAGCGAGAGTATCCGCGGCTCCCGTGGACTGATCGGCTTCGGGGGTCCGTGACGCTAGCTCGCTCGAGCGCTCCCTCCGTCGACTACCCGATCACCAGCGAGCCCCAGGTCCAGGCTGAGGCTCGCGCCAATGCCCCGCGCACCGCGCCTGGCGGTCCCCTCCGCGCGCTGTGCTTCGCAGCGCATCCGCAAGACCTCACCGACCTCACCGCTCACCAACGCGCGCTCGGCGGCCCGCCCGTTAGACTTCGCGAGACTGGCAGGCCACCCTCGGCTGTCGTAAGCCCGTCGGACTACATCCCCAAGAGCCGAGCCGCGTTCGTCCCCAAGATCTTCCGTTCGTCCTCCTCAGTGAGCGGAAGCTCGCGGATACTCGCCATCATCGAGCGGAGGCTACCGATCTGATGCGGGTAGTCACTTCCCGCCAGCAGCTGACCCGGACCGGCGAACTCGATGGCGAGGTGGAGGGCATTCGGGTCGAAGTTGACAGTGTCGTAGTAGAAGTCTCGCAAGTATTCACTCGGGGGCTTGTCGATGTTGGCGCGACATTCGCCAAATGCGCGATACCCCCTGTCGAGACGCTCGGCCAGATAAGGGATGGCGCCGCCGAGATGGGCAAGCACCCATTTGATGCGAGGGAAGTGCTCGACGACCCCACTGAACACGATCCCAGCGGCCGCAAGTGTGGTATCAAATGTGAATCCCACGAGCGGCATGAGCCAGTACTCACTCATAGCCTCCACGCCGACAGGATACGTCGGGTGGACATAGAAAACCGCGCCGAGCTCGTCGGCTTTTGCGTAGAGCGGCCAGAATCGCTCATCGCTGAGGGCCACACCGTTGACGTTGCCGAACACCATCACGCCGCGGAATCCCAACTCGCCCATCACCCGCTCCAGCTCGGCGACAGACGCATCGGGATCGTTGAGGGGCAACGTGGCCAGCGCCGTGAAGCGATTGGGTCGGGCACGCGTTATGGTCGCCAACGCGTCGTTCACGAGGCGGGCGAAGACAACGGCCCGCTCGGGCGGGTGCACTTGTACGCCAGGCGCCGTGAACGTGAGGACCTGCATGTCCACGCCCTCGCAATCGAGCACCTCTTCCCGGTACTCGATGTCCCGATGACCCCTGACAGCGATGTTCGCGTCGCCCGGGGAATGGAGCACGGGGTTCCCTTCGCCATCGTGGGTGATCGACACGGGGCCATGCTCCAACCGAAGAGCCTCGAGGTAGCCCGGCGGGTAGTAGTGATTGTGAAAGTCAATGATCTTCACGGGTCACCCCAGATGCGCGAGTCTTCCTGCCCCAGATGTAATAGAGCGGCAAGCCAACCGCTACGAGGCCGAGACCAACCACGCTTTCCATTGGGTCCGAGACGATCTGATTCAGCACGATGATCGCCGCGGCCGTGACGAATACGGCGGGGACCATCGGGAAGCCCCACACCATGTACGGTGGCGCATGACCAGACCGACGCCGGAGCACCATGAGGCCAATGGCCATCAAGCCGAAAAAGATCCACTCGGTGTAGATCACTCGGGTGAACAACGCGCGATACGTGCCGGTGGCTACCAGGACCGACGCCCACACGGCTTGCACGACGATGGCCCGGTGCGGCGTGCGGAATCTCGCGTGCGTCTCCCCGAACCACCGAAACAGAAGCCTGTCCCGGGCCATGGCGTAATAGACTCGCGGCCCGGCGAGGATGATGCCGCTCAACGCGCCGAGGGTCGAGAAGATCACGAGCCCTGACATGAACGACGCACCACCGGTGCCCAGCACGGCATCTGCAGCGTCGGCGGCCACACGCGTGGAAGTCATCACGGTCTCGAGGGGCAGGACGTAGAAGTAGACGCCGTTCAAGAGAACGTAGCAGACGGTGACCACAGCGACGCCGATGAGAAGTGCTCTCGGGATGGTCCGTTCAGGATCGACAGTTTCTTCGGCGGTATAGGTGACCATATGCCAGCCGCCGAAGGCAAAGAGTCCGGCAATGAGAGCCAGGCCGACATCCCGTGTTCCGATCGTCGTGCCCGGCAGTCCGCGCACCGTCTCGAAGGATTCCATTGGTCCGAGTACTGCTCCCACCACGATCATGATGAGGATGGCCGCCACCTTCCCAATGGTGAAGGTTGTCTGCACGGTGCTTCCCTGTCTCACCCCGAGGTAGTTGATGGCGGAGAGCACGAGAATGGCGGCGACGGCCGCGACGCGGATCCCGGCATCGCCCAACGGCACAAAGTAGGCGAGGTAGCGGGCAAAGATGACCGCGATCGCCGCGATGATGCCCGAGTGCATGCTCCAGAACATCGCCCATCCCCACAGGAACCCAACGGCCGGGGAAAACGCCTCTTTGAGAAAAACGTACACGCCGCCTGCGCTGGGAAATGCCGAGCCCAGCTCGGCGCAGACCAGGGCGCCGAAGAGGGTGAGCAGACCCGCCACACCCCACACCAGAAACACGCTGATGACAGACGGCACCTGCCCCGTGATCTCGGAGGGTTGGACGAAGATGGAGGCGCCGATGATGGTGCCGGCGACCATCGCCGTCGCACGGGTGAGGCCGAGGGAGCGCTGAAGGCTTGAACCGGAACTCACTGATCTCCTTGGCGGTGGCGGAGTAAATGGACATCAAAGAAGATCCGGGTCAAGCGAGAGACGGGGGGGCAGCAACGAAGCGTCTTCGCAGCGACGCCGCTCACCTTGCCGCTTTCCACTGGCCGCTGCACACTCCCTCCAGGAGACCACACCGCCCGCACATCACCAACAAGGACCCGATGGCGGATCCCACACCCGTCCCGGACATCGAGCAGTGGAGCCGCGAAACTCGCGGCCCCCTGCCCCGAGCTGACACGGACGCAGCGGCCGGCTTCGACATTCTGGATTCGTTCGAGCGGTTCAATCAGCGCTAACGACATCTTCTGTCGTTCGTTCTGGGATCCCACCGTTCGCTCCGCGAAGACCGAGGTCTTCTACGAGACCTACCGAAAGCCACTGAAACACTTCCGCGCGGTCGACGGCTATCAGCGGCGGGACTACTCCCTTCGCAACGCGGCCTGGCAGGCGATCCCGACGCACGGCGAAGCGACGAGCCTGACGCGCGCCGATGGCGTTGATGCGACACTACAACATTTCATGAAATCTGCCTGAAAGCCGCGAAAGAGATCCCACGACGCCTTCGCGCTCGTCTCATGAACCCCGTGCTGACCGCGACCGGATGGGTCAGGCTTCATGCTCTCTTCACGGTCGCTTTAGGGTCGCGTTGGAAGCTACAAATCGAGGCCCTGCTCCCGCGTGGGACGAATCTATCGCACTCTCACCAGCGGGTGCGCCGAGAGAGCCTCGTTTTCGAAGAGCTCGCACGATGTTGCCGGCCGAACGAACACGGCAATACGACTTCGGCAGCGTTCGTCAGAGGTGATTGATCCATCGAGGAGGGTATCTATGACGCGGCACCTCGCCAGCGCGGTCGCGACTGTCGGACTCTCGATCACGCTCGCGGTGTTCCCAACCACGCCGGTCGCCGGGCAAGCCCCGTCGGTGAGGTTCGACGACTTTTTCACCGACAGAACCATGCGAGTCGACTACTTCCACACCGGCGACGCCGCCTCCGAGATCATCAGCCTCGACCGTGCAGTTGCGGACGGCCAGTGGGCCGGGAGCAAAACGCGACTCATCGATGACACGAACTTCGGCAAGTACTTCTTTGAAGTGCGTGACGCCAAGAGCGACCAGGTGCTGTATTCCCGCGGCTTTGCCTCCATATACGGCGAGTGGGAAACCACGGGAGAGGCCAAGGAAATGTACCGGACCTTCCATGAGTCACTCCGGTTCCCGTGGCCGCGACTGCCAGTACGCATCGTGCTGGAAAAGCGCGATGCCGACGGCCAATTCGTGCAGCTCGCGTCACTCGAGATCGATCCGGCAGCGAGGTCGGTGAATCCCGCGGAACTCCCACCCCGCGGAACCGTATGGACCTTGTTCGAGCATGGTCCGTCCAGCGAGAAAGTCGATGTCGTCCTCCTGGGAGAGGGATACACCGAAGCCGAGCTACCGAAGTTTCACGCCGACGCCAAACGCCTCGTTGACGCTCTCTTCTCTTACGAGCCGTTCAAAAGCCGCAAGTCCCAATTCAACGTGCGCGCAATCGACCTCCCCGCCTCGGAGTCGGGGGTGTTGCGGCCTCACGGCAGTCAGTACCGGCGCAATCCCGTGTCAACCCAATACGGCATCTTCGACAGTGAGCGCTATGTCCTCACTCTCGACAACCGCACGCTGCGAGACGTGCTCTCCGCCGCCCCCTACGAGTTTGTTGCCATCCTGGTCAACGAGCGGCAGTACGGTGGAGGTGGGATCTACAATTTCCACGCTACGGCCGCGGTGGGCTCGGAGTTCTCCGATTACCTCTTTGTTCACGAGTTTGCGCATCACTTTGCGGGACTTGCCGACGAGTACTTCACGTCGCCGGTCGCATACGAAACGGGCGGGGTCGACCACCCCGAGCCTTGGGAGGCCAACGTGACCGCGCTGCACGACCCCGCCCGGCTCAAGTGGCGTGACCTTGTCGAGCCCAGCACGCCACTTCCCACGCCGTGGGAGAAGCTCCGATTCGAGGAGCACGCGCGACGAACCCTCGAGCGGCGGCAGAAGCTAATCACCGAGCAGGCGCCTGAAGAGGCATTCGACGCGCTCTTTCGCGAGCAATTGGACATCGAGCGAGAGATGTTGCACTCGATGGAGTACAGCGGAAGGGTGGGCGCGTTCGAGGGCGCTTCGTACGAACCGCGCGGACTTTACAGACCGGAGATCGACTGCATCATGTTCTCGCGCAACATGATTCGATTCTGTCGGGTCTGCCAGCGGGCCATCGCGCGAATCATCGACCTCTACACGTCGTGACGTGTTGTGTGTCGAGCTGAACGGCTTCTAGATAGGCACGGACGAGAGGTGAGACTGGAAGACCCAACGGGCCCAGCGTGAGGAGACCGACATGACGGACAGTGAACTCAGCAGACGGGACTTCGTGAGGGTGAGCGCAGTTGGAGCGGCCTCACTCCTACTGAATGCGAAACCGATGGCCGCGGCAGACTCCGCCCTCACCATGGCAGACCGGCCTCTTGGACGAACCGGTCATCGGGTCAAGTTGTTCAGCCTCGGTGGCCAAGCAACGCTTCAAAGGGAAGGCACGCGCGACGAGTCGGTGGCGATCATCAACAGGGCACTCGACCTAGGGGTCAACTACATCGACACTGCTGCCGCCTACGGTCGGGGACTGAGTCAGACGTATATAGGCGAGGTGATGGCAACCCGCCGTGAGGAAGTGTTCCTCGCGAGCAAGACCCACGATCGCACCTATGACGGCTCGATGAAGCTCCTCGAAGAGAGCTTGCGGCTCCTCAAGACAGACCATCTCGACCTGTGGCAGGTTCACAGATTGGGAACCGACGACGAGCTGCAGCAGATACTGGGTCCGGGTGGCGCCATCGAGGCGCTCGAACGAGCCCGGCGCGAGGGGATGGTACGCTTCCTCGGAGTCACCGGGCACTACGACCCTGCGGTCCTCATGCGCGCGATCAACCAATACGACTTCGACGCCATTCTGCTGGCGCTCAACGCCGCCGATCCCCACTACCTGCCCTTTGCGACCGAGCTGCTGCCACTGGCCAATCGCAAGGGCATGGGCGTGATCGGCATGAAGATCCCGGCAAGGGGTCGGCTGTTCCGCGAGGGAGGCCTCACCTCGATGAAGGACGCGATGCACTGGACCCTGTCGCAGCCGGTGAACACTGTGATCGTGGGATGCGACACCGTGACCCAACTCGAAGAGAACGTCGCCATAGCTGCGGACTTCCACCGGCTCAGCGATCGAGAGATGGCTCGCATTGCGGCGGCAACCGCAGGGTATGGCAAGGAAGCTCAGTGGTTCAAGAGGGGTGCGCGGCCGCGGAGAGGCGACGAGGACGACCACTAACAAGCGCGGGCTGAATGCCCGGGCACCGGCGTTCACCGGCACGCGAAAGCTCCCTCAGCGTCGTCTGAGAGTCGGTCCCAGATTCCGTCTCGGCGTACGAGGTGAGCCCGTGTCCAGGCCGACACCTGCTCCGGTACCCGACCAACTCGATCGGCTGAAGTCTGCGCTTGCAAGGCACTGCCGGATCGAGCGCTGGCCGGGAACCGGTGGGATGGCCACCGTGTAGCTGGCACACGACCGAAAGCACGAGGGCTGCCACATCGCACGGCCGACTCGCACTCGCCGTCGTGGAACACGTGGCGGCGGAGGTCGGCATTCCGCCCGAGCACGTGCGTTCCCTCACGCTCCCAAACCGGGCGCGCCCGCGCACCCCTAAGACTCAGCGCACCTCACCGCGGCAGCACGGTCGCCAAGGAGCACCGCATGCTCAGGACCCTCGGCATCATTGCTCAGTACCTCTATCTCATCCGAATTCCCCTTTTCTTCGCCGCCGCCACTCTGGTACTGGCCGTGCTGGCGTTCGTTGGCCCGTCGACGGTGCGGAATGTGATGGTGACGTCAGGATGGCTCGACCTCGCGGTGACATCCTTCCTGGCAGTGTTCTCGGTGGCGTTGTGCGTGTTCACAGGAACGACCATCTGGAACCTCGCGTCCAAGCGGTTTCGTGTTCCTGCGTTTGGCGGAACCCGGAGCAGGACGGCCTTTCGCGCGTTGCCTTTTCTCGTGTGCGCGCTGCCGCTGCTGATCGCGCTGTACGTGCGGTCTTCGAGCGAGGCGCGGCTCGAACGAGTCACCGGGATCCTGCTGGGAGCGGCCGTGACATTTGTCGTGCTTTGGGTGGTGGAGCGAGTGCGGCGTTGGCTGGTGCGTCTGCTGGCCGAACCGGTCGGCCCGCCCGCACATGCACGCGGCCCGCTCACACAGCCATTCCATCGCCTGGGAAACGCGCTGACTCGTCTCACGAGGTGGCTCGGCAACGGGTACTACGACCCCGAATTCGAGAACGGCGTCCGCGGACGAGTGGAGCCCGGCCATGCGTTGGCCACCGTGGCGACGTTGGTCCTGGCGGTCGTCTATTTTGCCGGATACTGGGCATTCGATCCAGGGCGTTCACTGCTCGAGTCGCCCTCGATCGCCTTCGTCCTGTTGTTGCTCATGCCGTTGCAGGTCGTGCTCGCTGGCGTGACGTTCTACCTCGATCGGTATCGCGTCCCGGTCTTCCTCGCGGTCGTCGCGTACGTCGCAGCGGTGTTCACGATCTGGCGATTGGATCACTACTTCCCCCTCCAGGAATCACCGGCGATGCAAGCCGTGCCGCTCGCGGACGCGGTGAATGCGCGGGCGGCAATGCAGCAGGCTCACGATCCCGGCACGAAACCGATCTTGACCGTCGTGGCGGCCAGTGGGGGTGGGATCCAGGCGGCAGCGTGGACGGCACGGGTGCTCACTGGGCTCCAAGCAGAAGAGGGCCTCGGCGCCGGCTTCGCGCGCTCCATTCACTTGGTCAGCTCGGCGTCGGGGGGCAGCGTGGGCGCCCTGTATTTCCTCGAGGCCATCGACTCGACCCTGGGCGCGCCGCTGTATCAAACGCTGGACGACATCAATCGGGCCGCTCAGGCATCGAGCTTGGAGGCGACGGCGTGGGGGTGGGTTTATCCGGATTTCTTTCGGCTGATCTTGCCGTGGGGTGTCAACGCCTTCAAGGACAGGGCGTGGGCCATGGAGCGAGCCTGGGAACGCTCACTCCTTCGGCTCGAGACCGGCGTGCGCAACACGGTCACTCCAGGTCGTGCGTCGAGCCTTTCGGACTGGGCCTCGGGCGTGCGGCGAGGCGTGTTACCGGCGACGATCTTCAACGCTACGGTCGTGGAGAGCGGCCGCCGGCTATTGGTGACACCGCTAGATCTCGGCTCGATCAGCCGGGGTCGCGGTGATCTGGCCGACCGCGGAGTCGCCGCACTATATGGTCTTTCCCACTTCGACCTGCCAATGCTCACTGCGGCGCGGCTCTCGGCCACGTTCCCCTACGTAACCCCCATCGCGACGGCGCGGCGGACATCAGGGGAGCCACTACCCGCCTGGCACGTAGCAGACGGCGGGTACTTCGACAATTTCGGTGTCGTAACGGCGGCCGAGTGGCTGGTGACGCTCTTGGAACACGAGGACCGTCTCTGGGAGCGCTTTCGTCGGATCGTCGTCGTGGAGATACGGGCGTTTCCAGCAGATGAGACCGTCGAGCCACCACACCGCTCGGGAGGGTGGGCGTACGCGACCTGGGGACCCGTTCGAACCGTGCTGAAAGTACGGAAGTCCACCCAGTCCGTCCGGGGCGACTTCGAGCTCGAGATCCTGTCGGACCGGTGCCCGGGGTTCCTCGAATCGGTGGTCCTTGCACCGGACGGCATCGATCCACCGTTGTCTTGGCACTTGTCGGAAGCGGACAAGGTAGCCATCGACCGCGCGTGGGAACGGGAGCGGGAAGGTGCAGAAGTAAAGCGGCTCAAACAGCTCTTTCAGGATCCGAGCGACTCATCGGCGAGTTGTCGTGTAATCGATCAAACCCGATGACGTGAGACCGAAGGTCGACTCAGCGCCGTCGCTCGTTGAGCCATTTATAGCCGCCTTCATCGCTTCTTCAGACAAGATCTCCTTTCCTTCAAGTGGATCATTGAAAGACCCGTGTCACGCGCTCCCTATTCTCAGCGGAGACGATCATGGCAGGAATCGTGGGCTACGGGGCGTTTGTCCCCCGAAACCGCATCACGACCGCGGAAATCGCTCGTCAATGGGGCAAGGACCCCGACAGCATTCGACGGGGGCTCCTCCTGGAGGAGAAGTCGGTTCCCGGCTTCGACGAAGACACCATCACGATCTCGGTGGCGGCCGGGCGCGCCGCCGTCGCGCGCGCGGGAATCGACCCCGCCAGGATCGGAGCGGTCTACATCGGATCGGAATCGCACCCCTACGCTGTCAAACCCAGCGGCACCGTGGTCGCGGAGGCTCTCGGCATCGCGCCCGAGGTCCACGTGGCCGACTTCGAGTTCGCGTGCAAGGCCGGCACAGAAGCCATGTTCGTCGCCCTCGGGCTGGTGGAGTCCGGCCGCTTGGAATACGCCCTCGCTGTCGGCGCCGACACGTCGCAAGGGGCACCCAACGACGCCCTCGAGTACTCGGCGTCCGCGGGTGGGGCGGCATTCATCTTCGGAAGCCGGCACGTCCTGGCCGAGGTCGTCGCCACCCATAGCTACACGAGTGACACGCCAGACTTCTGGCGCCGTGAAGGGGAGTTCTATCCTCAGCACGGCGGCCGGTTCACCGGGGAGCCCGCGTACTTCCGGCACGTCAGCGCAGCGACGCGAGCGATCCTCGCCAAGGCGAAGCTGGAGCCCAAGGACTTCCGCTTCGCAGTGTTCCACATGCCCAACGGCAAGTTCCCGCTCTCGGTGGGAAAGCAGCTGGGATTCACCAAGGAACAACTCGAGACCGGGTGGGTGGTGCCGACCATGGGGAACACCTATTCGGGCTCGTCCCCCACGGGGCTGGCGGCCATTCTGGACGAGGCGACGGCGAGTGACCGCATACTCATCACTTCGTTCGGCTCGGGAGCGGGGAGCGACTCGTTCGTGCTCGAGGCAACGGCGTTGCTGCCGGAACGGCGTGGGCGTGCACCGACGGTGCGCTCAATGCTCGAGGGACCGCGCCGGTATCTGACCTACGGTCAGTATGCGAAGTATCGAGAGAAGATCATTGTGAACGCTTGAGTCCGCGGCGGTGCGGTTGTCGCCGGGGACCCTGTCAGCACCAATCAACGGGTGAGGAGGCTCACATGCGCGAGGTGGCGATCGTCGGTGCGGGCATGACCCGTTTCGGCGAACTGTGGCAGTCGAGCTTGCGCGACCTCTTTGTCGATGCTGCGAAGGAGGCGCTGGAGCACGCACGCGCTGATCACATAGACGCCGTCTACGTCGGAAACATGGCCGGCGGTCAGTTCGTCGGACAGGAACATCTGGGACCGCTCTTGGCCGATCATCTCGGGATGGCTGGGGTCCCAGCCACCCGCGTGGAATCGGCATGCGCGTCGGGAGGTGTCGCGCTTCGGACGGCGTTCCTGGATGTCGCATCGGGCATGAGCGACCTAGTGCTCGCCGCCGGAGTCGAGAAGATGACAGACGGGGCGGACGTCACCGCGGTCTTGGCAACGGCGGCGGACCAGGAGCAAGAGGTCTACCACGGCGTGACGTTCCCGGCGCTCTACGCCCTGATCGCCCGGGCGCACATGGAGGCCTATGGGACCACCGAGGAAGATCTCGCCGCTGTCTCGGTCAAGAACCATCACCACGGCGCGCTCAACCCGAAGGCGCAGTTCCGTCGCGAAGTCACTACCGAGGACGTGATGAACTCGACGATGGTGGCCGATCCGCTCCGCCTGCTCCATTGCTCGCCGGTGAGCGACGGCGCGGCGGCCGTGCTCCTGTGCCCGCTGCACCGCGCGCACGAGTTCACCGATCGGCCCGTGAAGATTCTCGCGAGTGGCTTTGCCACAGCCCCGATGGCGCTGGCACACCGCGACGATCCGGCAGTCTTGGACGCCGTGAGCCTCTCTGCGAGCAGGGCCTACAAGATGGCGGGCATCAGCCCCACGGCTGTGCAGGTTGCCGAAGTGCACGACTGCTTCTCCATCGCGGAGATCTGCGTCACGGAGGCACTCTGCTTCGTGCCACGAGGAAAGGGAGGCGAGGCCGCGCGCTCTGGCCTCACCGCGCTTGGCGGCCGGATCCCCCTCAACACCAGCGGCGGCCTCAAGTCCAAGGGACATCCCGTCGGCGCAACGGGAATCGCGCAGGCCATCGAGATCTTCGAGCAGCTTCGTGGCGAGGCGCACCAGCGTCAGGTAAAGGACGCCGACATCGGACTGACCCAGAACATGGGTGGCTCGGGGGCCAGCTCCATCGTCCACATCTTCGGGAGGGTGTGATCATGCCGAGTCCGAGATACTGGCGCGAGATCCCGAGCCGCTATCGGCTCGAATCCGGGCGCTGCCGCGCCTGCGGCAAAGTGGTGTATCCGATCCGGCGGGTGTGTCCGTCGTGCGGTGCGGAGGAGTGGGAGCAGATGCAGCTGTCGCTCAGCGGGAAGGTGATCACATCAACGGTCGTTCGCACACCACCGACGGATCTCCAGATGGAGGCCCCCTACGCTATGGCGCTCGTGGAAACACCAGAGGGCGCCCGGCTCATGGTTCAAGTGGCAGATTGTGATCCGACCGACGTACGACCGGGCATGGAAGTCTCCCTCGAGTTCCGTTGTCTTCGGAAGGAAGGGCACAGCGGCATCCTCTGCTATGGCCACAAGGGGGTCCCTGTTACCTAGCAGTGCTGGGTGCGCACCAAGGAGGATGCTCATGCGGAGGGTTCGAGTCTGGGCCCAGCTCAGTGATGAGGCCTATCACGCATACGAGGGCGAAGCGCGGCGTCGGGGCGTCGAGGTGGAGCGACTCGTGGAACAGACGCTGCGGCGAGAAATCAGCCCACCGGCAAAGAACCTCACAGCGTCGTTGGCGAGCGGACACACCAGGGCTACCTAGATCAGCATGACGTGACCGCCAGCGCGAGGGGCGGTACCTCCCTTTGACATTGCCGGCGAAGATGGGTGCACATCCATCACTGACCGCCTCCCACGCGTCTCGAGTGAGGCGGCCGGCGGCAGCCCGATGAGCCCGCAGTCTCAACGCCGAGCGATAGTGAGTTGTGGTGATTCCCCAGGATCGGGTACCTTCTCTGATCGCAATTCGAGCGCGACGAGGAGACCACCGTGAAAGCACCGTTCGATCTCAACACGATTCAGCGCGGGGCGCGGCTGCGTCGGTCCCCGTACTTTGGCGCCACACAAGAGGCTGGGTGCTGGGGCTACACCGTCTACAATCACATGCTGCTCCCAATCGGTTACGACGACCTCGAGCGGGAGTACTGGAAGTTGATCGAGGGGGTCACGGTCTGGGATGTGGCCGTCGAGCGTCAGGTCGAAATCACGGGTCGAGACGCATTCACATTCACGAACATGCTCACGCCCCGCGACCTGACAAAGTGCGAAGTGGGACAGGGTAAGTATGTCATCATCACCGCCGAAGACGGCGGTATCATCAACGATCCGGTGCTGTTGCGCTTGGGCGAGCATCACTTCTGGCTGGCCCTCGCCGACAGCGATGTGCTCCTCTGGGCAAAGGGCATCGCATACCGCTCCGGCATGGAAGTCAACCTCCGGGAGCTCGACGTTGCTCCGCTCCAGATCCAGGGACCAAAGTCCAAGGAAGTCGTGCAAACGCTGTTCGGCGAGTCGGTCCGGGACTTGAAGTACTATCGCTTTGTCGAAACCGACCTCGACGGCATACCAGTCGTCGTCACGCGCACCGGTTGGAGCGGCGAGATTGGCTACGAGGTATATCTCCGGAACGCGAGTCGAGGCGATGCGCTGTGGAGCCGCGTAATGGCGGCGGGCAAGCCCTACGCCATCGCTCCCACCGGGCCCTCAGATATCCGCCGAATCGAGGCAGGCATTCTGAACTACGGGATCGACATGACCCTGGAAGACAATCCATACGAAGTTGGACTCGGCTGGCTCGTGGACCTGGACCAAGATGCCGATTTCGTCGGCAAGGATGCCTTGCGGGAGATCGAGACAGCGGGAGTGAGCCGGACGCTGGTCGGAGTCGAGATTGCCGGACCTCGCCTGGACCTCAACATGACACGGTGGACCGTGCGGTACCATGGAGAGCCCATCGGCTACGTCACATCGGCCGCACACTCCCCGCGCTTGAAGAAGAACATCGGCTACGCCATGGTTCCGAAGCAGCTCGGGGAGACGGGTACAAAGCTGACGGTCGTCACTCCTGGCGGCGAGGCCGACGCCAGCGTAGTCAAGAAGCCGTTCGTCGATCGTGACAAACAGATCCCCAAGTCGTAGTGGGGTCCTACGCCGGCATGGCCGCCTGGTGAAGGAGAATCCAGGTGAACCCGGGGCCTCGCCGAATAGCCGCCGGGCTCGACACGACGAGAACGTCACCCATGACGTAGCGTGACGAGGACGACACCACCTTCATTGCCTGTCCCGAACAATGTCGTGGCCTCGGACGCGCTGTAGAACCGAACTTCTTGAACGTCTGCCGGCTGCATATCACGGAGCACGGTGACATCACCGACCCGTCGGCGATCGACGTAGACCATCACCACTGCCGAGTACCCCATTCGCGGCTCGCCCCGCGGCCGAATCCAGTAGGGGCGGAGACGCCGCAGGGCATCGTAGACGTTCGTCGCCTGGGTGTCGATCAGGTCCTCGGTCGTCAGGACGTCACTGCGTCGCCCGTAGCTCTCGGTCTGTCGAAGCGTGAGATCGCCCACCGTACCGTCTCCGGTCGTGCAACTGCCGACGAACTCCCAGTCGCCTGCTCGGGTCAGGGAACATGTAAACCCACCCCACTGGAACCGCATCCCGTCTTCGGCGGTCTCCAGATCGGTGACCGGGGAGGCGGCGCCGCCGACGACATTCATTGTAACGTCACGGTCACTGCGAGCGAGGAACTCGACTCGGGCTTCGACCCCGTTCGTGAGGACGAGTGTGCCGGTCCACGTACCGTGGGAGAGGTCTTGCGCATCCAGGGGTACCGGCAAGGCCACCAAGACCGCGCCGAGTATGCTCACCAGCATCGCCGCTTTCATGGCACGACTCCGGTCCAGGACGTTTGAAGAGAGCGCTCGGGACCGCTGGAGCGGTTTCGAGCACCCGACGTCACCTCACTGAACACAAACGCCAAGTCATGTCGCGCGCCAGCGGCGACGAGGAAACCACGGGGTGGTGGCCACGTGCGGTCGTGGAGGAAGGACTGATCAGACAGCTCATGGGCTCCCCGAGTGAGGGAGCCGCTGGCCCGCAAGCCAAGAGGTAGGCTCGCGGGCCGGCTCCTTGCTAGGGCAGCAGCTCGATTGGACGGTACTTGAGGAAGAACACGCCCTCCTTGCCGCTCGCGACGACGATCGTGCCGCTCTCGAAGAACGGGTAGTTGCTCCACGAGCCGTCGAACTCGATTTCCTCGCTCCACGGAACCGTGTCGAGAAATCCAACTTCCTTTGGGTTCTCGGGACTGCTGATGTCCAGGATCCTGAGACCGCTCACGTAGTTCGACTGGTACATCAAGTCACCCTTGATGTAGAGATTGTGGTCGATCGTGAACGTCTCACCGAAGTGTTCCTTTACCATGATGGGGTCATCGAGATCCGCAACATCCCAGATGAGCGTCCGGGTTCCCGGCATCGGCTGGCCGGCCCGAACAGAGCTCGACTCGTCGCCTTCGTCGTTCATGAAGAAGTACTGGTGGTCCTCGGTGATCCACCCCTGGTGCGCATACGCAACGTTCGGATAGGTGGCGGATGCGATCGGCACCGGGTTGTGCTTGTCCGAGACGTCGGCGATGGAGAGTGCGTTCTCGTTGGACCCGAAGCAGACTTCCTTGCCCACGTGCTCGGTGTCGGGCCCGTCGTAGACCACACACATGGCGTCATGAGAGTAGCCCGTCTTGGCCTGACCCGTCGCGGGATCGGCGAAGCAGCCGGCGAAGGTGGGCTCGGTAGGGTTCCGAATGTCGATCATGTGGAGTCCACCACCACACGTCTCACCACCGCCGTTCGAGCCCACGGCATACGCGAATCCGGTCTTCTCGTTGATCACGATGTTGTGCGCCGAGGCGATGCCGTCGTAATGGGCGTCCGCTTCGAACACGACCGGCGGGTTGGAGACTCGGCGTAAACGCGTGAGGTCGAAGACCTGCATGCCGTGTCGCCCGGCACCGTCGGCAACGATAAACGCGTGGTTGTCGTACACCTTGATATCACGCCACGAGTTGCCCCGAGACCTCGCAGTCTTCGGCAGATTCCCGACGTACACCGGACTCGCCGGGTTCGTGACGTCAACGAATGCCGTGCCGTCGGTGCGACCGACGATGGCGTACTCCTTCCGCGAAGCTGGATCCGTCCATCCCCATACATCGTTGGTCTGCGCACCGCGGCCCCCACCGATGTCCTGCACGGGCAGGAACGAGAGAATGTCGACTTGACTGCACTCGAACTGATCTGCATAGCCGTCGGCGCACCCGATCTCACCAGCCACGAGGGCATCGAGGCTCGCTGGATCCGGGCCCAACAGTTTCTCCGTTGCGCGCCACGAGTCGCCGTCGCGCTCCAGGATGATCGCGGAGCCGAGCCCAAAGTCGTCACCGGTGGCACCAACGATCGCGACGTTCTCACCGATCGTGATCGTGCTACCGAACCCGTCCCCAATGTCCTCGTCGAGACCGGCGAGCTTGGTCACGTCACCGAATCGGCCGGCCTCGGCATCGAAAGCGATCCGGTACACACGTCCGGTTCCGTCCGCGCCCGGTGCGCCGACCCACAGCTCGTTTGCGCGCGTCACCAGGCTGCCCCCGAAACGAGTGCTGGAAGACCGCTCATACGCACCGAGCGTAACGCCTTCGACCCATTCCCCTCCGCGAAAGTGGTAGCTCCGGACTTCGCCGATGCCATCGTCACGCCCCGGGGCTCCGATGAGCGCGTGCCTGTCGAGCCAGGCTACCGCGCCGCCAAAGCCATCACCGGGCTGGGACTCCTCTTCACCCAGCGCAATCCGGCTCTCGAGCGTCCAGCTGCCCGGCCCGGACCGACGGAAAACGTATGCCGCGCCGCGGTTCTGAAGCTCGCGGCTCGCCTGCAGGGCGCCAGTCAACAGCCGCTCGCCGTCGAACGCCAGGGACCAACCGAAGAACTCCTGCGGACTGGCGTTCTCACCCGGCGTCAGCTTCGCCTCGTGACTCCACTTCCCGCTCTCGTCCCGGTGCAATACCCAGACGGCCCCGCGACCCTCGTTGTGTCCGAGCGCGGAGATGAAGAGGAGGTCGCCATGCAACAGCCCAAAACGGCCGAATGAGTCGCCCTCTTCCACGTCATGGGGACGTAGCATCTCCACCAGCTCCCACTCATCCCCGCTGCGGCGGTAGACCCAGGCGGCGCCCTTGCCGCTCTCGAAGGCCGTGCCGCCAACGATGAGTGTCCGCTCGTCTGTCGCGATGAAGCGGCCGAAAAAGTCTCCACCCTCATGGGCGGGGGCCATGAGGGTGCCGGCCTGCTCCCAGCCGCCTCCGCCGCGCCGGTAGATGTAGACCGTCGCTGGCTCACCCTGTTTCACCGGCTCACTGATGAGAATCTCACCGTCTTGCGTCGCCGAGTAGGCGCCGAACTGCTGGGCCTGGAGCGGCGCCCCCGCGAGGATTGTGATCGCGACCACGTGACGTACCTTGATCATGCGCACCCCTGCAGCAGTCAGTGTTAAAGTTGTCCAACTCGTTGATTAGAAAACACTTCCGGGGCGGTGCCTCGACGCGTGCTCCCGCGCATCGGTGTTTCTCGAGGCCAACGACCGGTGATGTTCGATCGGAGTTGATCGCTTCAACTACGTTTGATCGGCACAAAAAGTTCCGCTCAGCTCGACGCAGATGCGGTGGGAAAAGCCAACCGGGCCCCTCAGGGGAGCAGCCGCCTCATCCCCAGGTGCGGACGAGCCCACCCGCACGCCTCAAAAGGGCTGGATCGGTTCGGGCAAGTCCCGTTACGGCCTGTAAACCGGCGAGTTACGTGATCGCCCATCCCGAGGGACTCGTGTGAATCTGGCCAAGTTTGGCAGCGTTGGCATACAACTGGCACGACAGAATCGTACATGTCCCAGTTCGTCCCGCAGCCATCGCATGCGGCTCTGAGGTGCGGCCCAGCTCTCCCCTGGTTCGCTCACGACCTCGCCGGGCGGACCGCGACAACACCTGATGCCCGATGCTGACGCACAGCTCAGCGGTAGCACACAGCGACTCTGAATGATTCACGACTGGATCCATCAACTCGGCGCGATGAAACCTCGACACCCTGACTCCGTTCTCGGGCCACCCTGGTTGCGACCGCTGGCCCTGGCAGCGCTCGTGCTGCTCACCGCGACCTGCACCGACACCCCCACCAGTCCACCACGCACCGCGCACCTGGCGGTGCAACCGGTACTCGCCGCGGGTCTTGACTTGGTCGCGTTCAACCTGGTCATCGACAACCTCCGCGTCGTGGTGGTGCGCCCACCACAGCAGATCATACGAGACACGACCGTGGCGATCCCCGCCGGCGCGGACTCGGTCGAGCTGGACATCCTGGTTCCCCTGATCGCGGACCGCGAGATCCTGAGCGTCACGCTGGAGCTCCGGGCGGGGGGACAGGTGCTGTTCAGCGGCACGCAGGACGTGGAAGTCCAGACGGGAGCACCGGATCCGCAGGCGCAGGCGGCGGAGATTCCCGTGACCTTCGCGGGTCCTGGACAGAGCGTCGTGAGGCTGGCGGTGGCGCCGGCGGATTCGGTCGTGACGCTGGGCGGCACGGCGCAGTACCGGGTGACCGCGTTCGATGGGGCGGACTCCCCGGTGTCGCAGTTCTTCGTGGCGTGGAGCACGACGACACCGGAGCCAGAGATCGATCGCCTCGGTGTGCTTCAGGCGCCGGGGACACGGGGCACCACGTACGTGAAGGCCGTGACGCCGAACGGCGTGGCGGATTCGGCGCTCGTCACGTTCGTCCCGCTGCCCACGGAGGTCCAAGCGGCGGCGGGAAGCGGGCAGACCCTGCCCATTGGGAGCGCGACCAATCTCGAGGCGCTGGTCGTGGCGGCGGACGGGCTGGGGGTCAAGGGGATCGTCGTGCAGTTTCAGGCCGTGACCGGGGGTGGGACGGTGGAGACACCCCAGGTCGTGACCGACGATGCGGGACGAGCGACAGCCGCAGTGACGCTAGGAACGGTCTCCGGAGCACAGACCTTCGAAGCGTCGGTGAGCGGGATCCCGCCGGCCACATTCGCTCTGACCGCGCTGGCAGGCGCGGCCACGGATCTGGTGTTGGTCGGCGGAGACGGCCAGACGGGCACGGTAGCGGCGTCCCTGGTACAGCCGCTGGTTGTGCGGGCCACCGATCAGTTCGGGAACGGCGTCGCCGGTGTCTCAATCGACTTCGCGGTGACTGGCGGCGGAGGGTCACTCTCCGCGGCCCAGGTCACCACCGACGCTGCGGGGGAGGCGTCGGTCACCCTGCAGCTCGGCACCACCGCGGGGGCGAACACCGTTGAAGCTACCCTCCCGACGGTCAGCCCGTTGCCTGTCGTGACGTTCACCGCCACGGGGACACCGGCCTCGCCGGCATCACTGGAATTCGCCGTGGAGCCGAGCGACGCCATCATCGATGCCGTCATCACACCGGCAGTGGATGTGGCGGTGCGGGATCAGTTCGGCAATCTGACGACGAATCAAGCGAACCCGGTCTCCGTTGCGCTGGGGGCGAATCCAGGCGGCGGCTCACTCTTGGGCACCACGCAGGCGACCACGGTAAACGGGATCGCCAGCTTCGGAGACCTAAGCATCACCGCCGCCGGATTCGGCTATACGCTCGTGGCGTCGACGGGTCTTCTGTCTACGACCAGTTCCGCGTTCGACATTCTGCCCTTGGGCGGGGGCTCGGTGTGGGTGGGTGGCGACATTGCAGCCCCCACCGATTGGTCCAACCCGAACAACTGGAGCACCAGGGCGGTACCGACCTCGAGTGACAACGTGCTCGTGCCGGCCACGGCGCCCAACCAACCCACGCTCTCGGCGGACGCGTTTGCGAACGCCCTCACTGTGGAGAACGGGGCGACACTGAACACCACCGGGTTCACGATCACGGTGAACGGCACCGTGGACGCGGGCACGTCGATCACCGGCACCGGCACCGTCGAGGTGGCGGGCACGGGAGTGACGATGGCGGGCGTGTTCCCCAATGTGACCGTGAGCGGCACCGCGACCGCGCTCGCGGGCACACAGATCACCGGGGACCTCACGGTCACCGGCGGCGCCACCTCGCTCACCCTGGCCGGCGTCGTGACCGTGACCGGCGCCGTCACCGCGACCTTCTCCGAAGTGGTCTTGAACGGGAACCAGCTGACGGTGGGGGGCGACCTGTCGACCAGCGGGACCGGCGCCGCCATTGTCATGAGCCAGCCGACCGATCTCCTGGTGATCGGGGGCAACACCAGCTTTGGCGGGTCGACGCCCGCCGGGGGTCTCAGCGCCGGGGTCATCCAGCTCGCGGGGAACTTCAGCCAGGTCGCCGCGCTCACCAGCTTCGTGGCCACGGGCACGCACCGCGTGGTGTTCGCCGGCAGCGGGGTCCAGACCATCAGCATGGCGAACCCCAACCCGACCGAGTCGCACTTCCAGGAGGTCGACGTGACGACCCCCGCGGGGCTCGACGTCACCTCCACGGTGCTGGCGCTGGGCGCGCTCACCACGACCGGCACCGCGCCGGTCAGCGGCGCCGGCACCTTCGTCGCCGATGGCGACGTGACCATCGGGGGCGACGCCACGCTCGCCGGGCTCTCGATCGGTGGGGCCCTGACGGTAAGCGGCGCG
Organism: Gemmatimonadota bacterium; assembly: GCA_039591615.1. Classification (GTDB taxonomy): domain Bacteria; phylum Gemmatimonadota; class Gemmatimonadetes; order Gemmatimonadales; family GWC2-71-9; genus JBDHDH01. The sequence continues at coordinate 942 of JBDHDH010000012.1, read as the reverse complement.
TATTCCATCGGGACGACCACCTTCAGCGGCGCGGCGCAGACGATCCCCGCCTCGCTCACGTACCAGAACCTGACGGTGACCGGCAGTGCCGCGACCTACGCGGGAACCTCGATCGCGGGCGTGCTGGCGGTCCAGGGTACGGGCGCGAGTCTCACGGTCAGCGGGGATCTCACCGTTGGCAGCAACTTCACCGTGAACGGCGACAACGCCAGCGGGACGCTGGGCGGCGTCACCACGATCCCCGGTGCCCTCACGCTGAACGGCCTGAATAGCACGCTGACCCTGGGCGGTGCCACGACGGTGGGGGCCGATCTCACCGCCACCTTGGGCGCGGTGGTCCTGAACGGGAACCAGCTAACGGTGAGCGGCAACCTGGCCACCGTCGGCACCGGCGGCACCGTCGTCATGACCCAGCCGACGGACATCCTGGTGATCGGCGGCAACGCCAGCTTCGGCGGGTCGACCCAGGCGAACGGGCTGAGCGCGGGGGAGATCCAATTGAGCGGCGACTTCACCCAGGCCGGCTCGCTGAACGGCTTCCAGGCGTCGGGCACGCATCGGGTGGTGTTCCTCGGGACCGGGGTCCAGACCATCAGCATGGCGAACCCCACCCCGACCGACTCGCGCTTTCAGGAGCTCGAGCTCGACCAGTCGGCCACCGTCGATCTCGCGACCACCGTGCTGGCCCTGGGCAGCCTCCTCGTGCCGGCCGTCGAGACCCCCACCATCACCGGGAGCGGCAACGTGCTCACGGTGGGCGGCTTGAGCGTCGATAACGCCACGTTTGACAACGCGCTCCTCGTCTCCACCGGCGGCACGATCACCACCTTCGACAATGTGACCTTCCAGAACATGGACGTCGCGGCGACCCAGCTGACCATCACGCATCCGGGCGCCGCGACCCCGTTCACGTTTACCAATCTGGCGTTCCTCACGACGCCC